>NZ_JAMQGP010000002.1:361929-723859 GCF_023703465.1 Echinimonas agarilytica | reverse complement strand
TCCCCGCTTTGACAAATGTCGCTAACCTCATCAAAGGCCGCTTGTGGGGAATTCTAAATGCGATGAGGCATCAAGTCTCAAATGGTTTAGCGGAGGCCCTCAACAGTCGCATAAGAACCATCAGAGTCCGAGCTCATGGCTTTCGTTCAAAAGAGCGATACAAGAACGCCATCATGTTTCATTTTGGAGGGTTAGATTTGGCGCCAACCCACCACAATTAATGAAGGGCCATAAATAAACAGTGAAATTTACTTAAGGAATATACTCGGTATGGAAACCAGACGTTCCGAATCGCTACAAGCCGCATTCCAAAAGGCTATCAAGGTTAGGCACTATGCATTCAAGACAGAAAAGACCTATTGGCACTGGATTCGTCAGTATCTTTTTTTTCATGGAATGGGACACCCAAAGGAGCACAATGAAACTCATGTTGAGACATTCCTAAGTGATCTTGCAGTCAAAAAGCATGTCTCCCCTGCCACACAATCTATCGCATTTAATGCCGTGTGTTTCTTGTTCCGTCATGTATTGAATCGGCCATTGGAAAATGTGAATGCCACTCGTGCAGCGCCCAAACGTAAATTACCCATAGTGCTTACAAGAGATGAGATCGCTTCTGTCATTAACAGGCTCAATAACAAATTTAAACTAATGGTGGGGTTGATGTACGGAAGTGGGCTGCGGGTTGCTGAATGCCATCGTTTAAGGATTGGCGATATTAATTTCAATCTCAAAACCATAACTGTGCGGAACGGAAAAGGTAACAAAGACCGGGTGACTCTCATGCCCACAAACCTCGTTGACGCCATTCGCCAACAAGTTGATGCAACGATTCTTCTACACCGAGCAGACTTAGATGCAGGTTTTGGCCAAGTATCTCTCCCGTATCAGTTAGCAAGGAAATACAAAGGCGCAGATCGAAGCCAGCAGTATCAATACTTATTCCCATCAAGCCATTTGGCGGTTGACCCCAGAGATGGGGTATTCAAACGTCATCACCTGCATGAAAAAGGGTTGCAACGAGGGGTTAAAAAAGCAATTCGTGCAGCTGGCGTGAATGATCTGGCCAGTTGTCATACCTTTCGTCATAGCTTTGCAACGCATTTACTCGAGTCGGGTACCGATCTTAGAACCATTCAAGAATTATTAGGCCACAACGATATTAAAACGACTCAAATTTACACACACGTATTGGGACAGCACCAATCGGGCGTGAAGAGTCCTTTTGACATGATGTTCTAAGCGCTTGAACTCTGCCGATGCGGCTAGGAATCAGCTTGAGGTTTATTTGCATCTGCGAATAGCGGATATTCGGCAGCAAGAGCTTGCTCTCTGGCGTTGTCAGGTAGTGCCAGCTCTGGCAGCTCAGACAAGCTTTTGAGGCCAAAATAATCCAGAAATACCGGCGTTGTTGCGTATAGCGCAGGTCTACCTGGGACTTCTTTGTGGCCGATTATCTTAACCCAACCTCTTTCTTGCAATGTTTTCATAATTTGTGTGGACACAGAGACGCCACGAACTTGCTCTATTTCAGCACGAGTAATGGGCTGCCGATAGGCGATCAGCGAGAGTGTTTCGAGCGTTGCCCTTGAGTAACGCGGCGCTTTTTCAGTCCACAACAATGCTACATACTCTGAAACGGCAGGTGCGGTTTGAAAATGATAGCCAGACGCGACTTCAACCAAGTGAACACCTCGTGTCTCATAATCTTGCATGATGGCATCGAGTGCTTCTCGAATGCGGGGCAAAGGTACAGAAAATGGGCTGAGAACTGATTCTCGCAATGCAGTGGGCGTCATGGGTTGCTCAGCCACGAATAACGCGGCTTCGATGATCTGTTGCAGTTGCGTGTTACTCATACGGTTTCCCATACACCACCTATTCGGTCAACGCGTGCAAAGGCTCGCTTTGGACTTTATCACGCACATGTATGGGAGCAAAAATGGCATTTTGCGTGAGTTCAATACGCTGCTCTTTGGTGAGCTCAAGAATTGCTAAAAAAGTCACAACCACGCCTGCTTTTCCTTCGAACACGTCAAATAGCCTGGCGAATTCGACCCATTGAACGCCATTGAGTCGACTCAATACCTGCGCCATGCGCTCTCGTGTTGACAACACTTCACGCTCAACATGATGATGGTCGAACGCTTTTGCTCGCTTCAAAATGCTTGCAAAAGCCGTCATCAAATCGTCGAGCTCCACGTCCGGAGGCACGCGCTCAGGTTTTATCGCATCGTCTACGTGAGCGCTTGCATGAAAAAAATCGCGCTCACTTCTGGGCAATTGGTCCAGTTCTTGGGCTTTCAATTTGAACCATTCATATTCTTGCAAACGGCGAAGAAGCTCTGCTCTGGGATCATCTTCTTCGTCGTCTTCTTCAACATGTTTAGGCAATAGTAAGCGTGACTTAATTTCAGCAAGCAGGGCCGCCATTAATAAGTATTCCGCTGCCACTTCAAGCTTCAATTCTTCCATCAAAGCAATGTATTCCATGTACTGATGGGTAATTTCAAGCACCGGTAAATCTAAAATATCGAGCTGATTTTTACGAATGAGGTAAAGCAGAAGGTCCATCGGCCCTTCAAATGCTTCTAAAATAACTTCCAACGCATCGGGTGGAATATAAAGGTCAACAGGTTGCTCAACAATGGCTTCACCTCGCACATACCCCAGCGGCAACGGTTGCTGTTGCATTTGGGGTGATTGAGAGGTGTTGTCGGTCATGGGCAAACGGCTTAATTAAACGCGGCCGGATCACCTGTACCTTCGCGCAGAATGTCTGGGTCGCCCTCGGTTAAATCAACCACGGTTGTTGGCGACTCTCCGAGGTGCCCACCATCAATGATCAAATCCACCAACTTGCCTAATCGCTCTTGAATTTCAACTGGATCAGACTCTGCCACGGTCTTATCTGGCAAGATGAGGGTGGTGGACATTAACGGCTCTCCTAGCGCTTCAGTGAGGGCTAGAGAAATCACGTTATCGGGCACGCGAATGCCGATTGTTTTACGTTTTGGGTTCATTAAACGACGCGGCACTTCTTTGGTCGCTTTTAAGATAAACGTATACGCACCCGGTGTATTATTTCGGATAAGGCGAAATGCGGGATTATCAATTTTTGCATAAAGCGAAAGCTCAGAGAGATCTCGACATACCAAGGTAAAATTATGATCTTTATCAATCAGTCGAATTCGACAAATTCGCTCGAGTGCGCGCTTGTTACCTATATTGCAGCCAATGGCGTAACCAGAGTCGGTGGGGTACACCACAACTCCGCCACTGCGAATAATTGCAGCCGCTTGATTAATTAGTCGTGCTTGAGGGTTTTCAGGGTGAATTTCAAAAAATTGACTCATTACTTAACCGCCTTGCAGGTGCCTAACACTATGTTTACTCGCGTTGGGCTAAACTTCATTCCATCGCTGCCAGACCGGAGTTAAACCTTCCGGTAGGTGCAGGCTTCTTCCTAATTCTCGTCGACCTCCAGGAAAGTGAAAGTCGGAGCCCTGCGATGCTAACAGCTTGTATTGTTTTGCTAAGTCAGCCAGCTTTTGCCGCTGATTTGGTGTTTGTTGGCATTGTGCCACTTCCGTTGCAGCTCCGCCAGCCTCAGAAAAATACTGGTATAGACGATGCAACCAACTTTCAGACATTTTGTAATCTAACGGATGCGCTAGCACCGATAAACCACCAGCGCCCTGAATCACTGATATGGCCTCTTCAATACTACACCAAGGCGGTGACACATAGGCCTTTCGGCCTTTACGAAGGTATTTTTTGAAGGCTGTTTTCTCTTGCGATACCCATCCTTCTTTCACAATCAGGCGAGCAAAGTGGGCACGAGTCACTTGGCCGTCTCCGGCGATACGTTTAACCTTTCCCCACGCATCTTCCAACCCCTTTGCCTGTAGCCGTGCGGCAATGGTTTTAGCCCGCAATGAACGGCGCTCAGCCTGAGCTGCTAGTAACGTCAGTAGAGCGGTGTTGGTTACATCAAAGTGCAATCCCACAATGTGGATTTCCATGCCTTCCCAAGCACACGAGATCTCAACGCCAGATATCACGTCCACTCGCGGAGATAATGCCGCGCCTGCAGCCTTTGCAGTTTCATATCCATCAATGGTGTCGTGATCAGTTAATGCCAATATATCCACTTGATTGTTACTGGCACGCATAAGTAGCTCTTCTGGCGTTAATGCACCATCTGAGCACAAGCTGTGGCAGTGCAAGTCTATGCGGCACTCCGATAACGGTTTAGATAATTGCAAAGAATTCAAAAATTTGACTCAACAGGTAATTGCGTAAAAACGCGTTTGCAGATCATTAATGTTGCCGTAATTGCTCGAATTACTTGACAACCCTAGCCCAAATAGCTTACCTATTACCCTTAAGAAAAGTAATTAGGCATTCAGAACATGAATATTACGCAGCTGAACCATACAAGCAAGTGGTGGTGGCACTTCCCTAGCGGGTTGTGTATCGCGTAATGGTTGCCTAACTTCAACGAATCGCGAAAGCCCGCTCCAGCAAGAGCGGGCTTTTTTGTGTCTTAACTCTGGCTGGTTAACCCAAAATTTAGGCCTATAAATCATGAGTTTTAGTACATATTTACCGCTGCGCGCAGCATTGGGGGAATCATGAAGACCGTTGCACAAGGTCACGCTAAAGTATTATCGAAAGCTATCGATTATCAGTCAGATCCGTTAGCTTTATATGCTTCTATTTGTCAGGTGGGCGACAAAGCTCATACGATGCTGCTCGATTCAGCTGAAATCGACTCAAAACTGCATACCAAAAGTTTAATGCTGATCGACGCGGCATTGCGCTTTGAATGCAATGGCAGGCAGGTCACAGTTAACGCGCTCTCGGCCAATGGTCAAAGCGTGTTGCCGTTCATCCAACAAGAACTAGCTCGCAAAGCTGTGATTTCTGGCGACAATAAATGCCTTACAGCTACGTTTGAAATGCCTCAAAATGGTTTAGATGAAGAGTCTCGGCTCAAAGCAAACTCCCCTTTTGATGCACTCCGCAGCGTAGTGGATTCAATACAAACTGAATCCGATGAACCTAACGCGGTATTCTTAGGTGGCGTATTTGCCTACGACATGATTGCCAGCATTGAAGATTTACCCCAAGTCCCCGATGGCGAAAACAGTTGCCCGGACTTTGTCTTCTATTTAGCCGAAACCTTGCTTCACATTGATCATGTTCAACAGCAAAGTCATTTAGTGGCGAGTATTTTTGGTGGCGAATTTGCGCAATCTGTTGAACTGGGCATGAGCCAGCGCATTGCACAAATTAAGACGTTGGCAAGCGATGCTACGCTTCATTACGCCAGCTCTGGCCAACAGTCGACTAATAACGATGTTGCTGTCAGCATGGATGACACGACATTTCGCAACCACGTTGATGCTCTCAAACACAATATATTCATTGGTGATATTTTTCAGGTTGTGCCTTCGCGCACATTTAGTTTGGCATGCCCCGACAGCTTGTTGGCTTATCAAGCGCTGCGGATTAGCAACCCCAGTCCATATATGTTTTTTATGCATGATGCCGACTTTACTCTATTCGGCGCCTCTCCTGAGTGCGCTGTAAAATTCGACTCAGATTCGCGTGATGTTGAGGTTTACCCGATTGCCGGGACACGCCGCCGTGGATTCAATGAAGACGGCTCGATTAACGCCGACTTAGATGGCCGAATTGAATTGGAATTACGGCTGGATAAAAAAGAGCTCTCTGAACACTTAATGTTGGTGGATTTAGCGCGCAATGATGTCGCTCGAATTTCTGAACCCGGTACTCGCCACATTGCCGACTTGCTTAAAGTAGACCGCTACTCTCATGTGATGCATTTGGTCTCTCGAGTGGTCGGTAAACTGCGTCAAGATCTCGATGCGTTATACGCCTATCAAGCATGTATGAACATGGGCACTTTAACCGGCGCGCCTAAAATTCGCGCTTCACAGCTCATTCGCTCGGTGGAACAAGAGCGTCGCGGCAGCTATGGCGGAGCCGTTGGATATATTAACGGCACAGGCTCGATGGACACCTGCATCGTCATTCGTTCTGCTTTCGTCAAAAACCAAGTAGCCCACGTTCAAGCCGGAGCCGGTGTGGTGTATGATTCAGACCCACAATCAGAAGCTGACGAAACCCGTTCCAAAGCACAAGCTGTGATCAACGCAATTCGACACGCCAATCAACAAATATCAAACCATGAAGGAGCGCAAACGCATGAGTAAGGCCGCGATTTTCCTCCTCGACAATTTTGACTCGTTTACCTACAACCTGGTGGATCAATTTCGCAGTGAAGGTTTTCCGGTCACAATTTATCGAAATAACATTGCTGCGCTAGATATTATGGCAGCCATTGAAGCCACTCAAGAAAATGTGGTTCTGGTGCTTTCACCTGGCCCCGGTGCACCGCATGAAGCCGGCTGCATGAGCGAACTCATTACTTTAGCTCGCGGAAAAGTGCCTATGATCGGCATTTGTTTAGGCCACCAAGCGCTCATTGAAGAATTTGGCGGTACCGTTGGTTCCGCTGGCGACATTGTGCATGGTAAAGCCTCGAGCATTGATCACTGCGGCGCCGAAATGTTTACCGGATTACAACAACCATTACCAGTGGCTCGCTATCACTCGCTGATGGGCACTCAAGTGGCAGGTGGACTGGAAGTGATTGCTGATTATGAAGGCATTCCAATGGCTGTTATGCACAAAGAACAACGCATCGTGGGCATGCAATTTCACCCCGAGTCGGTATTAACCACAGACGGTGCAAAACTTCTAAACCAAAGTTTAGCGTGGGCTCTGGCATCACCACTTGAGCCATCAGCTGCTCAAAAATAGGGATATGAGTATGAATCAATTTTACGAATCACTCTGTGCAGGTCAATCTCTCACGACCGAACAGTCACGTGAATTATTTGCCGAAATTGTTGGTGGCGAAGTCGACCCTATTTTGATGGCGGGCTTGCTCACGGCACTGAAAATTAAGGGCGAGACGCCCGATGAAATCGCAGGTGCAGCGCAAGCATTGCGACACGCAGCCAAGGAATTTCCTCGCCCTGCCGGACAGGTCGTGGATATTGTAGGCACCGGAGGAGATGGCCTTAATACCATTAATATTTCCTCCACCAGCGTATTAGTGGCTGCTGCTGCTGGCGTCACCGTATGTAAGCACGGTAACCGGAGTGTGTCTTCTAAATCCGGTTCGGCTGATCTACTTCGCACGCTTGGCGTAAACATTAGCATGTCACCCAATACAGCCGCCCAAGCGCTTGAACAAAGCAATGCATGTTTCATTTTTGCGCCCGAGTATCATTCCGGCATTCGCCATGCGATGCCAGTCCGAGGGGCTTTAAAATCACGCACTATTTTCAATGTTCTTGGGCCGCTTATTAACCCAGCCAGCCCAGATGTGATGTTATTGGGCGTGTACGCTCCGGAGTTGCTTGAACCCATCGCTAAAGCCTTGGTGCAATTAGGCGTCACCCGTGCATTTGTGGTTCATGGTTCAGGCCTAGACGAAATTGCATTACATGGCCCCACTCAAATTGCAGAAGTGAATCAGAGTGAGATTACGCTGAAAACGGTAACGCCCGCTGATTTTGGTGTGGAACAATACCCAGTGGAAGATTTGGTCGGGGGTACCCCCGAAGAAAATGCTGAGATAGCCGCCGCTATTTTGGCCGGAAACGGCACCTCCGCACACAATGCAGCGATTGCTGTCAATGTAGGGGCTGTTTTGTATCTCACTGGCAAGGCTGAATCCTTGATTGACGGCACATCTCAAGCGCTTGATGTCTTGGCATCGGGAGCAGCAATTGAAACACTGGCGACCTTATGTGCCGTCAGCAACAGCGACGCAGGAGAGTCCGAGTAATGCTCGAAGACACTATTTTAGGCAAGATCGTTGATGACAAACGCGACACTCTTGTCCACCTCAAGGCCGAACGCCCTTTAAGCACGTTTCGTGAGGAAGTCGGCACGTCCGATCGGGATTTTTACACTGCGCTTCGTGCCATCAAGCCGGCGTTCATTTTAGAATGTAAAAAAGCCTCTCCATCAAAAGGTTTGATCCGCGAGCCGTTTAATTTGGATGAAATTGCTCAGGCTTATTTACCCTGGGCCAGCGCTATTTCTTGTCTCACCGACACTCAGTATTTTCAAGGCTGTATGGCGTATCTAAAACAAGTGCGCGATCAAGTCACTCAGCCGGTGATCCTGAAGGATTTTGTCATAGACCCTTATCAAATTTATTTGGGTCGCTTGCACGGTGCAGATGCTACATTGTTGATGTTGTCGGTGCTCACCGATGACGAATACAATTCGTTGGCAGACGTGGCACACTCGCTTGGCATGGGCGTACTTACTGAAGTTTCAACGCAAGATGAATTGGAACGCGCTATTGCGCTGAACGCAAAAGTCATTGGGATTAACAATCGCAACCTACGAGATTTAAGCATCGATTTAAATCGCACCTATGAATTGGGTGAACAAATTCCAAGCGACCGCATTATCGTTTCTGAAAGCGGTATTAATCTGCATCAACAAGTCCGTGAATTATCGCGTGTTGCTGACGCATTTTTGGTGGGCAGCTCGTTGATGTCTCAATCGGATGTATCGATTGCTGCACGCCAACTTATTATCGGTTCACATAAAGTTTGCGGCCTCACTCGCGCTGAAGATGCTCTTGCTGCGCAAGGGGCTGGGGCGGAGTTTGGCGGCCTTATTTTTGCCGAAAAATCACCGCGCTACATTTCAGCGGCACAAGCCAAAGATGTGATGGCGGGTGCTGCGCTCAAATACGTGGGCGTGTTTGTCAATGAAGATATCAACACGGTTGCCAACCTAGCACTTGAATTAGGCCTGTCAGCCATTCAACTTCACGGCAGCGAATCGGCTCAATACATTGCACAATTGCGAGATCGGGTCGGTCAAAACATTGAATTATGGAAAGCCCACGGCGTTACCGACAGTATTCCTGATCTGAACATCGCACAGGTTGATCGTCACCTGCTCGATAGCCGTATTGGTCAACAAACGGGTGGTACAGGAACACAGTTCGACTGGTCACTGCTCAAAGGTATCGATCTGTCGAATATCATGATTGCTGGGGGATTGAATCCAGACAATGCAGCACAAGCCGCGGCGCTAAATAGCGCTGGCCTCGATTTCAATTCAGGTGTTGAATCAACACCTGGCATTAAAGATCATCACAAGATTTCTAGCGCATTTGAAGCGCTTAGACACTATTAAGGATTGCATCAATGACAACCTTACTCGACCCGTTTTTCGGCCAATATGGCGGTATGTATGTGCCGCAAATCTTAATGCCGGCATTAAAACAGCTTGAAAAAGCGTTTGTAGACGCGCAAAGCGATCCGGCATTCCATGACGAATTCATGTCGTTATTAAAAGAGTATGCTGGCCGCCCAACGGCGCTCACGCGTTGCCGCAACCTGACCACAGGCACGAAAACAACACTGTACTTAAAGCGCGAAGATTTACTGCATGGTGGCGCACATAAAACCAACCAAGTGTTGGGCCAAGTATTGTTGGCAAAACGCATGGGCAAACATGAAATTATTGCAGAAACTGGCGCAGGTCAACATGGTGTGGCCACTGCTTTAGCCTGCGCATTGATGGGCATGAAATGTAAAGTGTACATGGGTGCGAAAGACATTGAGCGCCAAAGCCCTAATGTGTTTCGTATGCAGCTTATGGGCGCCGAAGTTATTCCAGTTCACTCTGGTTCGTCAACGCTTAAAGATGCCTGTAATGAGGCTCTTCGAGATTGGTCTGCAAGTTATGAAAAAGCGCACTACCTGCTCGGTACTGCTGCGGGCCCTCACCCGTTCCCAACCATCGTTCGCGAATTTCAAAAGATGATTGGCGAAGAGACCAAACAACAGATTATGCAAGCTGAAGGGCGATTGCCTGATGCGGTCATTGCTTGCGTGGGCGGTGGTTCAAATGCCATTGGTATGTTTGCTGATTTTATTCCCAATGAAGAGGTGCGTTTGATTGGTGTAGAGCCTGCCGGACACGGCATCGAATCGGGCGAGCATGGTGCGCCTTTGAAGCATGCCAAAGACGGCATTTTCTTTGGTATGCGCGCACCGCTAATGCAAGACAGTGACGGGCAAGTCCAAGAGTCTTACTCAGTGTCTGCCGGTCTTGATTTTCCATCAGTGGGGCCACAGCATGCGTATTTGAATTCGATAGGCCGTGCTGAATATGATTCGGTAACCGACGACGAAGCATTGGATGCATTCCAAGAACTTGCGCGCCACGAAGGCATTATTCCTGCGCTTGAGTCTTCGCATGCACTGGCTTATGCACTGCGCAACGCACGAGAGAACCCAGAGAAAGAACAATTGCTTGTGGTGAACTTGTCAGGGCGTGGCGATAAAGACATTTTTACCGTTCATGAGATTTTGAAAGAAAAAGGAGTCATGTCATGAGCAATCGTTATGAAGACATGTTCAAACGTTTAAACGCCAAAAACCAAGGCGCTTTTGTTCCTTTCGTTACCATTGGCGACCCAAATCCAGAATTAAGTTTGGACATCATTCGCACGTTAGTCACTAGCGGTGCAGATGCCATTGAGTTGGGCATTCCTTTTTCTGATCCTTTGGCCGACGGTCCAACGATTCAAGGCGCAACCATTCGAGCTCTGGACAGCGGCACCACGCCCAAAGTTTGTTTCGACATTATTGAAAAAATTCGAGCTGAATTTCCCGAATTACCCATTGGCCTGCTGATGTACGCTAACTTGGTGTTTGCTCGTGGTATCGACAGTTTTTATCAGCAATGTGCGCAAGCTGGTGTCGATTCAGTATTGGTTGCTGATGTCCCCATTGAAATGAGTGCTCCGTTTGCTGATGCCGCTAAAGCGAACAACGTGGATGCTATTTTCATCGCGCCTCCAAATGCAGATGACGCCGCGATGGCTGAACTGGCACGTTTAGGTAGCGGCTATACCTATTTGCTGAGTCGCGCAGGCGTTACAGGGGCTGAAACGGAAGCAGGCATGCCGATTACTGCGTTACTCGACCGCTTAAAGCAGTACGATGCGCCCCCTCCACTACTAGGTTTCGGTATTTCACGCCCAGAACAAGTGAAAGAAGCAATCGAATCGGGCGCAGCGGGTGCTATTGCTGGCTCTTCAGTGGTCAAAGTGATTGAGCACAATGTGGATGATGGCAAGGCGTTACTTGAAAATATGGCGCAATACATTTCATCGATGAAAGCAGCAACTCAATTGTCATAAGCTGTAACTGATTGTTTTTAAAAGCCACCTTAGCGGTGGCTTTTTTATGTCTGAAAATCAATTCTGGTCGATGCTTTCTTTCCTTGGCATCTTCATCACATTCTTAACAACATTACTCGCAAAAGTACGCTTTACTCATACGCTTATTAGATGTTCTGTTGCGCACTGACCCACCCATGAAATTGAAATTTGGGTTCACACTGATTGAATTAGTTTTAGTGGTCATCGTGTTAGCTATTTTGGCGGTGACGGTATTGCCTCGCTTTGTCAATCTCAAAACCGATAGCTACGAAGCTTCATTGGCTAGCATTCATGGCACCATTGCCGCGGCAAATGATATGGTCGCAAGTGAAATTTATGTGCGCCCACAAAACCTAAATGCAGCGCGAAGTAGATTCACACTATCCGACGGCCAAATCATTCGAATTCGAGCAGGGTTTCCAGACGGGCGTTGGAATCAAACGTTTCAGCATATTGTAGACATTAGCGGTGCCGACCAAGTCAGCACTCAACTATGCAGTACCGCCAACTGGTGTGTAAGGCAACGGGGCAATAACTGGTTTCGAAACCAAGGATTGACTGCCGCGACCGAGGGCCGAGGGTTTGTGCTGTTTCCGCGCGGCTATAACTTTAATACTCAGCGCTGCTACGCCTACTTTTTTACCCCAAACGGCTCTGCCACTCCTGCGAATCCGTTGCCGCCCGTTCATGGTGTAGATCACGAAGAATGCTAACACTGATCGCCTTTTCTTAAATTCTCGTAGTGATCACTGAACATTGAAGTGAGAAATCATCATGCAATTTAATACTCAGCAGTTCCAGCACATGGATCAGCGATTCAGGGCCAACTTCATGAATAGCCTATCGGGCTTTAAAAGTGCAAACTTAGTCGGTTCAATTAGCAATGGCGGCATTCATAATTTAGCCATGTTCAGTTCGGCTGTGCACATTGGCAGTGACCCTGCGTTAGTGACTTTGGTGTCTCGTCCCGACTCGGTGAATAGAGACACCCTGTCCAATATCAAACAAAACAATAGCTACACCATTAATCAAGTCAACACTGCTATCTATCAAAGAGCGCATCAATGCGCAGCGCGATATCAGCCCATCGAGTCAGAATTTAGTGCCGTTGGATTAACCCCCGAGTTTAGTGCCAATATAGCCGCTCCATACGTTCTAGAATCTCATATCAAAATGGGCTTAGAGCTTCGTGAGATCATCCCGATCAAACTCAACGGTTGTGTGTTTATCATTGGTGAAATCATAGAAGCTCAGGTTATTGAAGCGGCCATTGGGATAGATGGGAACATTAACATTGAGGCAACCGAAGCGGTGGCTATATCAGGCTTAGATCGCTACCACACCACCAACGCTTTATCTCGGTTAAGTTACGCTAAACCTCATACACCTTTGCGTGAGATTGACTAAAACAAACACCTTATCTTCAATATTTTAAGACGCCTTAAACATAGCGAAAACTGGATTTTATGCGCCGTTCGAGGTATAAGCTTGCCGTATAAATTCAAATCATAATGCTATGAACCGCTAGATGTTCAAGCCCATTCGCTTTAGGAAATAAACATGAGTCAATTTGACAACGTATCAATCATCAAAAAAGCCAACATTTACTTCGACGGTAAAGTCTCTAGCCGCACAGTGCAATTTGCTGATGGTACCCACAAAACACTCGGCTTAATGGCTGAAGGCGACTACACATTTTCCACAGAAGCTGCGGAATTAATGGAAATATTGGCCGGTCACGTTGAAGTAAAACTTGCAGGACAAGAGAACTGGCAAACGGTTGTGGGCGGTGAAAGCTTCAATGTTGATGCCAACTCATCATTCGACATCAAAGTGACAGGCATTGCAGACTACTGCTGTTCATACCTGTAAGCCCACCTCAAACGGAGCGCAAAACGGCATGAAAGCCATTATTTTCGATATGGACGGAGTTCTGATCGACTCCGAACCATTTTGGCAGCAAGCGGAAGTCGATGTATTTAATCGTCATGGTGTGCCGGTGACATTTGAAATGGCCGAGAGCACAATGGGGCTTCGAATCGACCTTGTGGTCGAGCACTGGTTTAAACATTACCCGTGTGATGCATCCGTAGCGCAGCTAAGCCGAGAAATACTCGACGCCGTAGGTGAGTTAGTGGCGGAGCAAGGCCAGGCTATGCCCGGCTTGTTTGAATGCCTTAAACGCATTCAACAGCTTAATGTGCCCATTGGCCTTGCCACCAGCTCTCCGTTGCCGTTGGCTCACACGGTGATTCAACGGTTAGGACTAGAGTCTGTATTCAATGCAGTACTCAGTGCAGAAAAAATGCAATACGGTAAACCTCATCCGCAGGTTTATCAGGATTGCGCCGAGGCATTAGGGGTTTCGCCGTTAGACTGTTTAGCAATTGAGGACTCAATTACCGGTCTTATTTCTGCCAAAGCCGCACGCATGAAAGCTTTGGCCGTGCCGCCTGAAATATTTTTCAACAAATCAGGCTATGGTATCGCCGATCTAAAGCTTTCTCGATTAGACGAGCTCACTAACACTCATTTAACTGAATTGGGGTTTAGCGTTTGAGCGAGCACCCGGTTGCTTTAATTACAGGTGCGGCTCGCCGCATCGGTGCAGAAATAGCTCGCCAATGCCATGACGCAGGATATTGTGTGGTATTGCATTGCCGCCATTCAACCGTTGAGGCGGACGCGCTGTGCCAGCAATTGAATCAACAACGCGACCACTCTGCATGTGTCATTCAAGCAGACCTATCGATTGATACCGACATCAAATCGCTTGCGGAACAGGCTTTAAAACCTTGGCGGCGTCTCGATCTTCTTATCAATAACGCCTCTAGTTTTTATCCTACTCCGTTGGGAACTATTGACTCCAAACAGTGGCAAGACCTATTCGCCAGCAATGCCTATGCGCCTTTAATGCTGTCGCAAGCACTGGCTCCAGCGCTTCAGGCGCAACAAGGTAGTATTATTAATTTGGCAGACATTCACGCCCAACGCCCCCTCAAGCAGCACACGGTTTACTCCATGGCGAAAGCAGCCAACGTCACCATGACACAGAGCTTGGCGAAAGAGTTTGCACCGCACGTACGCGTAAATGCAGTGGCACCTGGGGCTATTATTTGGCCAGAAAATAGCAGTGAATATGAACAACAAACGCGGCTCAAACATATTCCGTTGCAACGTTCAGGCGATCCATCAGATATTGCTCAAGCCTGTTTATTTTTGGCTTCAGCTCCTTACATCACGGGCCAAGTTCTAGCCGTTGACGGCGGAGCAAGCTTGAATTAGTACAAACCGTGTTTTAATTGGCTCACAATTTTAAATAGTCAGTGCCGCAGTGCTTTTACGTAGATCACCTTTCGCGACTGAACATCAAAGCGTTTAGGTGGCTTGAACTAAAATCAAAACACCGATGACTGCTCTATCACAGGTGTTTGCATGCCACTTCCCGAAAAAAAGATCTGCTGTCCACATTGCGATTACACGTATCACTTGCCGATTGACGATTCAGCAGGCAGCCAAGACTTTTACGATGATTGCCCTAACTGTTGTTGTAGTTTTCGGGTACGGCTGATGTTTGATCCCATTCACCAAGTGTCTCGCCTGACGGTAGACTCAGATGATGAGCAAATCTATTAAGCCAGTTCATAGTATTCGACTCAACTCGGCGAACCGCTAGGCCGAATGTCGCTCGCGAAGCACGCGCTCAACGGTATCAACAACCGCTTGAGTTTGACTATCTATCTCGATGTTGACGTGATCACCCACGGTTCTGCTATTTAAGTTAGTCATGCGCCGCGTTTCGGGAATCAAATGAACGCTAAAGCGTCCATCAACGACTTGCTCCCCAATGGTCAAGCTAATACCGTCAATCGCAATATAGCCCTTGCTCAACACATAGTTGGCATGTGATGCTGGCACTTGTAGAAAGACATCGAGGTTGCCATCGTTTTCAATACGTTCAGTAATTTGTGCTTGGCAGTGAATATGCCCCGATAGCAAATGCCCACCAATCTCATCACCAAAACGGGCTGCGCGCTCAATGTTCACTGCGCTATCTACCTGCAACTCGCTTAAGTTGGTCAAACGAAGTGACTCTTCAATCACATCAAACTGGGCCCAGCTGTCGGCAAAATCAACCACGGTTAAGCACGTTCCATTCACGGCGATGCTAGCGCCTGTTTCCAGACCCACTAAAAAATCTGCACTCGGCATATCAATCACAAGTGTGCGAATACCGCGCTGATCGGTCACTGAACGAATACGCCCTTGACCTTGAACAATACCTGTAAACATACAAATCTCGATAGGTAATATGAGTCTGCTAGCATACCATAGAGCCTCATGCTTTCTTGAAGCCTAACGCGTGCCTTTTACTAATGCCTTACTCTAAACGCAACGAAATTACTCACCTGCTGAGATTATCTGCACCGATTGTCGCAGCCCAAGTTTCCTCAACTTTGATGGGGTTCATTGACGCTGTCATGGCTGGCCAAGTCAGCGCAACCGATTTAGCGGCTGTGGCCGTTGCCAACAGTATTTGGTTTCCTGCGCTGTTGCTCGTGATGGGAATACTAATGGCGTTGCCGCCTATCATCTCACATCATATCGGCGCGAATACACCAGACCGGGTCCGTTCTGAAATGCATCAAGCATGGTGGCTTGCGCTGGTTTGCTCTATCGGTTCAATGCTATTGATTCAATTCGCGCCACTGATCTTGAATTCAATGACGGTAGAACCCGAACTCAATCGTTTGGTGATTGAATACCTTGAAGCCGTGATTTGGGGCGCTCCGGGTTTTGCAGTGTATTTAGTACTGCGCAATACTTCCGAAGGGTTATCGTTTACCAAACCCAGCATGTGGATTGGTTTTCTCGGCTTAGCGGTTAATATTCCACTCAACTATATCTTTATTTATGGAGAGCTCGGGGCCCCAGCGATGGGCGGCGCAGGGTGTGGCGTAGCAACCGCGATATCGATGTGGCTGATGGGCATTGGTATGTTTATTTGCGTTCGGGTTCACCCATTCTTTAGGCCATTCAACTTACTGAAAAAGCTCGAATGGCCAAATTTCAAAGCCATGTGGACACTATTCCGATTAGGTTTCCCTATGGCGCTGGCGTTCTTTTTTGAAGTGAGCATCTTTTCGGTGGTTGCCGTATTACTTGCCCCCTTGGGGGCCGTGGTGGTTGCCGGACATCAAGTGGCGTTAAACTTTAGTTCCATAATCTTTATGCTGCCGATGTCGTTGGGTATGGCGATCTCTATTCGTATGGGATATCGGCTCGGGCAAAAAGACGGAAAAGGCTGTTTCTTTTCTTACAAGACAGGCCTCACCATAGGGTTGATCTTAGCGTGCATCACCGCCTTATTCACCTTGTTGCTCAGAGAGTCTATTGCGAGTATTTATAGCAACAATCCCGAAGTTGTTGCGTTGGCAAGTACACTTCTCATGATTGCCACGCTCTACCAATTTTCAGACACGGTTCAGGTCATTGGAGTGAGTGCGCTTCGAGCCTTCCAAGATTCCAGTGGAATCTTTATTATTACGCTTGTTTCCTATTGGATGATGGGTTTTCCGGTCGGTCTTATATTGGGCCTAACAGATTGGATTACAGCGCCCATGGGCCCGCAAGGCTTTTGGATTGGGTTTATTGTCGGTTTAACTGCTGCCGCGATTATGTTGTCGCTGCGGCTTTATCGCTGGAAGATAAAGCTGAAACACGATGGGTTATGGGTCTAATGTTTAGGGTCGCTGGAACGGTTGCTCTATTACTTTCATTGCTTGCTTGTGAGCGGTTTGCTGCAGATTCAGTTCTTGCAGATTATCCGCAACGCTTAGCAAATGTGACTCAATCTCACGTTCACTTGAACCCGCCACTACTACAGGTTTTACCGCCGATATCGCGCAATTCAACAGCCGCAGCAATGCAAGCGCAGCAATTGGACATTACAGATTGGTGGCAGCTCAAAGATTGTGACTTTCAGCATCTGCTCGCACAACGAAACAGCTCACTAGGACGAGTGCAACAACCCTCCATTCGGCTCCGATATGAAGTTGAAATTCTCATGGCGCTACAGCACTGCGTAGCCACAACGGAATCGCAGTCCAGCCGCGATATTTTGCTCGATTTAATCCCCATAAAAACTCAACAAATCAAAGCCGTTTGGCAACACATGTGGGTGTCGGATCCAAGCTTAGTGGCTTTGTTTGGTGTACAAGAGCAGCCTATTACCGATAATGCGGGCTTGGTCGAATTGGAAAAGTCACTCCAACATTTGAGCGCGTTGTTCAACGCCTATCAAGATGGCAACTTGCCGCTTACATTAACGCTGCTGAGTGATCTTGAGCAACACTTGCAGTCATTGCACACCAATACATATTTGCCACAACTCTGGTTTGGACTTCGAGAAGCACAGGGAGCATTACAAGCTGCAACTACTGTACTCAGTCATAGCGAAGCGATTTCATGTCATTTAGGCAAGCCTTCTGCAGATGCGCGCCAAGCTCAGACATTCTTTAGGCAATATTACGTGAGCCAAGTGCAGCCTTATATTGCGCAACTCAATGCAGGTCACCGCCGGATCGCGCCCCTACTCAATCGCTTATCGCAAACATGGCCCGAGACATTGCAGCAACGCTTAACGTTGTTAACGCCCAAACCGAGCGTTACAGCGCTCACTAAATCTCATGCAATCGAGTGGCAAAAGTTATTTAAACGCTGCGGTCTTGCCACCGCAGGTTAAATTCTAACGCGCATGACGCTTGTCATTGCAACCGAATTCATTACCATGGCGGTACATCATGATGTATGGACGAGTTTCGTGAAAATTATCTTAAAAAGTGTGTTGGTCTTGTGGGTCATCGTATTAATTGTGGGCTTTATGCTGCCAAAAGAATACGAGGTCAGCCGAAGCATCATTATTAATGCTGATGTTGCGTCGGTGCATGCCTATTCGGAAGACTTAGAGCTTTGGCAGCAATGGCAACCATGGCAAGACGCAGATCCCACGGTAAAAATTGAGTTGGGGCCGATCACGCGAGGCGTGGGTGCTAGCCAAGCTTGGCGTGGTGAGGGCGGTGATGGTGAGCTGCTGTTTACTCAAGTACAGCCCAATAAAGGTATTGACTACGACGTTTGGTTTAACGGAAAGCAAGATCAAGCAAAAGGCTTTTTGACTTACCGTGCAATTTCAAACGAGGAAACAGAAGTGACTTGGACCATGACTGGCGCTGTACAAACACCTATCTTTGGCGGGTATTTGGCATTGATGATGGATAACATGGTGGGACCGTCGTTCCAGCTTGGGTTATTCAAACTTCGCTCGTTAATTGAAACGGGGCAAGTGTAGCCAACAATAGAAGCACCTGCGAAGTATCGCGGGTGCGCATTCAGCGCCGGAGCATGACCAACCGCATTTATGCTAATCTTCGGCTGCTGTTCGAATGCGCTCCAAACGATCTTGCTCTTCTGCGAACGCCGCTTTAATTTCTTCAATCACAGAGTCGACATCAGCCGCTTCATTGCTGTCTTCGAACACCCCTGTTAATTCTGTTTCGGAAGTGAGTTCCCCCGCCTCGAACAGCGACCAAATTTCGTCGGCATAGCGCGTTTGAGACAACTGCGGTGCAAACTCAGAATAGTACCGGGTCATGTTATTTACATCACGGGCAAACATCGCTTGCGCATTATTATTGGCAGCGGCATCGACGGCTTGCGGCAAATCGATAATCACCGGTCCATACTCGTCCAACAAGACGTTAAACTCAGACAAGTCACCATGCACAATACCTTCGCAAAGCATCAGCACGATATAGTGCATCATCACTTCGTGATCTTCTAAAGCCTGCTCTTCTGACATCGTCACGTCATTCAGGCGCGGAGCAACATCACCTTCATCATCGGTGACCAACTCCATTAGCAGCACACCGTCGATGCAGACATAAGTATCGGGCACTCGCACACCCGCTTTGGATAACCGTGTTAACGCATCGACTTCGGCGTTTTGCCAAATCTCTTCTTGTTGTTTGCGACCAAATGACGAACGTTTTTCCATGGCGCGCGCTCGGCGACCATTTCGAACTTTGCGCCCTTCTTGGTACTGCGCTGCTTTTTTAAAGCTACGCTGCATTGCATCTTTATAGACTTTCGCACAACGGATTTCGCCACGGCTTCGGACAATGAAAATATCAGCTTCTTTGCCGCTCATTAGGCGACTTAAAACCTCATCGATCAATCCATCATCGACCAGCGGTTGAAGACGTTTAGGTACTTTCATGAAAACCTTTTGCGAAAATCAGAATAAAAAATAGCAGCGTTTTTGCCGTTAAACCTAAAAACGCGACCTAGTCTAACACCATTCGTTTAGACGATCGCATTTGTCGATTGAAAGCGAGTTATGAGCTGGCGATCATTTTTTGTTGTAGTTGTTGAATTTGGTCGCGCACTGAAGCCGCCTTCTCAAATTCAAGTTCTTTGGCATGCACAAACATCTGAGCCTCAAGCTTGCTGATTTCAACAATAATGTCTTCCGGCGCCATCAATGCATCATAATTGGCTCCGCCTTCAGCTGCTTTGAGTTGTTTACGCCCTTTATTTTTCTGATATGGCTGCCCAATATCCATAATATCCGTCACACTCTTGGTGAGCGCCTGAGGGACGATGCCATTGGCTTCGTTATGTTCAATTTGCTTGGCACGGCGGCGTTCGGTTTCATCAATGGCGAAACGCATACTTTTGGTAATACGGTCAGCGTACAAAATCGCTCGCCCTTCAATATTACGAGCAGCACGACCAATGGTTTGTATTAACGAGCGCGTGGAGCGTAAAAAGCCTTCTTTATCAGCATCCAAAATGGCTACAAGCGCCACTTCAGGCATATCTAATCCTTCCCGTAATAAGTTAATCCCAACCAGTACATCAAATTCCCCCAAGCGCAAATCTCGAATGATCTCCATTCGTTCAACAGCATCAATATCTGAGTGTAAATAACGCACTTTAATATTGTGTTCGCTCAGATAGTCGGCTAGATCTTCCGCCATGCGCTTTGTGAGTGTTGTGACCAGGACTCGTTCGCCTCGCGCAATACACTTGTTGGCTTCTGACATCAAGTCATCAACTTGGGTGCCCACCGGTCGAATTTCAATTTCAGGATCGAGCAGACCCGTAGGACGTACAACTTGTTCAATTACTTCACCATCGGACTTATCAAGTTCATACTGACCAGGGGTGGCTGACACATAGATGGTTTGAGGCGCAATGCTTTCAAATTCTTCAAACTTTAGCGGCCTATTGTCCAACGCCGATGGCATTCTAAACCCATAGGTCACAAGGTTTTCTTTGCGCGCTCTATCGCCTTTATACATGGCGCCCACTTGCGACACGGTCACATGAGATTCGTCAATGATGAGTAATGAATTGTCGGGCAAGTAGTCCATCAATGTTGGGGGTGGCTCGCCCGGTGCACGGCCGGATAAATAGCGGGAGTAATTTTCGATTCCAGAGCAATACCCAAGCTCTTGCATCATTTCAATGTCGTATTGTGTGCGTTGGCTTAAACGCTGCTCTTCCACTAATTTATTGTTTTTGAGTAAGTATTCTTTGTGCTCTCGAAGCTCATCTTTAATGTCATGAATGGCTTCTAAAATACGCTCGCGCGGAGTGACGTAATGAGATTTTGGATACACGGTATACCGCGCTAGTTCGCGCTCAATGCTTCCGGTTAGCGGATCGAATTCACTCAAACGCTCCACTTCATCGTCAAACATCTCTACTCGAATGGCAAAGGTATCGGATTCCGCTGGGAAGATATCTATGACTTCACCTCGAACACGATAGCAACCCCGTTGGAAGTCCACATCATTCCGAGTGTATTGCAGCTCTGCCAGCCGTCGCAGTACAGCGCGCTGTTCTAACATGTCACCTTTTCGAAGGTGTAGCATCATCTTCAAATAAGCGTCAGGGTCGCCCAAACCGTAAATGGCTGACACTGAAGCAACGAGCACCACATCTTTTCGTTCTAACAGGGCCTTAGTGGCCGACAGACGCATTTGTTCAATATGCTCATTAATAGATGCATCTTTGTCGATAAAAGTGTCCGTGGATGGCACATAGGCTTCTGGCTGATAGTAGTCGTAGTACGATACAAAATATTCAACTGCATTATTTGGAAAAAATTCTTTCATTTCCCCATATAGCTGCGCCGCGAGGGTTTTGTTATGCGCAAGAATAATAGCAGGCCGATCTGTTTGGGCAATCACATTGGCCATTGTAAATGTCTTACCTGAACCTGTGACACCTAATAGTGTTTGATGTGCTAGCCCTGATTCCAAGCCGTCGATAATTTTTTCAATGGCTTGAGGCTGATCTCCTGCAGGTTTGTAATTTGAGCATAACTCAAACGCTTTCGTCACAATTTACTCCGGTACACAATTTTCATAAGGTTTATGGGCGGCTTAATGAACACAATTTAAGACGGTAGTGGTGCAGGAGCCATGCCGCGAACGGTTTTATTAAACCAGCGCCAAGCGATCACCGCAGTGCATACGTTACCTACAACCGCACCGATCAGTAGGCCATAAACACCAAACATAAGCCCACCAATATACGCAAAGGGCACGAAAAAGATAAAGAATCGAACCACACTCAATATCAATGCGTTGAGCGGCTTATGAAGCGCATTAAATGACGAGTTAGCAAGGATCACAACGCCTTGTAAACCATAACCCAATGGCATAATGCAAATGTATAACTGCAGTACTTTTTGTACCTCGGGATCATCAGAGAATACCGATGCGAGGTACGGCGATAGCAGTGCCAATACCACCGCTAAAACAGCCTGCCAAATTAAAGTAAATCGAATGCATACTCGATACGCTTGCTCGATTCGTTCAATCCTTCCTGCGCCAAAGCTCTGGCTAATGAGCGGTGGCAACGTCATTGATAAAGCAAGCACTGCAATACAACCAATCGATTCTATGCGGCTACCGACACCAAATGCCGCAACAACCGGCTCACCGTAAGATGCAACAATGGCGGTCATAACGCCCATAGCCAAAGGGGTGAGCATATTCGCGCCTGCAGCCGGTAAGCCGATGCGACCGATTTCTATCCATGCTTTTTTAGTCAATTGCCACTGATTAGGTACTGCATAGATTCGTTTTTGCCGAACTCCCAACATGTAAAAAATAAACACTGATGCAAGACTCCAAGACACCACGCTTGCCAAAGCAGCGCCTCGCACTCCCATTTCAGGTACCGGGCCCCAACCAAAAATGAATAAAGGGTCCAATGCGGCATTCACTAACCCAGCACCGGCCATGACATAGCTGGGTAGTTTTGTTTCGCCATTCGCCCTAAAAATGGCATTGCAAATCATGGGGAGAATTAACAACACACTACCGGCAAACCAAACCGTCATGTATTCCATGATAATGGTGTAAATGGCGTCAGATGCGCCCATTGCAGAAAACAGAGGCCGACTGATTAAGTAACCAAAAACGGATAACACCATTACAAGAAAAGCCGCCAGGTAAAGTGCGGCCGTCGCGTAAAGCTTGGCTCGATCTTTTTTGCCTTCTCCCATGATCCGTGCGATCACTGCTGACGTGCCAATCGATAGACCAATACTTAGGCTGATCACTGAAAACGTAACCGGAAATGTAAAACTCACTGCTGCCAGCGGTTGAGTACCGAGTAAACTGATAAAAAACGAATCAACAAGGTTGAACGTCATCATCGTCATCATTCCAAAAATCACGGGGACTGTCATACGACGAAGCGTGATCGAAATGTCGCCATTCAATAAATCATTTGGTGAGGCGGTTTGGGCCATGGGGTCGATTGTCCTTTTTGCTGGCCGACTATTCTATGCTAATACGAGTGCACACCCAAGCTTTGCAGGACGTCAGTAGGTGAAGTGGGAGATAGCCTTACATTAGGCGAAAATAGCGACACGATTTCCACTAAATAGGTGCAGCGCCCTAAAAGAATGCACAGGCAAATAAAGTCAAATCTTTTGCTGTTCAATTTTTAACCATTCTGTGTAACAATAATCCACGCTACAACTTAAGCATTTGTTATTAAACAACTAAAAAAAAGTTCTAATACAATCCTAAAAAACACATTGACACGTATTTATGCGGCCTCCAGCACTTGTAAACAATGTCATGCACACACTTATCCACAAACTTAGTGGATAACTGAAATACTATCGTCAAATAACTGCATGAAACCTTTATGACACATGGCCTTGCGTGAATATTCAGACCCAACTAAATACCGTTGATTGTCCATCGAAGCCCCAATTCGGTGCTATACCCCATACCTCGACCTTCAACTTTTCCTTCGTGTGAGAACAAATACCAAGACGGGTAAGCAGGAATGTTGAAAGCAGACTGAATCGATGAATTTCCCAAATATAATGGCACACTCAGATCGAGTTGATTCATCATCCTGACAACTTCATCTGCATTTTCGTATGATAAAACCACCACAGAGATAGTGGCTTTTGGATTGTCTTTGTAAACATTTTCTAAATTAGGCAATGACACTTTGCACACTGAGCACCAAGGTGCCACAAAGTAGATAAATTGAGATGAATCTGTAGACTCTGTATTGAGTGTTGCTAATTCTGCACTGCCGTTCCTGTGCAGTTTAGGTAAGACAAATGATTGTTTCAGAACAACTCCATCGCTGTGCATATCTGAAGATCTAAAAGCTTGAATTGCATAAAAAACGGCAATCACCACACCAAACTGAAACGCTGTCGTTAATAATTTTTTTAACACTATAATCCTTATGGGGCCATCAATTGATTTCGCTCTATAGTTAAGACCGGAATAACCGTTTTTTACTTGCAGATTTCTGCCATACTGCAACAATCCTTTTTTGAATCAGTCTCCTACTTAAACTAGAGATTTTAACTTGAACAACCTCAAATACTTTCTTTCAATCCTCGCATGCACTCTGTTTTTAACTGGATGCGAAAAAAGGATGGATGCAAAAACGATTTGCGAATCTTACCCCGCGGTGTGCACTGGCTTAAACTCAGATGGCTGGTGTAAGAATGAACGAGCGGTAGTGATTGAGAAAGAATATGCCATTAAAGACCAGCAAAAAGAATCTGACTTATATCATGCCTTAATGGGGTGGCGAGCTTATCGGAGCTGCATCGAGCTAGCAGCCCAAGTTGAAATGAAGCGTCTCAAGATCCGTCAATCTCAACGTGTTGAAGGCTACATAAGAGCGGAGACTCGGGTGATTGAACTTGAGCAAGCCACTAAAAATGCCAACCTTCCCGAGCTTCTTTGGTATCACTGGAGCCACTTTTCTGACAAAAACGCATTGGATAAGTACGTGTCTCTCGAATCAAGAGGTGTTTTAAATACGCCTGAGTTGCTACTGAACCTGGCCGGGTACTATTCAGCGAAAGATCAGGAAAAGGCCATTAATTTGTTACTTAATGCGCTGTCACTGTATGAACAAGAAGAAGATATCGATCCGCAAATCTTTCAACAACTCACTACGCTGACCTATCAAGTCGAAGATTACCGACATAGTTACGTATGGGCGCTAGTCACACAAAAACTTGAAGCGGCAAAAGTAGATTTCAAACGCTTAGATAAAGCATCACGTATGACGCAAAAAGATAAATTAAAAGCGGAGTTGATTGCCGATACCATCGTGAAAAACTTACAAGAGGATACATACGTCGCTCAGCGACGTTATCGTTTCTAGTGAAGAAACCGAACGATTAAGCGGTTGGCACAGCACTGTGAGTACCAACCATTGATGACGATAGTTAAAGCGACTGTTTAAAGTCCAAAGACACTGAATTTATGCAGTAACGTTGTCCGGTCGGTTCGGGGCCATCTGGAAATACATGACCTAAATGACTATCGCATTGGCCACATCTCACTTCGACTCGCTGCATGCCGTGCGTTTGATCGTCGAGGTATCGAATCGCGCCATCAGCAACCGCCTGATAAAAGCTAGGCCAACCGCACCCTGCGTCAAATTTGGTATCACTTTCAAACAGCTCTGATTCACAGCATACGCAAACATACATCCCTTGGGCATTGTGATGCACAAATTGGCCGGTGAAGGGGCGTTCTGTTCCACGCTCCCAACACACTCGATATTGTTCGGGCGTTAAATCGCCCTTCCCTTTAACAGAAAGTGTCATACTCTTCTCTATATTTTTAAATACTGTTTTTTAACATTTTACGATTTGGCACGTAGCAAGATCAGTCAAGGCGGTGCTTTTCCATAGCTCTGGCCATTTGTATTTGGATGCTAAATATTGAATTGCTCGAAGCCGCCGACGAGGTTCATTTACAGAACTGGCAAATGTAAAGGCCTCAGGTGCTTTGGCGCAGTATCGCCACATGGTGGAAATGACGCGTTGATAAACCTCTTCATCCACTGGTAACTGAAGCGTTTCAGACACTGTGACCATGAGTTCATCAAGGCTTAAATCACCCTGAGCCGTTTGCGCTTGCAACCGCTTGTACAACGCCGGATCACGAGCCATTAATGAAAAAGCAAATTGCTCGATAAGAGTTTCACTGTCTTCTGGCACTGCTAAGCGTGCATCTGATGACACTTCACGCAATTGTGAAAATTGGTTTGCTACTGAAGGTTGTTGCAACAATGGCGGCCACTCAACCGGCTCGTCATCACGCGGCATTGGGCTTCTATGTTCGATTTGATGCAAATGCATCTCTTCAACGATTTGGTCATGACGAATAGACATGGCATTGGGGGATGATATCCAAGCTGCGATATGTGCATCAGTCGCTTTCGTAATGGGTGTTTTTCGATTTGAAATTTGTTGCAGCCCATGAAGCTCGCGGTGCTCTGCAACCAATAGGTTCTGATTTAGATATGCAGGGTAACAGTCCCAAATTTTCATATTCCGGCTTAGCCTCGCCCAGAAATTACCTTGAATTAATACTACTCAAGTAAAAGAGGCCGTGCCACTCTTGGCACGGCCTCTTTATGAGGTTTGAGTGAAAAGTAGTGAGACTCGCGTCTCAAAGTGCTACTTAATACGCACCTGTTGGCGTTCTGGTTGGCTCCACTCGATGTGGTAGAACTCGCCAGCTGGCTTATCAAGACGCTCAAATGTATGCGCACCAAAGAAGTCGCGCTGCGCTTGAAGCAAGTTAGCCGGAACCACTGCGTTACGATAGGTATCGTAGTAGGCCAGCGACGCGCTAAATACAGGTGTTGGAATACCGTTCATCACAGATTGAGCAATCGACTTACGCCAGTTTTGCTGACGCTCTTCAATTTGTTCCACAAAGAAAGGTGCAACTAACAAGTTGTCTAAATCAGAATCAGCTTCAAATGCTTTCGTAATCGACTGCAAGAAGATGGCACGAATGATACAACCCGCACGGAAGATTTTAGCAATTGATGCGAAATCTAAATCCCAACCTTGTTGTTCACCAGCAAGCTTCATTAAGTGGAAGCCCTGCGCGTAAACACACAATTTTGAACAGTACAGCGCATCATGTAACTGGCTGATTAACTCTTCTTTCTCAGCTACGCTTAAAGACGCCACTTGCGGTCCTTTGAGGACTTGGCTTGCCGCTACACGCTCGGTCTTCATCGAGCTGAGTGCACGTGCAAATACAGATTGAGCAATCGATGGGTTTGGCGAACCCACTTCCAACGAGCTGATAGCTGTCCAAAGGCCTGTGCCTTTCTGGCCTGCGGTATCTTTGATGACATCAACAACGGGCTTACCCGTTTCAGCATCTTTTTGCTTTAAGATATCAGCACTGATTTCGATTAGGTAACTGTTCAGAGGGCCTTTATTCCACTCTTCAAACACGTCACCAATTTCGTCACAGCTCATGCCTGCGACTTCACGCATGACTTGGTAAGCTTCACAGATCTGCTGCATATCAGCATACTCAATGCCGTTATGAACCATTTTCACATAGTGGCCAGCACCGGCGGGGCCAATGTAGGCTGCACATGGTTCGCCTTCAGTCACAGGTTGACCAGGAACGTAAGACTCCAAAGGTTTACCTGTATCTGGGTCTACTTTTGCAGCAATGGCTTCCCAAACAGGAGCTAAACGCTCCCATTGAGCGGCGTCACCACTTGGCATTAATGCAGGCCCGAAACGAGCACCGACTTCACCACCAGAAACAGCAGTGGAGAACAATGTGAATTGTCCTTCGTATTTCGCTGTACGTTCAACAGTATCTGTCCAAAGCGTATTCCCTGTATCAACCACAACTGCATCTGCAGTCATACCGGCTTTTAACAAGTTTTCGCTAACGATATCTACAGGCTTACCAGCAGGTACCGAAAGGATAATTAAGTGAGGTTGTTTGGTACTGGCTAACAATGTTTCGAGTGTATTGCATCCAACCACTCGCGCAGCTTTGTCGCCACGTTCTTGTTGGTCTTGAGCCAAAACACCGTCGATCTTTTCTTGATCCAAATCGAAAGCAGCGACTGTGTAGCCGTGATCGACAAGGTTCATGACCAGGTTTTTGCCCATTACTCCAAGGCCAATAAAGCCAATATCGCAAAGTTGAGTCATAGCGTATTTTTCCAGCATAAGAATATGCCGCACATAGTTGCGGCAAAAAAGTTGCCTAAGTTTATCAAACTTTAAGCAATCACATGTCCGGCCAATACCGCAACGGTGCGCCCTTGCACTTGGTATTGAGCCGATCTAAGTTTGGTGTGCTTGTCACCGTCTTCTACAAATGTATCTAAAACGACCTGCCAACGGCATTGTTTCGGCAATTGAAACGTCTGAGGCTCTTCACTTGCATTGAAAATAAGCATCAACTGCTCTTCGGTGTCGGTGCTCGACAAATCTTGAAGCCGAGTCGCTACACTTCTCATCGCAGGGTCATGCCAGTCAGAATGCGCCATTGCTTTACCGGAAGGGGCCAACCAGTCTACAGTGACTCGGCCATTTCCTTGGTAGAAAGGGTCGTCCTGCACACAACATCTGTTCAGAACGGCATGCGATTTTCGCAGATTTATAAGGCGTTTGACAAATTTATGTAATGAGCGCTGTTCGTCGGTTAAATTCCAATCTTGCCAACTGATATCAGAATCTTGGCAGTACGCGTTATTATTGCCCTTCTGAGTGCGTGATAATTCATCACCTGAGAGCAAATGTGGAATACCGCGTGATAAGAACAATGTAGCCAACATATTGCGCTGCTGACGACGTCGAATCTTATTGATGGCCCGGTCGGAAGTTTCGCCTTCTACGCCATAGTTGGCGGAAATGTTATGTCCGTGGCCGTCTCGGCTGTTTTCATTATTGGCTTCATTGTGACGATTTTCGTAAGTCACCAAATCGTGCAAGGTGAACCCATCGTGGTAGTTAATGAAGTTAACGCTGCTATGGGGCGAACGATTGGCTCCGCAGAAAATGTCACGTGAGCCCATGAGTCGCGTTGCAAAGTCGCCAAGGTAGCCTTGTTCTCCCCGCCAAAATGAACGCATGGTATCGCGATAACGATCGTTACATTCGCTCCAGTTGGACGGGAATTGACCGAGCTGATAGCCCCCTAACCCCACATCCCAAGGCTCTGCAATGAGTTTGGAATTGCGTAATACAGGATCTTGATACACAGCTTTTAGGAATGTTCCGTTGGCTTGAAAACCATCGGGCTCGCGCGCTAACGTGACGGCTAAATCAAAACGGAAACCATCCACTTGCATCTCCTCAACCCAATATCGCATTGAATCGAGTACCAACGTTAGGGTTTCCATATTGTATAAATTCACGGCATTGCCGCAGCCACTGTGGTTGAGGTAGTTCTCATAGTCGGGCTGACCTTCATGATGTTCAAACCAGTACATAGTCCGGTTATTTAAGCCACGAAAACTCAAGATCGGTCCATCGCCGCCTGATTCTGCCGTGTGGTTGTAGACTACATCAATAATCACTTCGATGCCTGCGCGGTGCAATTCACGCACAAGAGTTTTGAATTCAACGTAAGCATTACTCTTTGCGTAGCGTGGCTCGGGCGAGAAATAGTTGATCGGGTTGTAGCCCCAATAATTGGTGAGGTTTTGATCCACCAACCAAGCTTCAGGCATGAACATATGAATCGGCATGAGTTGTACCGATGTAACACCTAAGTCTTGTAGGTAAGCCACGGTAACCGGGTGAGCCATCCCAAGATATGTGCCGCGGATATCCTCAGGAACCTCCTCCAATTGCTGCGTTAACCCTTTTACATGAGCTTCGTACAAGACTGTCTCAGATGGTGCGACATTGGGTTTGGTGATGCCTTGCCAGTCAAAACGCTCGCTATTTTCGATACGCGCTTTTGGAATCATGGACTGGCTATCACCCATGTATTTGCCGTTATCCCAATTCAGGGGACGATTAAAGGATTTTGCGTAGGGGTCAAGCAGGAGTTTATTGGCGTCAAAATATAAGCCTTGTTCAGGCTGATAAAGACCTTTCGCACGAAGGCCATAGTGCATCCCCTCGCTGACGCCCTCAAGGTGGCCATGCCAGACATTTCCTGACTTTCCGATTAATGCAAAACAGGCAATTTCTCGCTCTTGTTCGTCATAGAGGCAAATAGCCACTTGCTCTGCATCTGGGGCATTGACGGCAAAATTACAGCCGGTCTCGGTTAAAGTCGCTCCCATGGGGTAACTTGAACCGAGAGTTAAATTAAAATCTTCACGACGATTAGATTTGAGCATCACAGTTATTCATTACCAGATAAGACGAATAATGCCGCAATATGCGGCATTATTTTTATTTAATTTACGTATTAACACTAATGGTATCAAGGAATACATTTGATGAAAATTGTCGACAACGGCGGTAAGTCCAAAACAATCGACTGTTCGCGCCCATGCCAAGCCTTATTTTCACTATCAATTTGCTTCGCTACGTCGTACCCACTGCCCCAAAATTCTTTTGAATCTGTATTTAAAACAACTTCATAACGGCCCGCCACATTAACGCCTAAGCGATAACCCTCACGCGGAATTGGAGTAAAGTTAGAGACCACGATAACCTGCTCATCGGAGCTCTTTGCTTTTCGAATAAACGCCAGCGTGCTGTTTTCTGCATCTTCATGCTCAACCCACTCAAACCCTTCGCCTGTCACGTCAAGTTCGTAAAGCGCTGGTTCATTGCGATACAGGTTGTTCAAGGCACGCGTTAGGTTCAATTGCCCTTCATGTCTTGGAAAATCTAATAAGTGCCATGACAAGCTAATGTCATGATTCCACTCTGAACCTTGCGCAATTTCATTGCCCATAAAGTTCAGCTTTTTGCCGGGGTGTCCCCACATGAACCCAGTGTAACAACGCAAGTTAGCGGCCTGTTGCCACTCATCACCCGGCATCTTGTATAATAAGGAATTCTTGCCATGGACCACTTCATCATGCGAGAGCGGCAAAATGAAGTTTTCATCAAATGCGTAAATCATCGAGAAAGTCATTTCGCCATGATGGAAGCGACGATAAGCCGGATCTTTTTGAATGTAGTTTAACGAATCATGCATCCAGCCCATATTCCACTTAAAACCAAAACCTAAGCCCCCCATAAAGGTTGGGCGAGACACCCCAGGGAAGGCTGTAGATTCTTCAGCAATAGTCATTGCATGAGGATGGCGTTTGTATACTTCTTCATTAAACCAACGCAGTAAACTAATGGCTTCATAGTTCTGATTGCCACCATCAACGTTCGGGATCCACTCGCCGTCATTGCGCGAGTAATCGAGGTACAGCATCGACGCAACAGCGTCCACACGCAAACCATCAATATGGAAGTAGTCAATCCAGTACAGAGCATTCGCCACTAAGAATTGACGCACATGATCACGACCAAAATCGTAGATACACGAGTTCCAATCTGGGTGCCAGCCTTTACGTGGATCTGAATATTCATACAAATGAGTGCCATCAAAGCGGGCAACACCATGACTATCATCAGGGAAGTGAGCAGGAACCCAATCAACAATGACACCAATATCATTGGCATGACATTGGTCCACAAAATACTTAAATTCGTCTGGATTACCAAAGCGGCTAGTCGGCGCAAACATTCCTACCGGCTGATACCCCCAAGATCCATCAAATGGGTGCTCAGATACAGGCATCAATTCAAGGTGGGTATAACCGAGATCTTTAACGTACGGGATCAGCTGTTCAACCATTTCTTTATAGGTTAAAGAGCGCTGAGTACCATCTTCATTAGTGACTTTGCGCCACGAACCTAAATGCACTTCATAAATTGACATTGGACGAAAACGTTTGTCGTCCAAATTCTTGGTTTGCCAGTCTTGGTCTTGCCATTCATAAGTTGAGTGATCGTATAAGATCGATGCGTGTGACGGGTATTGATCGGCTGAATAGCCATATGGATCAGCTTTGTGAGGTAGCCGATTTCCAAGCGGATCTTTCACTTCGTATTTATAACGAGCCCCCGCTTCTAGTCCGGGTACAAACAAGCACCAACAACCATTATGTAATTTTTGTAGCGGATGAACGCGTCCATCCCAGCCGTTAAAATCGCCCACTAGAGAGATTGCGCTCGCATTAGGTGCGTAAACAGCAAACCGAACACCTTCTACCTGATGGCCATGTACATCCGCAGTTTGGAATTGCGCTCCCATCGCGGAATAAGTATCTGCGACATCTTCGTACAAGTGATGAACATGATGCATGGCTTGATGATGCACCAAATAAGGGTCTACGCGTTCAAACGTTTGTCCGCCAGCGGTAATAATTAGCTTGTATGCAAACAGCTCTTTCACATCAGGTAATATCGCTTCAAACAAGCCTTCTTCATCAATGCATTCAAGTTCGATCTTCTTGCTTCGCCCTTTGAGGGGCTTTGCGCTAATCTCGGTCGCACCGGGTTGCCAAGCTCGAAGAACAAATCCTTTGCCGTCGTTATTGGGAAGTAAACCAAGATACCCAAATGGGTCATTACATTGTGCTTGTCGTAACTGATTACTGAGCATTAAATTCCACCTGATGTATGCGCTAACGCCTGTTGTGCCTGCCGAGTTCTTCGGCAAGCGAAGGGCATAAGCCCAATAGATGCGAGCCATTTGGCCACACGCTTTTGAATAATATAGTTTTTTTCCAGGGCGATTGCACTCTTACAATCGCCCCATAGCTAAATTACGCCCCCACACCAAATGCTTTCTTGCGAATTTCGGTGAGCTCAGCGAGCAATTCACCTACGGTTTTGTCGGCAAAGAGCTCTTCTAGATTGTGAGTTAATTTACGGCGCCAATTTGGATATTCAGAACTCGTGCCGGGCACGTTTACTGGTTTTTCCATCTCTAACCAATCTTCAAGTTGAAGCGCTAATAAAGCACTACTACCGGCAGCCATATGTTGCTGCAACGCAAAGTTTAGCTCTTTTGTCATCGCTACCCAGTTTACATCTTTAGATATGTGATCCGGTATGGCTCCCATACCATGCAAACTGTCGAGGATGCGCTGTTTTGAGTCATGCCGGTCTGCATAAAGCGTTTGAAGAACATCTTCATCAACGTACAACCCCAACTCTTTGCCGAGCTTTAGGTCATCGCATTGCCAAAAGCCTCTCAATGTTGGCATATCATGCGTTGTTAAGGTCGACATGGCCTGCACTGGATAATGCTGTGGTGCATAGAAACCGCCATCTTCTTTCGAGCGTTCAAAGAAGAAAACGCGATATGAATAAACACCGCTCTCTTGCAATGTCTCGAAAATTCCATCTGGAACAGTCCCCAGATCTTCTCCGATGATTAAACACTGATTACGATGGCTTTCAAGCGCCAAAATAGCCAGTAGATCATCAATTGGGTAATAAACATACGCACCTTTATCGGCTGTTTCACCTTTCGGTATCCACCAGAGACGCAATAAAGCCATCACATGATCAATGCGCAATGCGCCACAATGACGCATGTTTGAACGGAACAAATCGATAAAGGGTTTATAAGCTTGCTGGCGCGCTTGCTCAGGATCGATTGGAGGTAATCCCCAGTTTTGACCCAAAGGACCTAAAACATCCGGTGGAGCACCTACGGAAGCATCTTGTAAATAGAGCCCTTTATTCGCCCACAGCTCAGTACTTCCTTCGCTCACGCCAACGGCTAGGTCACGATAAAGACCCAGTGACATGCCTGATTCATCAGCAACTGCATTTGCTTGCTGTAATTGCTCATCTGCAATGAATTGAAGAAATGCGAAAAAGTCGACTTTCGCTTTGTGTTTCTTAATGAAGGCTTTAACCGCATCCGTTGAAAAGTCTTGGTACTCTTCAGGCCACGCTGGCCAGCCCCAAGCATTAATACCTTCGGCGTAAAAGTGGCGCTGCAACGCATCAAATGCTGCCTGCTCAAGTAAACTGTCGCCACCGGCTTTTACGAAGTCGCGAAATGCCCGCGCTCGTTTTGTATTTTTACTCAGTTGTTCCGCTTTAAATGTTGCAAACACTTCATCTAAAACTTCAATTTTTGCTTGCATGACGCCAGTGTAATCAACCCATTCAGGTGATTTCAGCGCTTCAATTCGAGTTTTAAATTCAGCACTATTCACAATCGCTTGAGCCGCTTTTGAATCGGAATACTCAGCAATGGCGGTCACATCAATATAAATGATGTTTAACCAGCGACGGCTTGAAGGAGAATAAGGGCTCGCACTCTCAGGGTTTGAAGGATACAGTGCGTGAATAGGATTCAGACCGACAAAATCACCGCCTTTGCCTGCAACCTGCTTTAATAAAAATTTAAGGTCAGTAAAGTCACCTACGCCCCAGTTACGAGTCGAGCGCAAGCAATAGAGTTGAACACTCGGCCCCCATAATTTGGCACCATCAATCACATGCTGTGGTGAATAACACGCTGCAGGAGTAACGATTAAGCTACTGTGGCCTAAAACCTGATCAACTGGGTTTGACAACACAAGCTGATGATAACCCCACGGTAAATCTGCCCAAATTGAAACAGAGTACCCTTGGTATACCACCCCATCTATTTCGTGCTCAGAAACTTTCTGCCCTTCAATGGGAGTTAATGTTCCTTCGACTACATTGCCTTCTTCGGTTGTTATCGTCCATTTTACGAGGTTTGAAATTTGCTCTTTTGGCAATCGGATTTCAAATGCATAACTCTCCGCAGAATGGCATACCAAAACTGGAGCAACCGGCTGTGCCCAATCATGAATGTGCTTGTCGTGTATTTGTAGCTCAAGTGATGCTGCATCAGAAACCGAGTAACCCATTGCAGCCAAAAGCTTAGCCTTGCTTTCTGGCACAACGGTCGCGGGGTTGCCCCAAGCGTCGGTGTAATTTGACTCAATACCGTGCTCACTGCACAGCTGCTGAAGATGGTGTTCGACCATGACTTACCTAACCTTAAATCATTGTTTTTATTTCTTAGACGACAATTTTATGAGTGCTTGCCTGAAGTTGAAAGAGGGGCGAGAAGAAGAAACCGGTCCCTTTTTCGATAGCCTTAAAAAGTGTAGTTGGCTTCACACTTTATGGAGCAAAAAACTTGTTGTTTTAGCTTTTTAGTTACAAAAAAGCCCGCAAATGTGCGGGCTTTCAAAGTTCACTTAAATTTAATTATTCAGAAATGTGAGCAACTAAATCTAGAACTTTATTTGAGTAACCGATTTCGTTGTCGTACCAAGATACAACTTTAACGAATGTGTCAGTCAATGCGATACCCGCGTCTGCATCAAATACAGATGTTTGAGTTTCGCCAACGAAGTCGTTAGAAACCACTGCGTCTTCAGTGTAACCAAGAACACCGGCCATTTCGCCTTCTGATGCAGCTTTCATCGCAGCACAGATTTCAGCATAAGTTGCTGGCTTATCTAGGTTAACAGTTAAGTCAACTACAGAAACGTCTGGCGTAGGTACGCGGAATGCCATACCTGTCAATTTACCATTCAATTCTGGAATTACTACGCCAACAGCTTTCGCTGCGCCAGTAGAAGAAGGAATGATGTTTTGACCTGCGCCACGACCGCCGCGCCAATCTTTCGCAGAAGGGCCGTCAACTGTTTTCTGAGTTGCTGTAGTTGCATGAACAGTCGTCATGAGGCCATCTTTGATGCCCCAGTTGTCGTTCAATACTTTAGCAATTGGTGCCAAGCAGTTTGTGGTACAAGAAGCGTTAGAAACGATTTCTTGGCCAGCGTATGAGTCGTGGTTAACGCCCATAACGAACATTGGCGTGCTGTCTTTAGAAGGAGCAGACAGAACAACTTTTTTCGCACCAGCGGCGATGTGCTTACGTGCAGTTTCATCAGTCAGGAACAGGCCTGTTGATTCAACAACGATTTCTGCGCCAATCGCATCCCATTTTAGGTCTGCTGGATCACGCTCTGCAGTTACACGAACAACAGAACCGTTTACTACTAGGTTGCCATCGACTACGTCAACAGTACCGTTAAAGCGGCCGTGAGTTGAATCGTATTTGAGCATGTATGCCATGTATTCAACATCGATCAAATCATTGATGCCGACTACTTCAATATCGTCGCGTTCACAAGAAGCACGGAATACGAAGCGCCCGATACGGCCAAAACCGTTGATGCCTACTTTAATAGCCATTTTCGTTCCTTAACGTTGGATTAATTCATCATTTTACGAGGTGCATTATAGTAGCACCAAACCAAATAAAGTTGATATTAATCAATCAAAAAAAACTTGGTTCAAAGCTTTTCTCTGGCTAGACCAGTAACCGTCCACCCAGCCAAATGTTGTAAACTAACAAGATTGTTAATAAATTCAGCGGATCAAATGCCTTAAACCCTGATATTGAGTCCATAGTGAGACTCTGTTTGAATCAACAAAAGCGTAGTTCATCGCTTGTTGAGTGCCAAACTCACTGGCAAATTACTTCTAAAGTCCGTTCACCATTAGCGTCATATAGAATGATGGCTCGTAAGATTGTATCTAGTTAGTGACTGGAGCGCCTTCGACTACAAAGGTGCCCTAACCTCCCAAGTAGTGTCTACGACTTGAACACACCGTCCTCTTCCGTGTATCCGGCATTAAATGTAATTATTTTGTGAACAAAAAATATGTCAAAATAATTTACAAGAACATAAATCAATAAATATCAATAACCTAAAGACAATCCACACTTACCGCTTATAAATAAGAATGATTGCACCTGTCTACATGAAAAATTTAATTAACAATATTTTAACTAAATACAAACAACACAACTTAGTTCACAAAAAAACTTACACCTTCTATATAAATAACAAAAAACAATCAAAAACGGCCAAAAAAAAACAAAAAAATAAGATTTTATTCAGAGGGTTAACACCATTGGAATAATTACTGCTTTGTCCCGTCTGGTGAGGTAGTCATAGCAGTTATCAGACTCAGCACTGCACATCAATCGCAAGGACGAAACGAGTTGAAGTTTGTTAGTTGCCATTTCGTCAACTTTTCAATGTTAAAAAGGACAAAGCAATGCTACGTAAACTAATCATGCTCATCGCAGCAACTCAGTGTATTTTTGCAATCAACGCCAACGCAGCAGTCGTCGATGGCGTGAACGTCACTTCAGGACCATTTGTAAGTACATCTGACACAGTATTTCAATTCTTAGAGGCTACACCGGATAGTGAATTTATGGCTTGGGGCATTGTAGACACAAGCTCGAGTTCAACGACCTGTGGTTCATGCGAGTTAACTTTTGTCGCAAAGGACTATGTCAAAGTCGATTCATTGGGATCTCAAACTTTTTATAGAGACGGCACCATTTCATTTTATGTGGATCAAACGCCTAACTTCGATGGTTCCATTGACACGGCACAGGATGGCAGTCTTTGGTTAGAACTTGCAGGTCACAATACACCCGCCGTTATTAATGGTATCAGCACGATGGTAAGCTTCATCGGAACCATTAACACGGGCTTTGGCTCAATTTCATCATTGACAGGTGAAGGCATTGTGGATGTGGTTGGCGGCCCTGCTGCTGCCTTGTTCGATACCAACGAACAAGTCGCTGGTTCAGATTTGTTATTCAGCTCTACCTTTACAGCGAACTCACAAGGCGTTTTTCAGGGTCAGTCAGGCCTAAGTTCATTCGGCTCTGGTACATTCACAGGTGAAACTATCCCTGAACCTGCAGCCATCGCATTGTTCGGATTAGGACTCATTGGTATGGCAGGTGCTTCTCGCCGCCGTTATGCGAAAAAGTAATGAATATGCAATCTTTAACAGGAGCTTCAATTGAAGCTCCTTTTTTACACCTGTCGATTGTCCAACAAGTAGTTTCCATACCTAATATCTAGAGCCTAATGGCCTACAACCACCTCTTCCTTCCTTAACCCCCTCTTCTAAATACTTATTCAAACAATGTTAATTTTTTGCAAATGAAACATCTGTCGCAAAAGTTTACAGAAAAACAAAAAACATATATATCAGTTATTTAATTGGAAATTTAACACAAAAAGAACATTTAAAACCTTTAATTTTTACCTATAAATAAAAATTATTTCACAGCTAATTAACGAAAACCAAACAACCTGTATTGAATTACGAAAAATCTAACATTTTCAATAATAAAACCATGAGGACTTTCAAAATTTAACGATAAAACAAGAAAACTCATAAGGTTAAGATTGTTGGAATAATTTCTGCAAAATACTCGTCGGTGAGGCAGTCATAGTGGTCATCTAGACTCGAAGCTCCATACCAACATCAAGGACGAAACGAGTTGTAGTTTGGTAGTTGCTATTTCGTCGATTTATAAATTTTAAGAAGGACAAAGCAATGCTACGTAAACTAATCATGCTCATCGCAGCAGCTCAGTGCATGTTTTCGCTCACTGCGAATGCCGCTGTCGTGAATGGGGTTACTGTTGGCTCAGGCCCTTTCGTAAGCACAACGGATACTGTATTCCAATTCTTAGATAGCACTCCTGATAGTGAGTTTGTCGCTTGGGGTATCGTAGACACTAGCTCCGCTATTTGTGCATCATGTGAATTAACTTTTATTGTAAAAGACTATGTAAAAGTAGAGCAGATTGGCTCTCAAACTTTCTATAAAGATGGATCGATTGTTTTTTATGTTGACCATACTCCTAACTTCGATGGAACATTTGGTACTGCAGGAGACGGTGACCTGTGGTTAGAGCTTGCAGGTCACAACGTTTCAGCTGATGTTGGCGGCGTTAACAAAATGGTCAGCTTCGTTGGCACCATCAATACCGGATTTGGCTCAATTTCATCATTGACTGGTGAAGGGATTATGGACGTTGTAGGAGGGCCTGCCGCAGCCTTATTCGATACCAATGAGCAAGTTGCTGATTCGGACTTGTTGTTCAGCTCGACTTTCACTTCAAACGCGAACGGCACCTTTCAAGGACAAACAGGTCTGCGCTCATTCGGCTCTGGCACATTTACCGGTGCAACAATTCCTGAGCCGGCTGCAATTGCGCTATTCGGCCTAGGTCTGATTGGCATTGCTGGCGCTTCACGCGGTCGTCGCCAACAAAAATAGAACGTCGGTTTATTCACCGTTTAAAAAGAGCTTCAGTGGAAGCTCTTTTTTATGGGTGGCACCTTCTATCCATTATGCTCTTCTGAGAAAACCTCCCCAAACATATTGGTCATCCCCCGATTCCCAGCGCGCTGAAACTTTATAATCGGCAAATTAAGTACTACAGTTGCTGGTGATTTAACTTGATTACTACATGCCGTTACATGTTTTTTACAAAACAAAGGATTAACAAAATGATTACGAGAAAACTAATTTCGCGTATCAAAAGCCTTTTAGTGATATTAAGTGTCGTAAGCCTAACGGCTTGCTCGACTGTAGATGGGATGACGACTGAAAAAACCAATAAAGAAAAAGCGATTGCAGTGATTTCAAGTATTGAGACAGGAGACCCTCAAGCAGTCAACTACATTAACCCAGCACAATATACGCAACATAATCTCGGTGTAGGTGACGGGCTAGAGGGATTTGGGCAGATCTTAAAAGCCTTACCTGCAGGTAGCGCAAAGGCTGATGTGAAGCGAGCCTACCAAGATGGTGATTACGTCTTCTTGCATACTGAATATAATTTCTTCGGCCCAAAGGTTGGCTTTGATGTTTTCCGCTTTGAGGACGGCAAAATTGTTGAACACTGGGATAATCTTGCGGAGCTGGCGTCTCAACCCAACCCAAGTGGCCGAACTCAGTTAGATGGAACAATAGAAGTTACAGACCAAGGTAAAACGGAAGAAAACAAAGCCGTTGTTGCTGATTTTGTGAATGTCATTCTAATACAAGGTGATATGTCTAAGATTAATCAATTTATTGATAACGAAGACCGCGCATACCTGCAACACAACACCATGGTTGCTGACGGGCTAAGCGGCCTAGGGAAAGCAATTAATGACCTAACAAAAGCCGGAATGCCTATGATTTATAAAGAAAATCATAAACTACTAGGTGAAGGTAATTTTGTTCTCGCCATCAGCGAGGGTATTTTTATGAATAAAGATGTTGCCTTTTATGATCTATTCCGCCTAGAAAACGGAAAGATTGTTGAGCACTGGGACGTTATCGAAAACATTCCGCCACGCAATGAGTGGAAGAATGATAATGGTAAATTCGGCTTCGAACACGACGATGTCGTTGAAGTCGCTTCTTTCATTCTGAAAGACGGTATCGACCCAACCGAGTTCGCGAAACTGGATAAAACTGTTGAAGATACACACGTATCCCAACAACCAGGGTTTATTAGCCGTGCATCTGAATTAGTAGACGGTAATAGGTGGCGTGTCATTGTGCACTGGGAATCATTGGAAGATGCTGAAGCATCAATGGCAAGTTTCATGAAAGCACCAGCTGCGAAAGCCTTTATGGATGGAGCTGATGTCTCAACCATGAAAATGCAGCGTTACGAAAATTAATCACTGCGTCTTAATCGTTATCACAAGGTCTATCAATCGCTAGGCCTTTTTATCAGTAAAAACGGGCACCTTGCAAAAGGCCAAGTTAAGTTTGAAAGTAACGTAACCTAAAGTCAGTAGCGGCAAACTCGATGTTAACGAATTCAAATGGAAACACTTAGAACCTAAAGCTTTCCTATGGTGCATACGCTGGTCCGGTTCGGCCATTAGTTACACCAACCTCATTGATATGCTCTAGGAGCAAGTTACCTCCTTAAATAGTCTAAGTATTTCTTGTTAGTTTATTGAATATGCACCGTCATAATATAAAAAAGGAGCTTCATCTGAAGCTCCTTTTCTTGTGCTGTGGCGTTGTGCAGTTTATTGCTGCATTAAAAATGCCGCAGCTCCAATAAGTCCCGGTTGTTCTTCGATAATCAAGAAGCTCGGTACTCTACGCACGTAATCTCTAAAACGTCCTTTGGCTTCAAATCGCTCACGAAAATCACTATTTTTCACAAACTCAGGAAACCTTGGGACAATACCACCGGCAACGTATACGCCACCGAATGCGCCCAAATTCATGGCCAAATTACCGGCATGACTACCTAAAATTTTACAAAATTGCTCAACCGCTTTTTTACTGATTTCGCATTCACCTGAAATACCTTGCTGAGTAATTTCAGCCGCTGTTTTCTCAGTCAGCGTAAGCCCTTCCATCTCAGTAATCGCTTCATAAATTTGAATAATACCGAGTCCTGACAATACTTGCTCGTATGAGATATGGTTGTAGCGTTTGTGCAAGTACTTCCAGATATACAGATCAATTTCATCAATAGGGGCAAAATCAACATGCCCACCTTCACCAGGAAGTGAATGCCAATAGCCATCGACTTTCGTCAAATGTGCGACGCCTAACCCAGTGCCAGGACCTAAAACAGCTTTAGGTGCGCCCGGCTCAATATCTCCAGCGCCCACTTGAATAAGCTGCTCGTCTGTCAAGAATGGTAACGACATTGAAATAGCGGTGTAATCGTTAATCAGATAAAGCGCGTCAAGACCTAATTCCTCTTCAACCTCACGGCGAGAAAATGCCCAACTATTGTTGGTCATGTCTATCCAATCGCTATCCGTTGGGCAGGCGATAGCAATACAAGCATGTGCAACTTCAGCGTTTACATCAGCAAGGTATTGTTTAATCACAGCGGTAATGCTCGGATACTGAGCACACAAGTACTTTTTAAGCTGCGTGTACTCAACGCCTTTTTCATCAACTAATGCTAAGCGGATATTGGTTCCGCCCACATCTGCAATTAGGCCATATGGTTGGGACATTAAAGCACTCCTATTGCGTACTGGGATTATTTATCAGTTAAAATTAAGATCGGACGAACATTACAACATCTTCAATTTAGAGTACAAACTGAAAATCCATGTAAATGGCCTATCCGAACCATATTCCTTTTAAGTTTTGACTAAAAACAAAAAGGCACAAAGAAATCTTTGTGCCTTTTTTATCTAACGTGGTGTAACGGGCTATTTATTCGTGCCAGTTACGATCATCTTTAGCCAGCAAAGCAACCGATGATACAGGACCCCATGTGCCTGCTTGGTATGGTTTTGCACGCACACCACAGTGCTGCCACGCCTCGATAATAGAGTCAGCCCAAATCCAGGCTTCTTCAACTTCATTGCGACTTACAAACAATGTTTGATTGCCAACCATTGCTTCATAAAGCAAACGCTCATAAGCATCAGCAATACGCTCAGAGGCAAATGTTTCAGAGAAACTCAAGTCAAGCTTGGTCTCTTGGAGTTTCATTGGCTCATCCAAGCCCGGTACTTTATTGAGTACCTGAAGTTCAACACCTTCATTTGGCTGCAAACGAATGATCAACTTGTTAGCTGGAAGGTTCCGATATGAATGCTCAAATACGTTGTGCGGTTGCTGCTTGAAGTAAACAACAATTTCACTCAGTTTTTGTGGCATGCGTTTGCCCGTACGCAAGTAAAAAGGTACGCCTGCCCAACGCCAGTTATCAATATCAACGCGAATGGCAACGAATGTTTCAGTTTCACTGCGTTCATTAGCACCATCTTCTTCGAGATAACCCGGAACAGACTGCCCTTTTAAGAAGCCTGCTGCATATTGCCCACGAACAGTTTTAGCATCGATGTTAGTGTGCGAAATTGGGCGCAGAGCTTTGAGTACTTTTAGTTTTTCTGTACGAACGCTATCTGCACTCAAATCGGCAGGTGGTTCCATCGCCATAATGGTCAGTAATTGCAATAAGTGGTTTTGAACCATATCGCGCATTTGGCCGGCTTGGTCGAAGTAACCCCAGCGCCCTTCAATACCAACTTCTTCGCCCACAGTGATTTGTACATGATCGATGGTGTTGTGGTCCCAGTTATTGGTGAACAAGGCATTGGCAAAACGCAATGCGAACATGTTCATAACCGTTTCTTTACCCAAGTAGTGGTCAATACGGTAGATCTGGCTCTCTTTGAAGAACTCAGCAACCTGATCATTAATCACTTTAGATGACTCAAGGTCTTTACCAATGGGTTTTTCTAAAACAACGCGGCACTTGTCATCTACCAGCCCAGCTGTATTAAGACCTTGGCAGATAGTTCCGTAGGTTGCAGGAGGCATAGCAAAATAGAACACGCTTGGGAGCACTGCTTCACCCAAAAATTCACGAATTGCATCGTAACTTGCTTGCTCGGCAACATCGAGGCGAAAGAAATACAAGCGCTTCACAAAGCGGGCCCAAGTTTCCTCACACAAGTCTTCTTTCTTAAACGTGTTGGTATTCTCAAGTACTACTTGACGGTACTCTTCGTGAGAATAATCTCGGCGAGCGGCACCAACAATACGAGTATCTTCATGTAGCAAGCCAGCTTTATCTAGCTCGTATAATGAAGGTAACAATTTACGACGGGCTAAATCACCCTGCGCACCAATTAATACGAAATCACAGTGCGCTGCATGTTCACCGTGTGACATAACATCTCCAATCATTTTTGAATAAGGGCAATAAAGAAACTCGGCAACATCTTTTTATTGTTCATTTATTATCGATCGAGCTTCAGGCCCAAAAAAGAAGCAAAAGATTACAACAAATTGATCGAAATACGGTAATTAATCAGTTCAATCAGCTAATATCTTGTAATATTTCGTCAAATACGAAACGATTACGTAAATAAATTACGGATTGTGAGGAAGATCGAGTCAGAATTGACCAATCGATGCCACCATTGATGCGTAATTACTGGAAACGAACATACCGTAAGACCAACAACTACCCCAACAACGCACCATTGCATTTGGGGACGGACAAAGAGCTCAAGTAATGAATACGCTCGATAAAATATCGAAACATCTGAACAGTTTTAGCAAATCGGAACGTAAAGTTGCCGAAGTCATTATGGCTGCTCCTCAGACGGCAATTCACTCTAGTATTGCAACACTCGCTAAAATGGCGGATGTCAGTGAGCCTACAGTTAACCGCTTTTGCCGCCGCTTGGACACCAAAGGGTTTCCCGATTTTAAGCTTCACCTCGCTCAAAGTCTGGCTAATGGTACCCCATATGTGAGCCGACATGTAGAAGAACATGATGGTCCAGATGCTTACACCTCAAAAATCTTTGAATCAACGATGGCCTGTTTAGACACAGCGCGGCAATCAGTAGATGTGCAACTGGTCAATCGTTCGGTCGACATTCTTACCCAGGCCAATCAAATATCCTTTTTCGGCTTAGGTGCCAGCTCAGCTGTAGCAAGGGATGCGCAGAATAAGTTCTTTCGTTTTAACGTTCCCGTGATCTGCTACGACGACGTTGTAATGATGCGAATGAGCGCCATCAATTCCCAAGTTGGAAACGTTGTTGTATTGTTTTCTCATACTGGTCGTACCAAGCCATTGGTTGAAGTTGCACGCTTAGCACGTGAGAATGATGCCACCGTGATTGGGGTTACCGGTGCGGACTCTCCGCTCGCAAAGGCATGTCATTTGGTACTTTCAATGGAAGTTCCGGAGGATACCGACATCTATATGCCTATGGCTTCGAGAATCGCGCAACTGGTTTTAGTTGATGTGTTAGCGACCGGTTTTACCCTGAGACGCGGCAATAAATTTCTAGAAAACCTACGTAGAGTGAAAGACTCCTTGAAGGAATCTAGATACGACAAAGATTTAGTTCAACCCAACGACTAAATTTCACAATAGCGTTATTAAATAGAAAAAGACATTTGGGACTTTTTCTATTTTAAAATCACAGTCTAAACTTAAGGCACATTTTATAGTGCTGTAAAAAAATTTCATGTGCTTGGTAGAAAATTGCCGGAAATCAATATTCTGGTTGTTTTTTTACAAAACCGTAATCGGCTTATGCTAATATCCGGTTCGCTTCAAAATCACACACCAAATTTGCGGAGCTTGCAATGCTTAGAAGAACCAAGATCGTTACGACGCTAGGACCAGCGACGGATCGTGACAATAATCTTGAAAAAATTATCCGTGCCGGCGCGAACGTCGTTCGCATGAACTTCTCACACGGTTCACCTGAAGACCACAAAAAACGCGCTCAAGACGTGCGTGAAATCGCAGAACGTTTAGGCGTTCACATTGCGATTTTAGGCGATCTTCAAGGTCCAAAAATCCGCGTATCTACATTTAAAGAAGGTAAAGTTCACCTCAAAGTGGGTGACAAATTTACTTTAGATGCAGCGATGGAAAAAGGCGAAGGTACAGATAAAGCTGTTGGCCTAGATTACAAAGAATTGCCAAATGACGTGCATCACGGTGACGTATTGTTACTCGATGATGGCCGCGTACAAATGAAAGTCATTGACACACACGGAACAAAAGTAGAAACAGTTGTTACCGTTGGTGGACCGCTTTCAAACAACAAAGGAATCAACAAGCAAGGTGGTGGACTTTCTGCTGCTGCATTGACTCCTAAAGACAAAGCAGACATCAAAACTGCAGCTGATATTGGCGTTGACTACTTAGCGGTTTCTTTCCCACGCAGTGGCGAAGATCTTCAATACGCACGTCAATTAGCAAAAGAAGCAGGTTTTGAGCCTCTCATTTGTGCCAAGGTTGAACGCGCTGAAACAGTAGCAACTGAAGCTGCAATGGATGACATCATCCTTAATTCTGACATCGTAATGGTTGCTCGTGGTGACCTTGGCGTTGAAATCGGCGACCCAGAATTGGTTGGCGTTCAGAAGAAATTAATTTCTCGTTCACGTGCATTGAACCGCGCTGTAATTACTGCGACTCAAATGATGGAGTCTATGATTACTGCTCCAATGCCAACACGCGCAGAAGTAATGGATGTTGCAAACGCCGTCTTGGATGGTACTGATGCGGTAATGCTTTCTGCTGAAACAGCAGCGGGTGACTTCCCTGAAGAAACTGTTCAAGCCATGGCAAATGTTGCAATCGGCGCTGAAAAGCACCCACGTGTAAACATTTCTCGTCACCGCATGAATCAGTCGTTCACAACGATTGAAGAAGCGATTGCGATGTCTGCGATGTATGCTGCAAACCACTTAGAAGGCGTAAAAGCAATCGTATGTTTGACTGAATCTGGTCGTACTGCGTTAATGACTTCACGTATCACTTCTGGTTTGCCAATCATCGGGTTGAGCCGTCATGCATCAGCATTGAACAAGTTGGCTTTATACCGTGGTGTTGAGCCAATTTTCTTCGATAGCCGTCAAGAAACACCAGAAAGCCTTGCGCACGCAGTATTCGCTTTGCTTAAAGGCCGTGAACTACTTGAGCCAGGCGACCTCGTCATCATGACGAAGGGCGACATCATGGGTCAGGCAGGTAGCACAAACAACTGTAAGATCTTACGCGTTAACTAAGAACCCTTACTGTGTTGAAAAAGGCGCCCTTTGGCGCCTTTTTTGTACGTGCTATTTAGCAAAGCCTTTTTATACACCTCGACCTATGCGAAGATGACCTATCATCGTTGTTGAATATGCATGTTACGCAGTACTAGTCATTCTATGCCTTCAATTTCTCTATATTTTTGGCCTCTGGCCATACTTGCATCATTAGTTTGGGTGACCCCTCAAGCGCCGAATTGGTCAAGCGATTATCTAATTTTGCTCCACTACAGCCCATTTGTTTTAGCGGGCCTCCTCATAGCTCTTTCACATCCATTTCGGCAAGGGCGAATCGCGATATCAGCATTACTGTGTATCGTCAGTTATTGGCTGGTCCAGCATTATTTGCAGCAACCTATGGAACTTGTGAACACTCAAAAAGTGTTTGTATTGCTCGCATTGCTTCTGCCTGTGAACTGGCTTGTGATTAGCTACTGCCACGATCAACCAGCACTCTCTCCCATGGGCTTTATGGCAATTACCATTGGGGTTGCAGAGTTACTAGTATGCTACTTGTTGTATGCCCATGAGCAAAACTTTGATGGCTGGCTACAAAGTTGGTTACAAGTTCAACCCTATGGAAATGTGTGGCAACCGCTTATCTTGCAAGGGGTTGCTGTGCTCTGTTTAGCAGCTTTGGGCTCCAAGGTTTGGAAAAGAAGACTGCGTTTTGACATCGATATTTTTACCATTATGGTGATCAATAGCTGGATGTTGGCAAACTTTGAACAGTCGAACATTTCCTCTTTGTCCTTTTTGGGCATTGAATTGATCTTGCTTGGTGGGCTGGTCTCCGCCAGTTATCAAATGGCTTTTCATGATGAATTGACCAAGCTTCCGGGCCGCAGAGCGCTGGTGAGTGATTTAAAACATGCGAGTCGCCACTACTGCATGGCAATGACCGATGTCGATCATTTCAAGAAATTTAATGATACCTATGGGCACGACATTGGCGATGATGTGTTGAAACTGGTCGCAGCAAAACTGGGTGACGTGACAGGCGGCGGCAAATCTTATCGCTACGGTGGTGAAGAGTTTGCGGTGGTATTCAGAGGTAAATCAGCCGAAGAATGTCGGCCACATTTAGAGGCATTACGAGAGGTAATCGCAAATTACCCATTGTCCGTGCGCAACAAAAACTCTCGTCCAGAGGATGATAAGCAAGGTAAAAAACAAAGAGGCCAAACGCCCAAAAAAGCAAAGACCACACACGTGACGATTAGTTTAGGGGTTGCGGACAGAGTCGCCGGAGAGACCTATGAAGAGGTGATGAAGCGCGCCGATCAAGCTCTGTATAAAGCCAAAGAAAATGGGCGTAATCGGGTCGAGTTTTCAAACTAAGTTTTATTTTTGGGTTTGCCCAAAGCAGCAACCGCTGACCCAATAATCACCATAACAGCACCAATCAGCGCGAGTATATTCAAATGCAATGATTGGTAATATTCAGGCCATTGCCAGGCAAGTAAGTCGATCACGCCAATGCTGACTAAGGGAGTGGCCGCAAGTACCGCACTCACTTTAGATGCTTCCCAATGAGCCAACGCTTCAGCAAAAGCTCCATATGCAATCACTGTATTCAAACAGCAAAATAGTAGCATCAGCAGTTGCCACTGATTAAGCTCCAATACCTGGTCCGGCGTTGCCAACATGAAGAAACAAACGCCGCCAAACAAATTGATCATCATCATCAATTGCACTGACGTAAAATGGCGCAGCAGCTGTTTTTGTAACAACGCGTAAATAGCCCACATGACCGCTGCAAAAACGATCCAAAGGACACCTTGAGTATATGTACCAAAAGATCCCAGAAGCTCCCCTACTCGTTGGTTAAAGAACATCAATAGCCCAACCAACAAGGCAACCACGCCAAAACTTTGAAGCTTTGAAAAAGGCTCTTTGAACCAAATAACACTGCCAATCAACAATAAGAAGGGTGCCAACTGGATAATGATCTGAGCTGACTTTGGTTCAAGGTAGTCCAGACCTATCAAATATGTTCCGTAGTTAATCGACAACGCTAACGCAGCGATTAAAAGAACCGCAGAAACAGGCTTTCGAAACTGCCGAACATTGGGTAAGCCTTTTCGAGCCGCTAACCAAATAGCTAATATGACGCCCGCACTGGAAAAACGATAGAAAGTAATGGTGAGAGGATCCATCACGGCGAGCACATCTTTCAATGCTATGGGTAAAAGTCCCCACAGCACCATTGTCAGCATGGCCAAACTAAAACCGAAAAATGAGCGCCCTGAAACTGTGTGCATAGTGTGATCTACTCGACATAATTAGCTAGCGAAGTGTACACGGTTTTGCACCATATCAATTGAAATGCAGGCATAAAAAAACACCGGCAATCGCCGGTGTTTGTCATAAACCGTAATGCTTGCGTTACGCTGCGTTTGGCGCAGCCTTGTTTTGCTTTGCCAAACTGCGTTCAGTATCGAACTCATCCACGTTAATGGCGTCGAATCGCAATGCGTCCATCGCTTTCAATTGTTCATGTTCTTGCATTGTCACAATGTTTTTCTGAGCTGCAATTTCATACAGTTCCAACATTGGGATTTTGGATGGTAAATCACCGGCACGCTGCGCTTGCTTGAGTTTCTTTTCAAGATGACGGCAATCGTACATCGCCATAAACGCACGTTCCATATCACCGGTTGGGTCACCTTCAGCATCACCAATGAAACATAGGTGAGTTAAACGATCTCGAACCACGCTCGGCGCTAACAAGGTATTGGCTACGGCTTGCGAAACAGCATCAGGGGCCGATTGGTAACGATTGCCAACCGGGAAAACGCAGAATTTCAAAACACCTGCAACGAGGCGATTTGGGAAGTTTGCAAAGAACCCTGTCAGCGCCTTGCCTATTTCTGACAAATGCCAATGCATTGCATAATGCACCATCGGTAAATCACCCTGCTGACGCCCATCATCTTCGTAATGCTTCAGCACTGCAGATGCCATGTACAAGTGACTCAAAACATCGCCAAGACGGGCTGAAATCATTTCTTTTCGTTTCAGGTCGCCCCCCAATACCAACATTGAAAAGTCACTGCACAATGCAAGTGCTCGGCTCATTCGAGTCAACTGCTTGTAGTATGTAGCCGTTTCACCTGACACCGGTGCCGTATTCAATTTTGCCCCCGTCAGTCCCATAAACAGAGAACCAAAGAAGTTACTAATACCGAATCCAATATGCTTGACCAGCAAGCCATCGAAATCCTTCAAACCTTCATCTGGATTAGGGTTTGCTGCGGCTTCCATTTCTTTGAGCACATAAGGATGGCAGCGCGTTGCGCCTTGCCCAAAGATCATCAGGTTGCGGGTCAAAATATTTGCCCCTTCCACCGTAATTGAGATAGGAATGCCCATGTAACCGTGACCTAAGTAATTTTTAGGGCCTAGTTGAATGCCGCGACCGGCATGAATATCCATCGCATCGGTGTTGATTTGACGACCCAATTCCGTCATATGGAATTTTGCAATGGCGGTGACCACCGAAGGACTTTGTCCTAGGTCCAGCGAACCGGCAGTCATCTTTCGGCAAGCCTCAAGAATGTAGGTGTAACCACCAATTCTAGCCATCGCTTCTTGTACGCCTTCAAACTTACCAATCGGCATACCAAACTGGCGCCTAACATAACTGTATGCACCCGTCATACGTGCAGACAAATGCCCTGATGCGGTACTCAGTGCAGGCAATGAAATACCGCGCCCTGCAGATAAACATTCAACCAGCATACGCCAGCCTCGACCGGCATAATCTGGCCCACCGATAATCCAATCCAATGGAATAAAGGCATCATTTCCGTACACGGTACCGTTCATAAACGCCAAGTTTAATGGGTTGTGGCGACGACCAATTAAAATCCCTTCGTGATCAGCTGGAATAAGTGCACAGGTAATGCCTAAATCGGGCTGTTCGCCCATCAGGCCATCTGGATCATTCAGTTTAAATGCCAAGCCCAATACCGTTGCGACAGGCGCTAATGTGATGTAACGCTTGGAGAAGTTTAAGCGTATACCAACCACTTCTTTACCTTCGTGCATGCCTTTGCACACCACACCCACATCTGGAATAGCTCCGGCATCGGAACCTGCTTCAGGTCCAGTTAAAGCAAAGCAAGGAATCTCATCTCCTACGGCTAAACCGGGTAACCAACGGTCTTTTTGTTCTTGAGTACCATAGTGCATCAACAATTCACCAGGCCCCAAAGAGTTCGGAACCATCACGGTCACAGCAGCGCTCAATGAACGGCTGGCAATCTTCGAGACGATGGTTGAATTGGCGATTGCCGAAAAACCGCGCCCACCATACTCTTTCGGAATAATTAACGAGAAAAAACCTTGTTTACCTAGGTACTGCCACACTTCTGGTGGCATGTCTTTGTCTTCTTGAACGATTTTATAATCGTCCAACATGGCACAAAGCTCATTCACTTGGTTGTCCATGAACGCTTGCTCATCAGCGCTCAACTCGGGTTTTGGAATGGAGTGCAGTTTATTCCAGTTAGGCTTGCCACCAAATAAGTCGCCGTCCCACCAAATGTCGCCCGCTTCCATAGCTTCGCGTTCGGTGTCTGACAAGGGTGGAAGAATCTTTTTAAAAACAGAAAATATTGGCTTCGTTACCAAATTCCGACGAATATCTGGCACACCTAATATGACCGCAACTGCGACCACCAACAACAGCAAAATGCTCATAATTCAGTACCTTAATCTTTTAGTCTGTCGATATATAATTGTTGTTATGGCGCAACAGGCGCTCCCACGCCCGCAGCTAAAAACGGAATGAGACGACGCACAAGCGCTTCCACATCTACTTCTTGTTTAAAATCTACCCTAGCAATATCACGCAGCGCTTCATTCGATGCCATGGTGAACACCACCGTTCCCAACGTGAAATGCATACGCCAGAAAAACTCGCTCGGAGACAGCTCTGGGTTCGCTCGTTGCACGGCTTTGGATATTTTTGACAGCACATCACCGTATTGTGTGGTCATAAACCAACGAAGGTGACCTTGGCTGTCGCTGTAGCCACGGCCTAGCAGCTGCATAAACGTATTAGTGCCATTGCCTCTAAAGTTGTTCAGTTGAACCAGTGGCTCCACAAAGCTTTCAAACACTTGATTCAATGTGGGCTGAGCATTGGCATTCAGTATTCGATCGAGTTCTGCATTCAACGATGGCATGAAGTATTCGAGATAGCGTGAAAGTACTGCTTTGATTAACGCCTTTTTTGAACCAAAGTGATAATTCACTGAAGCGAGGTTTACATCGGCCTCAGCTGTAATCAAACGAAGTGATGTATCAGAAAACCCTCTTTCCGCAAAAAGAGTCTCTGCGGCATCAAGAATTTTTTCTTTTGTGTTTTGTTTACTCGCCATACTGCCACCAGAATTCAAACAGGTGTTTCAAATTTATGTTTATTTGGTAAACGTGTCAACAATAGACCGAACAAATAGCCTACTTATCACAATTAAATTTATGAGTGCAAAGCCTTTAAAAAAGCATCATTCAGGCTATTTAGGCAGATTGGCAATGATCTTAAAATGTGAAATATTGTGATCGGAAACACAATTCAATGACTACTCGTCAAATTCTTGAGTTCATCATCGAACTAATTTAAAAGCCCGAAGTCGGAGTATGCATAGGGCAAACATTTGCTAATTTTCTCCCCTGGAAATACCCCTACACCCAGCGACCTGATCTGTCATTCACGCTGGGTTTTTTTTGTCTGTTTACAGCTTAATCCAAACCAATTTGATCCAGATGCCCCTCCAGCCTTTTCAACTTTCTCACCTTTGATTAGGATGACATGCGACAGATTGTTACATAACTATAAAATTATTCAGGAACTCAAATGACAGTATCAACCCGTAAAACACCCGCAGTCCTTGCTGTTGCGATTATGTTAGGGCTTGCCGCATGCGGGGAAGCTCCAAGTACAGAATCTAATACACCGGTGCAAAGCACTGTGACACGCGCAGATGCCGAACAGTTTGTAAAAGACGCAGAAGCTCAAATTGCAGAACTCAGTGTCAAAGTGGCGCGTGCAGAATGGATCTATCAAAACTTCATTACAGAAGACACCGCCGCGTTGTCGGCAGATGCTGGTGAAGAATTCTCTGCAATTACCGTTGCACTGGCCCATGACGCGGCAAAATTCGATGATTTGGAACTATCGGACGAAGTTCGTCGCAAGCTCGACAAATTGAAGCTCGCAATTGTACTACCAGCGCCACTAGATACAGCCAAAAATGCTGAATTGGCAAAAATTGTAGCCGATTTAGGCGGCATGTACGGCAAAGGTAAATACACCACTAACAGTGGCCAAGTTTTATCGCTCCCAGAAATGGGACAAATCATGGCTAAATCGCGCGATGAAGCTGAATTATTGGAGCTATGGAAAGGCTGGCGTGAAGTTTCTCCGCCGATGAAAAGCCTTTATCAACGCCAAGTTGAATTAACCAATGAAGGCGCACAAGGTTTAGGCTTTAAAGATTTGGGTCAAATGTGGCGTTCAAATTACGACATGGAACCCGATGCATTTGCGTTGGAACTCGACCGCCTTTGGGGCCAAGTCAAACCTTTGTATGACTCGCTACATTGTCATGTTCGGGCAAAGCTTGGTGAACAATACGGTGAAAATGTGGTGCCACAAAATGGCGCGATCCCAGCCCATTTAACAGGCAACATGTGGGCTCAAACATGGGGCAACATTTATGATATCGTGGGACCAGAAAGTGCCGATCCGGGATACGATTTAACCGAACAACTCGCGGTGCACAACTACGACGAAATTTCGATGGTTAAAGCTGCTGAAGGCTTCTTTACTTCATTGGGTTTCGCACAATTACCTGACACTTTCTGGCAACGTAGCTTATTTACCCAGCCAGCTGATCGTGATGTGGTTTGCCATGCATCCGCTTGGGACTTGGACAACAAAGAAGACATACGTATTAAGATGTGTATTCAGCGTACAGGTGAAGAGTTTGCTGTCATTCACCATGAGCTGGGCCACAACATCTACCAACGTGCATATATGGATCAACCCCCCATGTTTCAAGGCAGTGCTAATGATGGTTTCCATGAGGCCATCGGCGATACCATTGCGTTATCGGTTACGCCTAAGTACCTGAAGAAAATGGGCATCATCGACACTATTCCTGATGAATCAGCCGACATCGGCCTGCTGATGAAAATGGCATTAGATAAAGTCGCGTTTATTCCATTTGGCTTACTCGTTGACCAATGGCGTTGGCAAGTATTCTCAGGCCAAATCAAACCTGAAGAATACAACCAAGCATGGTGGGAACTGCGTGAAAAGTATCAAGGTGTGAAAGCTCCAGTTGCACGTACTGAAGCCAATTTCGATCCGGGGGCGAAATACCACGTACCAGGCAATACGCCTTATACACGTTATTTCCTAGCTCATATTTTACAGTTCCAGTTCCACCGTGCTCTTTGTGAAAAAGCGGGCGATATGGGCTCCATTCATCGCTGTTCCATTTACGGCAGTGACGAAGCGGGTAAAGTCATGGCTGAAGGATTGGAAATGGGAGCAAGCCGTCCTTGGCAAGAAACGCTTGAAGTCATGACGGGTTCACGAGAAATGGATGCGACTGCGATTCTGGACTATTTTGCACCGCTGCAAGAATGGTTAGATGAACAGAATGAAGATCGTCAGTGCGGTTGGTAAAGCACCTGCCGAAGCCATAAAAAGGAGGCTTTAAGAAAAATGCCAGTCAGCTTAACTGACTGGCATTAGGCCTTAGTGGCCTCCTTTTTCGTTGTTGACGTTAAGCAGCCAACCGTTTGATTTGACTATTTAAGATACGCCTTGGGCATATCAGACTTCATCATGTACCGGTCCCGCAATGCATCTTGTCGGCTTTGAGTACTCGCGTCTTTGCCATCGATCCAAAGCTTTTCAACCGCGCCTTGCAGATCCAGCGGATCATGACTCCAAAGTACTAAATCAGCGCGCTTTCCTGGTGCAATTTGACCCACATCTGTCAAACCAAACACCTCTGCTGGTGTGCTTGTGACTGCCGATAGTGCCTGTTCGAAGGTCAAGCCATTGGCAACCGCATGACCGGCTTGAAAACGCAATTGATACAGCCGGTGGTTTCGATCTCCGGACTCCGCAATGATCACATCAACACCTGCTTGTTCAAGCCTTTGTGCATTGTGTAAGCTTGCATTCAATGAATCAAAATTTGAAGGCAGAGCTGCCAATGCATTCAAAATCACAGGTACATTCGCTGCCGCTAGTTGTTCGGCAACCACCCACGATTCCATGCCGCTATTAATCACAAGCTCAACACCCAATTCTGTTTTGAGCTCAATTACCTGTAGAATATCGGCTGCTCGGTCAACGTAGATCACCAGCGGCAATTCTCCCATGGCGACTCGCTCCATCACAACGCGTTCACGTTCAGACAAATCAGATTTTGCATCTTCATCCGTCTTTTTCTTGGTGAGGTATTGCTGTAAATCTTCCAGCTGATGTCTTAATTTCGCGAGTGCGACAGCTCTGGAGTCTTCACTTGATGCCCCTAAATAGCTCACCACAGCAACGGGCTCAGAGTGAACGCTGCCTTCAAGTTCGCCACTTAAATTCACCGCTTTGAGCTGACCTGCAATCACACTATGACTGTAAGTTGGCGCCACTACATTGCGCGTAATGCCGCCTTTGCGAGCCAATGGAATCAAACTCGACTTAGGATTAAACGCTAAGCTAGGGTCAAACGCTGCGTTGGCTTTGTCGGTTCCCACATCGGCAGAGCTCGACACTGCATCCACTTCAATCAGGCCCAGTTGATTCATCGTGCCGATTAGGCCCGGCGTAACAATTGCGCCCTTAGCATCAATCACTGTATCCGCACTGCCATCGTAATCACCCACTTGAACAATTGTTCCATTTTCAAACAGCACACTACTTTGCTGCAAAACACCTTGCGCTGTTTGCGTATAAATAGTGGCATTTTTAATCAGTGTGGTCGCTGCCATTGCTGGCATCATGCTGGCTGCAACGAGGCCAGCCAATAGACCTGTTTTTATATGTCTCATGCTGGATTCTCCTATTGCTGACCTAAAAGAAAGTCACTGGTGGCTTGGTATGCAGAATCATTTCGGTCAAACACTTTGGCGCCATCAATAAATACCTGTTCGGCCTTGGCATACACACTGAACGGATTCTGATTCCAAATCACCAAATCGGCATTTTTCTGTGACTCTAAAGTCCCAGTTTTATCCTCAATACCCAAGGATTTGGCCGCATTTAATGTGAGCCATACAATGGCATCTTCTTCTTTCAAGTCGAAGCCAGATCGCTGCGCTTGATAAAGTACCTTGCCTGCTTCTTGATTTAGGCGCTGGATGTCATTTTCTGAATCCGAATGCACAATCGCGCAAGATTTTTCAACGGCATCAACCATGGCGACATTTTCCAGCACCATATCGTAGGCTTCCATTTTGAATCCCCACCAATCAGCCCATAGCGCTGCACAACTGCCGTTTTGAGCCAGCATATCGGCAATCTTGTAGGCTTCTACGCCGTGATGGAATGTTCCTGCGTGATAACCAAACTCGTTAGATAAGTCGATCATCATGGCCATTTCTTCAGCTTTGTAGCAATGATTGTGAATGAGTATATCGCCGTCGAGCACGCCCTTGAGCGTGTCCAATTGAAGGTTTCGTTCGGGCGCTTTCGGGTTCAAACCGGCTTCATAATCTGCGTCATAGCTCTGCCACGCATCTCGATATTGTTGCGCTTCAATCCATGCTTCTCGATAACCGGCCATATTGCCCATACGTGTTTGCGGTGCTTCGGTTCGAGAACCATATACTCGCTTGGGATTTTCGCCACAAGCCATTTTCAATCCATAAGGGGCTAGTGGGAATTTCATACCTTGCATCGTCACCGAAGGCACGTTTTTAAGCGTCACGCCTCGGCCACCAATCAAGTTGGCCGATCCGGGTAAGATTTGAAGCGTAGTAACACCACCAGCCCGAGCTTTGTTGAAGCCTGGGTCTTGTGGCCAAACACTGTGTTCCACCCAAACTTCAGCGGTCACAGGGTTTGTCATTTCATTGCCGTCTTGGTGCGATTCAACGCGAGGAGATGGGTATGCTCCCAAGTGACTATGCACGTCGATAATTCCGGGAGTTACCCACTTCCCCTTTGCATCAATTACTTGCACATTTTCAGGCGCTGTTAAGTCAGTGCCTACCTGGGCAATAATGCCGTCTTGAATCAACACATCTGTTTGATTCAAGCGCTCTCCAGTGCCGGTCAATACCGTGGCATTTGTAATCAAGGTGGTTTGTCGTGGCAGCACTTTATAAGTACTGGGATATGGATTTGTATTTATTTTTTGATGAGCGCTTTGTGCACCCTTTTGACTGTCTTGCGGTCCGCAAGCGCTCAGAGCTATCGCTCCGAACATGGCCGCTGATATCGGTAGTAGTCTCATAATTTTGTAATTTCTTTGTCGTGATTTAATGAGGTCTCTGCGGTTGTATCACAACTGACACAAAGCCCTCAATCATTACAAAGACATCTGCAAAATTTTAGACCGTCGCTGAAGGTTATATAGTTGCTGCTTGCTAGGCGGTAAGTCTTCAAGTTCAGCCATCACAAAACCTTGTTCAAGGAACCAGTGAATACTTGTTGTAGTGAGGGCAAATAAGCTTTCGAAGCCCATTTTTCGGGCTCGCTGAACGGCCGCTTTAAGCAGCATATCGCCTCGTTGTGCTGCTCGATAATTTGGATGAATGGCTAAACAAGCAAACTCCGCACAGTTTTGATCGGCAAATGGATAAACCGCCACACAACCAATCACTAAACCATCTCGTTCGACCACTAGGAAATGCTCAAGCTCTGTTTCCAGTTGTTCGCGCGAGCGGCGCACCAATACGCCTTGTTGCTCTAGCGGGCGAATAAGATCCAGAATCCCACCGATGTGGCTAATATCGGCTTGACTCATTTGCTCGGCACTTTCGTTTACAAATTGGGTGCCAATACCATCACGAGAAAATAGCTCTTGCAGCAATGCTCCGTCATCTTGATAGCTTACCAAGTGGCTTCGATTCACCCCGCTGCGACACGCCTTAATTGCAGCGCTAATAAAGTTACTCGCAGCGGCACATTGATGAACTTGATGGTTAGAATCCGCAATAATCGCTTCTGCATCCGATGGCAATAACTCAGCCATCACCTGCTCGGATTCATCCAGTACACCGGCGAGTTCAGAAAATCCAATGATCTTCTCGGCCTGCAAACGAATGGCAATCTGGGTAGCGATTTCTTCAGCTGTAAGGTTGAAGCTTTCACCTGTCACTGAAGCTGCAATCGGACCATGCAACACGATGTTGTTGGTATTGAGCAAATTTTCGATACACTCCACATCAATACGACGAACGCGTCCACTATGGCAATGATCAATACCATCAATCACCCCTATCGGTTGGGCAATCACAAAATTTCCCGTTACTACATTGATTTCAGAACCTTGCATAGGTGTATTGCTCAGGCTCATCGATAGCCGGGCAGTAATATCAAGCTGCATTGCGCCGGTCACTTGCTTTACCCGCTCTAGCATATCAACGTCGGTCAATCGCACACCACGATAATATGAGCAGTCAGCATTGTCTTTTTCCAACTGAGCATTAATTTGAGGGCGAGCGCCAAACACCAGTACGAGCTTGATGCCCAAGGTGTTGAGCAACGCAATATCATTCAGAATGTTTCTGAAGTTAGGATGCTGTACGGCTTCTCCCCCCACCATTACAACAAAAATTTTGCCACGGTGAGCATTTACATAGGGTGCGGAGTGGCGAACGCCACCGACCAAGTCTGTGGTACGCAAAGTTAATCGCTTGAAGTGATTACAAATTTGTTCAATATTATGCCTCGCTCGAATAGCGATGTCACCGCCTTACTTACATGAGCGCCCCGAGAAGGACAAACTGTTGAATTTCCTTGCATTTAAAACACTCAACTGTTATCCAATCAGGCTCAGTTTTAGCCATCCGACAGAAAAAATAGTCATACATTAAATGCAATTGATACACTGCCCAAAATTCAGCATGATTGATTGCTGCCCCCATTTGCTGAGGTTGCGAAACTCGCTTTGACAAACAATTTAAAGATTATCATTCAACAATGGCTTGATGATGTTGTGATCGGTCTGAACTTGTGCCCTTTTGCGGCACGCCCGCAACGCAATGGTCAAATTGAAATAGTGGTGAGCCAAGCACGTTCTGATGAAGCATTGATGATTGACCTGCAGCAACAAATGGCGCGCTTGATCGAAACCCCCGCAGCGCAATTGGAAACCACAATATTGGCTGTGCCTCACATGTTGTCGGATTTTGAGCAATACAATCAGTTTTTAGATTTGGCCGATATGTTAATTGCCCAATCGGGCTATGAGGGCGTCCTTCAGGTGGCAAGCTTTCATCCTGATTATCAATTTGCAGACACGCATCCAGATGATGCAGAAAACCTGACAAATCGAAGCCCCGTGCCTATTTTTCATTTGCTCAGAGAGCAAAGCCTTTCCGACGCAATTGAAAATTACACCGATCCCGACAAAATTCCTGAGCGCAATATTCGTCGCATGGAGCGGTTATCGCCTGAGCAAAAACAATCACTATTCCATTACTTGTTGAAACAATAGAGTTGAATCACAACTCGAATATGTTACAACCAAACAGCATTCGTAGATCTAACACAAAAGGCATGATTGATGAGTAAAACAAGCACCAAAGTCGTTTCAGCTGGCCGCAGCAAAAAGTGGACAAAAGGCGTCGTAAATCCATCGGTTATGCGTGCCTCAACCGTGGTGTTTGAATCCGTAGACGAGATGAAGAAAGCCACTCGGAAGCGCGCCCAACAAACGCTATTTTATGGTCGCCGAGGCACAGATACATCGTTTGCATTTCAAGAAGCGATGACACAGGTCGAAGGCGGATCGGGTTGCGCATTATACCCTTGTGGCACCGCAGCAATTACCAGTGCTTTGTTGTCGTTTTTAAAAACTGGCGACCACTTACTCATGGTTGATACAGCCTATGAACCAACGCGCGATTTCTGCAACAACATGCTTGCTGGACTCGGCATTGAAACCACCTATTACGATCCACTGATTGGTGCTGATATCGAATCACTTATGCGCCCCAACACACGCGTAGTGTTTACCGAATCGCCCGGCTCTAACACCATGGAGATTCAAGACGTACCGGCCATATCTGAAGTTGCCCATCGGCACAATGCCATTGTCATGCTCGATAACACGTGGGGCTCCGGGGTTCTATTTGACCCATTCGCACACGGTGTAGACATTAGTATTCAAGCCGCAACTAAGTACATTGTGGGTCATTCTGATGTCATGATCGGCACTGCAACGGCAACCGAAGCATGTTGGCCTACGTTGCGTGAGAACAGTTATTTACTGGGGCAATGTACCTCTCCCGACGATATTTATTTAGCCATGCGCGGCTTACGTACGCTTGATGTTCGTTTAAAGCAGCACGAAGCGAATGCTCTGAAAGTGGCTCAATGGCTTGAGACTCGCCCTGAAGTGGATCATGTGCGCCACCCAGCTTTCGAAACGTGCCCTGGCCATGAAATTTGGAAGCGTGACTTTACCGGCTGCAACGGTTTGTTTTCCTTTGTTCTTAATAAAGGGCATGAAGCGGCTACCACCGCAATGCTTGACGGAATGAAGCACTTTTCCATGGGGTACTCTTGGGGAGGGTTTGAAAGCCTTATTTTGGCCGTCAATGGGATTCAGCGTTTAAGAACGGCTACACAATGGAGTGCCGCAGGGCCGCTTATTCGATTGCATATTGGCCTTGAGGATGCGGATGATTTAATTGCAGATTTAGAGTCTGGATTGGAACGTTTTAACGCAGCATTGTAAGTTTGCTTCTCTTGCTCAGTGCGTAGAGAAAAAGCCAACTCATCCTGAGTTGGCTTTTTCATTGTCAAAATAACTCACCCATGGGTGCCTAGCCGGTGTTTACCACCAAGCTTCAACTTGAGCACCTACACGGATTTCGCCATCATCATCAATTTCTTTTGCTTGGTCTCCCCAAAACGAGCCGGCATACACGCGAATTGCTGGACGAGAAAACATTGAGCTACCTGCTTTGAACTCTTGCGCCACTACAAATTTATAGAGGTCTCGCGAGCTTTCATCATCAAAGTTACGAACTTTGTCATATCCCACCTCAATCGTAGTCGCCATTGTTTCGTTCCAATGGTACGAAGGGCGCGCCACAATACTGGTGCGTTTTGCCGTGTCGTGAATAATTTCGCGGGTATTCCCATCTTCATCTTTTTGGGTATAGCCTACATCACCGTTGACATCCGCCTCTTGGTAAATGGCTGAGTACCCTAACTCGATATTGCTGGCTAACGGCACCACACCCCAAGACATTAAACGAAATGACGATTCTGCACCAAACTCGTCATCTCCGTAGTTATTCCATGTCATTTGGCCACTGTGGTTAACCCATGCGGAATTGCCCATGGAGTCTTTTGCATATTGCCCAACAAACTTGTTGAAGCCGCCCAAGAAAGGCATGGTCACTTCAGCAGTCACAAAGTAGCCGTCTTCGTCACTAAAGCCCTGTGCTTCTTGCTCATTCGTTAAATCGGCAAAACCATAAATACCAACAAGCTCAAGCTTGGTATCACCCCACAATGGGATGCCTGCATAGCGAACATCAATCTTGTTACTTTGGATTTGATCTTTAAGAATTGAACCCTCTGTGTCGTGCGGGTTCTTCTGGCTCACTTCCGAAATCGTATCGTTGTTGGTCCATGCAACCGATAATTTACCCGGTCCCATATCGATGTGTTCTACACCTACTCCATAACCCGAGTTATTCAGGTAATAGAAATCTAAGAAATGAACATCTTTACGCTGGTAGTAACGCTTACCCGCCCAAAGCGTTGCTTCAGGAGCAAACTCTAAAACACCCGTTGCTTGTACGTTAAATTGGCGCAACGCCCAGTCGCCACCGCCCCAAGGGTCGTTGTTGGCATTGTGGCCCTGATAGTCATTTCCTTGATTACCAATATCAGACGACCACATGGTCTCGATTCGGAAGGTTTTACCATCTTTATTGTAGACATCTTTTGCCAAACCTAATTCAACATAGGTGTCACACTCGTCTCCCAAACGTCCAACAAAGTGACCATCGCCACCATTGCCGTAACAGTTTTGTTCACCGTTCCCTGTGGTCGATAAACCCGATCGACCATAGCCGTGAAACTCAAAAGCGACTGCGCTGAAACTGGTTGCTGCAACTGAAAGTGCAAGAAGCGTTTTCTTCATGTGTTAGCCTTTTCTGTATTATCAAAAACCTTTCACCTGTGATTTATCACATTGATAAATCACAGCTATCTTGAAAAACCGACATCTAGCCATGCTGGTTTTCTCGACAGAACTTGGCAGCACAAGAACATAAATTCAGATGTTTGCCTCGTTCGATGAAATGCATTTTGCGCTTTGTTATCTGAACCCAAGCTGAACGAATTTTTGGTTGAATACGAAGTAGACCGAACTCTTTAAAAGATATGCTGTCTCGATGCGCTCAAGGCCTTTAAAAGCCTGCTCTTCAAGCTAAAGCGATTGAAATATATACAATTTGACAATCCCACAATTTATGTGAGCTACGTCACTAACAGTTCATTTCAATTTGGACAGTTTCTGACGATTATGACGTTTGAGAAAAAAATAAAGGCAGGACATTTTACAAAAAAAGCCCCTATTCTTTGAACGAATGGGGCTGACATGTAATTTAAATGTGAACAGCTATTGGCCCTGATAAAGAATTTTTGAACCTGAATACTGAGTGAATATCGGTTGATTGGTGAGATAGCGCCGCAACATATCCAGTGCAACCGCAGTGCTAACTTTGCGCACCAATGTTCTGCCGCGGTTTGGCAGCACTAACATTTGAGAAAACACGCCATCAGGAGTTGCCAAGGCAAAGGCTACAGTACCAACAGGTTTGTCATCACTGCCTCCTTGCGGGCCTGCAATGCCAGAAGTCGCCAGAGCAAAGTCCGTTTGAGCCTTATCTCTAGCGCCCTCGGCCATCGCCTCCACAACTGGAATAGACACGGCACCATGCTCTGTAATGATTTCCTTCGGTACCCCTAAATCATCCTGTTTAGCCTGATTGCTATAGGTCACATAACCGCGTTGGAAGTATGCCGATGAACCCGCTTCTGATATCAGCCAATCAGCAACCATACCGCCAGTGCAACTTTCAGCCGTTGATAAGGTAACCCCGCGCTCTAACATTAACGCCTGAACTCTCTGCGCCATCCGCTGCTTGCCCGTTGAGAACACGAAGGGGTCCAATCGATTAGAAATAGCCTTTTCAAGCGCTTTGACGTCAGAATCAGCACAGCTCGCAGGAACTCTGAGTTTGATCTCAATCGTGGGCATAGAGCTGCGATAGCCAAGCACAGCACCTTGAGGCAGTTCAATAGGATCGAGCCAATCGGCAAGTAATGATTCACTTAAACCAAAGGTGAGCCATCGTTTGAGCTGCGGCATCGATTCATGCTGTTCAGCCACTAATGCCGGTAGAATCTGATCTTTGACCATCGTCTTAAATTCAAACGGAACACCCGGAGTAAAATATAAATCACATTGGTTATGTGAGACTTTAAAGCCGCAAGCCGTGCCTACTGGGTTATCGACCATTTCTCCAGATTCAGGAATATGCGCTTGCTTACGGTTACTTTCAGGCATCACGCGATTACGACTTGCGTAAAAATCTTCGAGTTTAGCAATCCAAACCGATAATTCCTTTAAACCTTCGTGCTTCCACTGCGCCGCTGCTTCAGCGCTTAGATCGTCAGTGGTAGGACCTAAACCGCCGTTAACAATGCACACATCTGAACGCTGAGAAGCCAGTTCAAATGCGTCAACTAATTCTTCCATTGCATCGCCAACAGTCACATGCCAACTTAATTTGAAGCCGGCATCGCTGAGCAATTCTGCTAGCCATGCAGAATTAGTATCGACGATATCTCCTGTCAGAATTTCTTCGCCAGTGCTAATTAACGCAATTTTCATCATTCCACTCACACCATTATTTGTGGCCACAGTGTAAGGGCTTCAGTCAATGAAAAAAAGTTCTATTCATATTCTTTAGGTGTTTCAAAACCCACCCATTTTGCGCCATTCAATGTCCACTCTACGTGCGCAACGGCAAGTGTAGGAAAATGATCAATCACCCCGTTGCATAGGCTGTGTATGAGTTCAAACAAGCTGGGATTGTGCCCCACAATCCAGATATTGGTATCCGTACTATGTGCTAGTAAATTCGCAATTCGGTAACTCGTACCGTAATACAAGTCAGGCACTATCTGCATTAACGCAGGATTGATATCGAGCTCAGTCATCAGCCCTTGGGCAGTGCTGTATGCCCGAACCGCAGGAGACACCCAAATCACATCGGGTTCACTATCGCGCAAAATTGCCTTTTGACTTACGCACTTTATATCGCGATAACCGCGGGTGTTGAGCGGCCGCAACAAATCATCAGTATCATGTCGCCAGCTAGATTTTGCATGACGGATAAAATGCAATTGCTTCATTGTTCAAACCTCTTTGCTGCCAAAGCTAAAGGAGCCATGGATGCTTCACCAGTCAACTCGGACCATCGACATGGCTGAATACCGCACGATGATGGCAGAAGCGCAATAAGCACATCAACAATTACACGCAAATTTGGCCTGCAATCTCTGCCCTTGAGTTGGTTTGCTCTATGTTTACTGTTATCGTCAACCTTCGTTTAACAAGCTCATAAATAGGCCGTAACTTTTGCGTATATATTCATTCATACTTATCGTTTTAACAACGTTTTCAACATCTGTCCTATCAGACCATAATCCATTGCCTGACCTATTTGAAAGCACAAGTATTCCCGTGGTGGAACTGTATGTAGATGCGCTTCCTGAGCCCGGCGAACGACCTAAAAATGGCAAGCTTGTTAAAACATTGGGGTCAGGCACGCTTATTGACACACATGGCTCTATTTTAACGGCTGGGCATGTGGTGGAGCGCGCAGCAAACATTGACATTGTGTTTAGCGACAAAATGAAAAGTAAGGGCCGAGTAGTCTGGATCGATGTTGAATCAGACGTAGCCATGATTAAAGCCGACTGGGTACCAGAATCTATTAATCCTGCAGTACTTGGCAATTCTGATGACACCCGAATTGGTGACCGAATTTTCGTCATTGGCGCACCTTACGGTATTAGTAAGACACTGACTGTTGGGCATCTTTCCGGTAAACGAACCGTACCTGCTGAAGTGAGTTCTTCTGATCCTGAGTTTTTACAGACCGATGCAGCCATTAATACCGGCAACTCAGGCGGCCCAATGTTCAATATGAAAGGCGAATTGATTGGTGTTGTCAGCCACATCATGTCACGCAGCGGCGGCAGCGATGGTTTAGGCTTTGCACTTTCGAGTAACTCTGTGCGTAAAATTGTACAAGAAGGGCCCCTGCCTTGGGCAGGAATCATTCCTTTGATGATGGACGACAAATTAGCTAACGCTGTGAATAGCCCTGTGAACTATGGCGCTTTAATCCAACAAGTGATTCCCAACTCTCTCGCTGATACGGTGGGGCTTCGCGGTGGCGATTTCCCTGTTCGTATTGGCAAGAAAACACTTCTGTTAGGCGGTGATATTATTTTGGAGTTTGGTGGTGTTGAAATGGACTCCATTGAATCGCTCCGCCATGCACGTGAAATGAGCAATAACCTGAAGTCGGGCGAAGAGCTGACCATTAAAATTTATCGTCGTGGCGAATACTCAACCATTACCATGGGACGTAAAAAGTAACCTTTAGGGTTCAAAAGAGCGGCTCCGCGCAGCTCTTTTACTCAACTCTAATCTGGCGCTTTGAGCTGATATACGCGGCACTCTACATCAATCGTCACCGAAATCCTCGGCAGAGCCAGTAGCGCTTCTTTAGCCGCTTCTGATGCGCGAAAGAAGTGTGGCGTCATCAATAGTAAGGAGGCCAATAAATGCTGGGGTATTTCTACTTTAGGCACAGTGAGCCGAGTCTCTGACACCCGCTCAAAACCAGCACTCAATGCAGGCTCAGCATTAAAAGGCTTGGTGTCATTAACCTGCTCATAAATATGCTCTCGCAACTCAATCAGATGCGCAGGGCCACCATCAAGCATCAGCAAATAACCACCGGGTTTAATACACTTGGCAAATGCTGGATATTGCGGAAACCCAAACATACACAGCATAGTGTCAATATAGTCGGGCGCAATGGGAGGGTTTCGATTGCTTGCCACCAGCCACGTGATATCCCGGTTGCGACGGCAAGCTCTTGCAACCGCCCATTTAGAAATATCGAATCCAATTAAGCGAGCAGATTGCTCCATTTTCGATAAATGTTGGCTAAGTGCATTGAGATAATACCCCTCTCCACACCCTGCATCTGCAATTACAACTTGATCTAGCGCTGCGATATTGTGGACCAGTTGTTCTATCATCAATTCAGCGATGGGTTGGTATAAACCCGCATCTAAAAAATCACTACGAGCGTTGACCATGGCTTTGCTATCACCGGGGTCGGCTGAACGTTTTTCTTGAACTGGCAGCAGGTGACAATACCCTTGGCGAGCAAGATCAAAACTATGGCCATTTGGACATACGAGTCGTCCTTGCTCCGCAATGAGCAATGTGCCATCTAATGGGCAAGTGATGCCCTTTGTGTTCATCATCATGAGACTCCAACCGAACTTTGACGGCTAGTGTAGCGATCTCTTTGAGATAGTCCAAAAGGTGATGCTCGCTTTCGAAATAGTGATATAGTTCACAATCGAGGTTTTGGTTCACACAGTAGAGGTAACAGGATGGCGCCAAACATAGACAAACCGGAAGGGAAACTCATTCTCCGCACGCTGGCAATGCCGGCCGACACCAACGCCAATGGAGATATTTTTGGCGGCTGGATCATGTCGCAGATGGATATTGCAGGTGGAATCCTTGCCAAAGAGATTGCCAAAAGCCGCACTGTTACCATTGCTGTAGACAGCATGAAGTTCATTAAATCGGTTAAGGTCGGCGATGTTGTGTGCTGTTATGGCCACATCGAGAAAATTGGAAACACTTCAATTACGCTAGGCTTAGAAGTATGGGTGGAACCTGTTTTGCGAGAAGATGAAGAACATCACTTTTTGGTGACTGAAGCTTGCTTCACTTACGTGGCCATTGACTCAAGTGGCAAAAAGCGTCAGATCCCTAAAGAATAATTTACAGGTATTTTAAGAGTAAATGTTCGAATTTTGTTCTGGTGAAGCGATATAAAAGTTAAAATACCGCTGTAGATCGCAAAGTTCAGCTTGAGCCAAATTAAAAACCCGTTACTCTTATCCGCGTTAAAGCTGCAAGTTAAATGGAATAATTACAGTATGACCTCACTTCGGTTTGAAGTTTCGGATCCTGCATCAAGCACAGCATCTAAATTACTCATGCAATTTAGAACGGAAGTGAATGAGCGTTATCCCGATGAACTCATTAAAGACATCGACATTCAAGATTTTATCGCGGTCGGTGGTGTATTCGTTATCGTTTATGTTGATGACGTCGCGCGCGGTTGCGCTGCTTTTTACCCTCTGTGTAAACGCAGCGTGGAAGTAAAACGAATGTACGTGTGCCCAGACTATCGAGGCCGAGGGATGTCGCGCCTATTGCTTGCTCATTTAGAAGACATTGCTCGCAAGCAAGGCTTTGAATGGATGAAGCTCGAAACAGGTAGACGTCAACCTGAAGCGATCGGTTTGTACCTTAGTGAGGCATATCAAGAGATCGATCCGTTTGGATCTTACGTAAACGATCCAAATAGTATATGTTTCGAAAAACCGCTCTGAGTGTTTTTTCCATACTGAAGTGAATATTTGAATTATTATGAATGCTGCTGCAAGCCTTACACTTACCATTATCACAGCCACAGCTTTAAGTTTGCTGGGTGGTTTTGTCACCGACCATACCATTGGTTACAATTTGCCTGGCTGGGTTTTTGACACCTTAGGCTTTGATCTTGGAAACCTAGTCGTAGAGCTAGTAAATTATGTACTCCCTTGGTTTTTATTGGCACTTGTAGTGACCATACCTTTGGTTGTATTTACATCGGAATTTGTGTTTTGGGGAAGCTTAGTGATTGTAGCATTCCTCATTACTATTGATGCCCTAACCACTCGCAGCTTAAGCCTCCAGTCAGATAGTTATTGGCACATTGCTCCTACTATTCTAGCTTGGGCCAGTGTCATTCCGGCGGCAAGCATCAACAATTGGTGGATTTCCAAGGTTCGCTAGCGGATGGTTCTGAATCCATTCATGGGTTAACTTTGTTGAATTGCTCCAAAAACGCCACAATTGGCGCACTTTTATTAAACGCTCGAATCTGCCTGAATAACTGGTCCGCCTCTGGATATTGCTTTTTAAGATAGGCAAGCCACTGCTTCAGTCGATTCGGGTAGTATTTACCCTTATCACCTTCTATTTCGAATTCAGAATACCTCAGTAATAGCGCAAGTACTTCATGCCAAGGCATTTCATGTTCAAGTCCACGAACAACTTGCGCAGCATTCGGTAACATCAATGCTCCCCTACCGATCATAAGGCGTCGAGTCGAACTTGCATTCATACATTGCTGTGCACTGATCGCATCAACAATATCGCCATTAGCCACCACAGGCATCGCAGCCATTTCAGATACACGTGAAATTTCATGCCAGTGTGCAGGCGGCCGATAACCTTGAGTTTTAGTCCGAGCATGGACCGTAAGCATGCTCGCACCAGCTTGGTTGATAGCATCAACCGTTTCTTCAAGCAACGATGTATCGTCCCAACCAAGCCGAATTTTAGCGCTCACCGGTTGCTCGCGGGGAACCGATTTTCGCACCGCATCAACCACTTTGAAAATGTCATTTGGTTGCTTTAGCAACGCTGCACCGCCAGAACTTTTATTCACCTGCTTTGCGGGGCAACCGAAATTTAAATCGATACCAGCAGATCCCAATTCAACCGCAACGGCGGCATTGTCTGCCATCACACTCGGCTCCTGCCCCAATAATTGCACTCGGACCGGAGTGCCGGCCTTGGTGCGTCCGTTCTGGTGCAACTCGGGACAAAAACGATAGAACACTCGGGCTGGCATGCAGCGATCAACCACACGCACAAACTCGGTGACACACAAGTCGTACCCGCCAATGTCGGTCAGCATCTCTCGCATCAGGTGATCCATCACACCTTCCATCGGGGCTAGCACGAGAAAATCGGGTATTTGGGCGTGATCTAAATTCAATGGTTGGCTTTTGAGTCGATGATGGTGGCGCTATTTTAGAGCGCAATGCGCCAAGCGCAAGTCATGAAAATTGAGTTGGCGCATAGAACATCATATGGCAATCATTTATATCTTATTTTTAGCGAATCAATCCATTGTGAGTTTTAAACCATACACACTACATTCAAATGGACGTTTTATTAATAACAAGGAAGAACGGCATGACACTTCGCAGCAAGCCATACCATTGGTTATACGCTTTTGTGCTCATAGCGTTGAGCGCATTCAGTGTTCAGTCAGTCGCAGAAACTTCAATGGAACAAACTGGAGAACTTCAGCTGTGGCACAAGATATCACTGATATTTGATGGTCCAGAAACCAGTGAACGTGCCGATTACAACCCGTTTATTCACTACCGTCTGAATATTATCTTCACGCATCCAGCCACGGGTGATCGCTTTGTGATCCCCGGCTATTTTGCCGCTGACGGCAATGCTGCCAATACCGGTGCTGAATCAGGCAACAAATGGGTAGCCCACTTTAGCCCCAACCACACCGGTTTGTGGAAATGGCAGGCAAGTTTCCGTAAAAACCGCTTCGTAGCAGTATCTGCTAAAGTCGATGCAGGCGTATCTGGCGGCTTCATGGATGGTCAACAAGGACAATTTACTGTCAGCGAAAGCAATAAGGAATTACCAGACTTTAGAGCTGCAGGACGCCTACAATACGTTAACGAACCCTACCTAAAGTTTGCCCAAAGCCAAACGTATTTTATTAAAGCCGGCCCTGATGCCCCCGAGAACTTTTTGGCTTATCAAGATTTTGATGGAACATTCCACAACGATGGGCACAAAGATGATTTAGTGAAGACCTGGGAACCACACCTAACAGATTGGAAAAAAGGCGATCCAACTTGGCAAAACGGCAAAGGTAAAGCCATTATTGGGGCGTTGAATTACCTCAATAGCAAAGGCTTAAACGCCGTCTCATTTCTGACCATGAATATTATGGGTGATGACCAAAACGTGTTTCCATACGTCGACTACAACACCTATGATCGTATGGACGTTTCAAAACTAGCTCAATGGGAAATCGTATTTGAACACGCGCAATCATTAGGCTTATTTTTGCACTTTAAAACCCAAGAAGCAGAAAACCAAGGCTTGCTTGACGGAGGTGGAACAGGCTTACAGCGTAAACTGTATTACCGAGAGCTCATGGCTCGATTTGGCCATCATCTCGCCCTGAACTGGAACCTTGGCGAAGAAAATGGTGAATGGTTCAAGAACCATCCAACTATGCCACAACACACCAATGAACGTATTGCTATGGCTCGTTATTTTTACGAAAACGACCCTTACCATCATCATCTCGTGATTCACAACGGCATAGATTACGATGACTTGTTTTCGGCCGATAGTCACTACACAGGCGCGTCAGTGCAAACTCATAAGGCTGACTTTAGTAGCGTTCATACTGCAGTAAAAAGGCTCCGTGATTGGCCGGTGATCAATGGTCGACCTTGGGCGATAGCGGTAGATGAACCCGGAGATGCGCAGCATTCATTAGTTCCCGACCGAATGAATCCTGCTCACAACAATGCTCGACAAAATGGACTTTGGGGAGCACTGATGGCTGGCGGCTGGGGAACAGAGTGGTATTTTGGCTATGCCAACGAGCATTCAGACTTAACCGCACAAGATTATCGTTCTCGAGATTTGTTTTGGGATCAAGCGCGTCATTCTATCGCCTTTTTTGATGCGCTGGACGTGCCCTTTCAGCGCGCAAAATCACACGACGAGCTCCTAAGTTCTGCAGCCGACTATGTATTAGCGGTTCCCGGGGAGTTCTACATTGTGTACCTAAAAGACGCATCGCATCAGCCAACACTGAATTTTAAAAACTTTTCCGGTGACTTTGAAATCAATTGGTTTAACCCACGAGAAGGCGGTGAAATGCAACAAGGCTCGAAGACCACCATTCAGGCTAAATGGGTCCATAAAGCCAAGTTGAATAATACGTTTAATTTGGGCTTACCGCCTTCCACCCCAAATCAAGACTGGGTTGTCGTTGTTAAACGCAAATAACTCCCCCTTAAGCCAGCTGTTTCAGCTGGCTTCTTCGGAAATTATGTAACAATCTAATTCAAATCAAAAAGCCGACTGTTCCCGCCTGCCGATAATCGCTACAATCCATCCATTAATCGACCCTAAATGGCTTTTCATGTTTCAGTCTCTGTCTGATTTCGCGTTGCATCGCGGTTCTTGGTTGCTGTTGGCCCTCTCTGCACTCGTGTTGGAGAGCACAGCATTATTCTTTCAGCATGTGATGGATCTAGCGCCCTGCGTTATGTGCATCTACGAACGTGTAGCAATGATGGGGTTGATATTTGCAGGACTTATTGGGGCCATAAACCCAAAGGTTCTCGCCCTACGTGTGGTCGGATATAGCATGTGGGCAGTGAGTGCAATTCAGGGCTTGTTGCTCTCAATTGAACATGTGGGCTACCAGTTTCCCAAAAACCCATTCATTGTGACGTGTGGCTACCAGGCGGAGTTTCCAGCTTGGGCTCGACTGGATGACTGGTTTCCTAGCTTATTCTTGCCGACCGGCATGTGTGACGAGATCACTTGGCTATTTTTAAACTTAACCATGCCTCAATGGCTGATTGTCTGTTTTGGCGTTTACTGTGCGCTGGGGCTAACCGTATTAGCAAGCCGAATCGCATACACACGCAGCGTGTGAAACTGCGCCTTAACAGGCGACAACTTATGACTTGTTGAATGACAAGTCATAAGTGCCTTGCGCAGCGGCTCGGTGACATCGCCTCAAACATCAAATCGTCCAGTCATCGGTTGTATTTGCTACTCACAATCAATCAAAGGCCAAAGTGCAATGTGATCTTCTAAGTCACCTGCGAGCGACTCGTGGATGACCTTCCCTCGGACTGACTGCCCTGCTTTGTGCATGGCTGATTTATTGCCCGTAAGCAATGGGTGCCACTCGGGTAGATCTCGTCCTTCATCCAGTCTACGGTAAGCGCATGTGGGAGGGAGCCACGAAAATGACTCTCGATTCTCAAGACTCACTTTGACACAGTCAGGGACTCGCTCAAAACGATGAACATAGTCACTGCAACTGCATTTTTTACTGTCCAACAGGTCGCATACAACATTGGTGTAGTGCAACTCTTCTGTCTCATCATCAATGAGCTTACCCAAACAGCACTTTCCACAACCATCACACAAAGATTCCCATTGCGCATCGGTCATTTCATCGAGCGAATTGTCTTTCCAAAATTGCTGCGTTGAATCAGTCACATTAAGTCTCTAAGTTCTCATCACTTGGTAAATACAGACGGATAAGCAATCCGGTCTGATAAATAACCCACTGAGGTTACGAAGTAATATGAACGATTCCATTTCATCAACACATCGTAATTACCGTATGCAAGATAAGCTCGCCCTTGCGCATCATCTGGCAATACGATTGATGCTTGAATGTCGCGAGTCGGCAAGTCGGTCATATCGAATCTGCGAACCCCCAGCTCTTGCCATTGCGCAAGCGACTTTTTGATTTTAAGCGTTGCTAATGATTCATCAAAATCTGCAGGAATTTTAACCTGGCGTCCCCAAGTTAAATCATCATTCCAGCCGGACTGCTTGAGGTAATTGGCAATAGAGGCAAATACATCAGCCTGTGTTCCCCAAATATCTTTGCGGCCATCGCCATCTTGGTCAACCGCATAGGCTAAGAATGAACTTGGCATAAATTGAGTTTGTCCCATCGCCCCGGCCCATGAACCTTTAAAGTCTTCGGGCGTAATATGGCCTTGATCTAAGATCGTTAAGGATGCAATCAGTTCTTTGCGGAAAAACTCTTCTCGGCGTCCATCGTACGCAAGTGTTGCAAGTGCAGAAACAATGTCAAAGTTACCTGTGTAGGTACCAAAATTAGTTTCGTTCCCCCACAAAGCCACAATAAAACGTGCTTGCACACCATACTGCTCAGCAATTTGGTTCAATTGTTCGTAGTTGTTTTTGTAAAGCTTACGCGCTTTATCAATCTTCCATTGAGGCACCCGTTTCGGTAGATAGGTGTCGAGCGTCTGACGTTTTTCAGGTTGGTTTCGATCTAAATTCACTGAACGCTTAATGAATTCAACGTCAGCAAAAGCCAGTTTCAACGTTTGCTCAGAAATCCCTTGAGCTAACGCATCTGATTTCACACTCTCGATGTAATCATCGAAACTTGGTTTTTCTGCTGTTTGCTGTGCCAGCGTTGCAGTCGATGCTAGCGATAAGATAATTCCGGCAAACAATGTACGAAGTTTGATCAAAATAGTGTCCTTAGTCTTCTAATCCCAAATCTGCGCGATGTTCTTTTAACAAATTGGGCTGTGGCGGCGGAAGCTGTAAATAGTAGCCTGATTCTGTCAGTTCTGTTTGTACCTTATCTACGTCTGCTAAAGCTAGTTTGGTATCGGGCTTTAAGTTCAGCATTGTGACGAATTGCGGTTTACCAAACATTTCTAACAAAGGTTCGGGAACTTTTTCAAAGTCATCTCGCTTAGGGAGATAAAGATAGGTTTCTTGTTTTTTAGGACTTTTATAAATAGCAGTTAACATGATGATTCGTTTTAAAAAGGTGGGGCACAAAAAGGCAGCACTAAAGAGCACTGCCAAGCATATTTTACGGGGTTGCGTGTTGCCACTCAATCAATGAAGGCTCTAGCATTTGTTTGCGCCAGCCGCTCATCATGACGGGTTCGTAATCCACCGCTAAACCTTGTTGATGACGCCAGCGCCACATTAGATACTCGCCTTGCTGACGCTTCGAAGCCAGCATTGTATCTGGAATACCAGCCTTCTCGGCGACTTTTTTCACTAATTTTGACAGTGATTTTTGCATCACTTTGTAACTGGGTATATCAATCACACGGCGTATCGGTTCAGGCCAGTGCTCTTTTTTCACTGCTCGTCCCTCTTCCACGAGTTTCAACAACCGTTTGCCATGAATACGAAGCTCCATGGGAGAGAGCTCAGGCACACGTTTCAATTCCGCCATAGAGGTCGGTTGGTGGCGAGCAATTTCAACTAAAGCCAAGTCTTTCACCACAAAGCTCAGAGCCATATCACGCTCAAATGCTTGGTTGTAACGCCAAGTGGCCAGCACTTGTAGCACAGCTAATTGCTGCGGATTCAATGGCCAACTATTTTTAACATCAAGATAGCGTTTAGAAATATCTTTGGTGCTTCGGTTCGCCAGACGTTTGCACTCGTCCATACAAATGTCTGTCAGCCCGGCTTCTTCAAGCTCGGTGATTAAGCGCTGCGCCAACGGCGCTAAGTAAATTACGTCATCCGCGGCATACCGGAGTTGCTCAGGGCTTAGAGGGCGTTTTAACCAATTAGTGCGGCTGTGCGATTTATCCAAAGCAACATCGCTCACTTTTTCCACCAAAGCTGCAAAGCCCGCGCCAGTGCCCCACCCAACTAAACCCGCAGCAATTTGGGTATCCAATACATGAGTGAGTTGCGGGCAACCTTCGTTCCATAGCAATTCTAAATCTTCACCAAAGGCATGCAGCACAATGAGGCGGTCATTCTCCACCAGCAACTTCCACACGGACGAAAAATCCTCGATAGATTGCGGGTCGACCAAGTAAACATGGACCCCGTCTGAAATTTGTAACAAGCCAAAGTGTGGAAACAAGGTTCGCTCGCGCACAAACTCGGTATCAACGTACAACACATCAGAGGGCTCAAGCTGAGCAATCATTTGGTCTAATTCAGAAATAGTATTAACGAATTGGAAGTTCAACAGACTTTCCTTTGGCTAAGATTACCTTCACGGCTAATAGAGAGATGTTACAAAGGTCTAGCCAAGAGTACCAGCACCTTATCGTCCGATATTTTACGACTATTGAAGCAATTATTGTGAAACGCTTTTTATTATTGACACATTTTTTAGCTTTAGGTGCATGAGATAGGTAAAATAACCATTCGATCACACATGCTGAACTGGTTTTATTATGCAGCTAACCAGCTTTACTGATTACGCCTTACGCACTCTTATTTACTTGGGGCTTCAGCCCAACGACCGCTTAGTGTCAGTGAATGAAATTTGTGAGCATTTCAACATGTCTCGCAATCATGTCATTAAAGTCACTCAGCAACTGTCGCAAAAAGAATACATCGCTTCTGCAAGAGGCCGACAAGGTGGTATTCGATTATCTCGCTCCGTTGATACAATCAATATTGGGCAGGTCATCCGCGACTTTGAAAAGCGTCTCACGCCTATTGATTGTGAAGGCGGCGAATGCCCGATCGTCCACCGTTGCACACTTCAGCAAATTCTTGCCAAAGCTCAAACAGCATTTTTAGCTGAACTCGATGCATACTTGCTCAGTGACGTCATTAAAAATCCTGCACCTCTGATCGCTCTGCTCAAAATCGAAGCGTAAATAAAAAAGGCGCTGTGCGCGCCTTTTAAGATACTAGCTGTTTTTAAGCTCTTCTTCGCGCAACTCTCGGCGTAAGATTTTGCCCACATTTGATTTCGGCAATTCCTCTCGAAACTCAATAATCCGTGGCACTTTGTAAGCTGTCAGTTGCTTGCGGCAATGTTGAATAAGCTCAGCTTCGCTCAATGAATCATTTTGGCGAACAACGAAAACCTTCACCGCTTCACCACTCACTTCGGAAGGGACACCGATGGCCGCACTTTCGACAACACTCGGATGAAGCGCAATGACATCCTCAATTTCATTTGGAAATACATTAAAGCCGCTGACCAAAATCATATCTTTCTTTCGATCGACAATATAAAAGAAGCCTTGCTCGTCTACTTTGGCTACATCACCGGTTTTTAGCCAGCCATCCGTTAGAATTTCCGCTGTCGCCTCTTCGCGCCCCCAGTATCCCACCATCACTTGCGGGCCCTTGACCAAGAGCTCACCGGCTTCGCCCATGCCAACTTCATTGCCATCATCATCAACCAGCTTCATTTGTGTTGATGGTGCAGGAAGACCAATACTGCCATTGTAAGCTTCGAGGTTCATTGGAGCCACAGTCACCAGCGGGCAACACTCTGTGAGGCCATAACCTTCAAGCAATACAACACCGGTTTGTTCATACCAGCGCTCGGCAACCGAACGTTGAACAGCGGCACCGCCACCGAGCGACAATTTTAAGTTGGAGAAATCGAGCTTTTGGAAGTCTTCGTTGTTCAAAAGAGCATTAAATAAGGTATTCACCCCAGTTAAGGCGGTAAAAGGATATTTACTCAATTCTTTTGCAAAAGCCGGAATGTCACGCGGGTTGGTGATGAGTAAGTTCGCACATCCGTACTTCAAGAAAGTCAGACAGTTGGCCGTTAGTGCAAAGATGTGATAAAGCGGCAAAGCTGTAACAATTAACTCTTTGCCGCGATCAATCACAGGGCCTACCATGGCAGCGACTTGTTCTAAGTTGCCGACCATATTGCCGTGACTCAGCATCGCTCCTTTGGCGACGCCTGTAGTGCCTCCCGTGTATTGCAAGAACGCCAAATCATCATGATTGAGCTCTGGCTTCACATAGGTTTGGTGGCGACCTTTTGACAAAGCTCGACGCATCGAAATGGCATCCGGCAAATCGTACTTCGGAACCATTTTTTTCACGTATTGCACAACAAAATTAACCAGAGTCCGTTTTGCTGGAGCAAGTTGGTCACCTAGCTTGGTTAAGATAACGTGCTGAACTGGCGTATCTTTTACCACTTTCTCTAAGGTGTGGGCAAAGTTAGAAACGATGATAATCGCTTTGGCGCCTGAATCGGTGAGCTGATGTTGCAGCTCCCGTGGGGTATACAGTGGATTGACATTCACAACCACTAAACCCGCGCGTAAGATTCCAAACAGCGCGATAGGGTATTGCAGAAGATTGGGCATCATAATGGCCACCCGATCTCCTTTTTTAAGTTTTAATTCTTGCTGTAAGTAAGCAGCAAATGCTCGGCTTTTTTCTTCTAAACCACGATAGGTGAGCGTTGCTCCCATATTGATAAAAGCGGGTTGATCAGAATATTTTCCAACCGATCGTTCGAAGATTTCTACCAATGAGCTGTAGTGGTTCGGGTCAATATTTTCAGGAACACCCTTTGGATAGCGCTCCAACCAAATTTTTTCCACACGCACTCTCCTGTCACTCTATTTTTATATTAATTTACTATCGTAATTTGTGGTCATAGTATTACCCAACACGGCAACTTTGCATGATTCAAACTAGAGTTAATACTCTATACAATTTAATCCTGACACAAAGCACTCAAAAACAGTAATTAAGATCGTCAGCTTGAGAGCTGGCGCAAATTTTCAATCAAGCGTTTGAAATTTAGAATAGCTCTAATTTCATCCATTCCACCAAATTTTTTGCATCATCCATATGCACATGATGCCCACCTGAGAGCTCCTTCAACTTAAGCTTATGAATGAGACCTGCTCTCATTTTTAAAATCGTTTCAAGTTCTGGGTATCCAGACGAGCCGATCACCACCAAAGTTGGGCATTCAATGGCTTTTAAATAGGTTCGAGCCTGTGCCTCACTCATTCTTAGCGGCGAAAATGATTTAACGCGTGGATCATAGCGCCACTGCACGCCATGTTCACAACTCACCAGACTGCGCTCGCTGATTAATCGTGCCGACTCTATTGTTAAGTCGGGCGATGCCGTCATTCGAGCTTTTATCGCGTCTTCAACATTCACATATGATGTGTTGTTTTTATTTCTGAGTTTCGCGCGACTTCGCAACGACTTCCGCATTAAGCCGATACTTTCTTCAGGATCGGCTGAAATTGGGCCAAACCCTTCGATCATCACCAACCCTCTCACATGCTCTGGAAAGCACCCAGCATAGACGCTACTGGCCAGAGCGCCCAATGAATGACCTAACAAAATAACCGGTGAGTTTAGCGAAAGGACAATTTGATAGAGAACGTCAACCCAATCAACAAAATGATAATTAGCGTCTGACGACAAATGATCTGACAAGCCGTGCCCCGGCCAATCAAACGCAATAATTCTAAGATCTGGAGCCGCTTCTGCAATGGGAACAAACGAGTCAGCACTATCGAGCCAGCCGTGACTGGCCAAAATAATGGGGCCATGCTCTGGCCCCGACTGCCATCCTCGAATGACCAATTGGGAAATATCGAGACTCCAATCTTTTCTCATTAGAGTGCAGGTTTCACAAATTTCAGGGTCATTCGGTCACTTTCCCCAATTTCGAGATACTTGTCTTTGTCTTGGTCTTTCAAACGCAATGACGGGGGTAACGTCCACACGCCCTTAGGATGATCTTTGGTGTCCTTTGCATTGGCATTAATTTCAGAGCTGGCTGTTAATTGAAAGCCAGCAGCTTTAGCCATGGCAATGGTTTCGTCCTCATTCATATAACCAGATTTAGCAATTTCATCGCTGGTAATACCGACTTTGCCGCGATGCTCAACCACACCGAAAACCCCACCCGGCTTCAACACTGCGTAGGCTGCAGCAAACACTTCATCGGTGCCGCCATTGCCATGCCAGTTATGTAGGTTTCTGAATGTAAGCACCACATCGGCTGAGTTATCAGCGCCAAGCTTCGACATTTCAGGCGGAGCAAATTCAATAATTTTCAGTGGTCCCCACCAGTCCTTATGTTGTTCAACTTTATCTATAAATCGCTGACCTGCTTTCGCGAAATAAGCCTCGCGTTTATTGCCTAAGTCAGCGCCATTCACTTTAAAATTAGCAGCAACGAGCTGACCGTTGTCTTTTAAATAAGGGGCTAGGATGCTGGTATACCAACCACCGCCCGGCCACAACTCAATCACTGTGTCGGTTTGCTTCACACCAAAAAAATCTAGGGTCTGTACTGGATGGCGATATTCATCGCGCACTGATTGAGCTTCTCTGCGCTGATCCGCAATGATGTCGTCGAGTTGCTTGTTCGCAGTGGCATTGAATGTAATAGTTCCCAAAACTAGGGCTGCTACAGTCATCATATTCAGTTTCATGCTCGTTCCTTGTTAATGACGATAATATCGATAAGGGTGACGGTAATATGGGCCATAATAGCCATAACCTCGACCATACCAAGGATCATAGTACCTAGGATCATAGTCGGGTAAATCTTGCCACAAATAGTATTTCTCTATGTTTACAATGGGAAAAATATAGTTGAACTCCCCGATGGTATCTTGCTGTGGTTGCTCAAGCTGGCCAACCACGGTCAATGCTTTTCCTTTGGCATAAACAATAGGATCAGCAAAGCCATTGAGCTTCGCTCGAAAGCGACCACTGGAATAGCGTTCATCAACATTTGGGCGACCCGTTGTTGATATGGGGTAATAGGTCACTTCGATCATCGAATAGTCAGATTTATTGATGACTGACGCAATGACTCCGCCCCAACGCACCACTTCGCCCACGTATTCTTTGGGCGATTGAATGACTCGTTGGTAGCTCGCCAACGCGGTTCCTTCCGGTACCTTCAAATCGTCTTGCATTGACGCACACGCACACAACAACATCGCAGCCATGGTTATCACAGCGCGTTGCAATTTAGATCGATGTTTGAAAGTCGTCATTGGGTTAGACGTAAATATCGAAACCCACCAGTTGCTCGACAGATTGACGTTGTTCAAAGTTTGCAACGCTCTGGTAAGCAGAAACAGGTGAACTTGTAGAAGGGGTGGGTTGATCGTATTGAAGATTCTCACGCTCCAAAGACGCTTGAGCCGCTTGTTCGATACGCTGTTGAGATTCTTGACCGCGCACGCGCTCCTGCTCTACGCGCTCAATCGACTGTTGCGATTGTTCTGTAGGACGTTGTTCTGGTGGTGTTGGTGTGGGTTGAATTCCACCAATCGAACCAATTTGCATGCCCGTCAGCCTTTGCCTTTGAATTTAGAACTCTTTGTAACTTTAGCACTTGTATTCGATTTTCAGCAAGTGAACCGTATTGCCGCACTCACTTGCTAGCGCTTTACTCACGGCCGGGTAGTTTTTTCCACGTGACGGTATCGCGGAGGTACACGGGTTGCGCTTTCGCTGCGTCTACCGCCTCACCATTTTGCCATGCGAATTGGGCTAAATAAGCCATATCTTGTGCCAGCGGAAAGAGAGCTTCTACGTGGCATTGGATGCGTTCAGACAGTGGCTGCATAGTCGGATAAGCAGCCCATCCGGACCCAACGCCATAATATGCATCATTGTTCGAGCCGAGCAGTTCAATCCACTTTTCAGGGGCAACAATCCGCTCATCACAGGATTTCACCATCCCTTTCGAACTGAGCTCGAAAGCACCACAGTACACTTCGTTCATGCGCGCATCAATTGCTGCAATTTGATGTGGCACCTGAGACAAACGATAGCCCTGTTGCGCCAACGCTTGCAGTGTCGACATCGGTAGCAATGGTAAGTCTGCACCAAATGCCAATCCCTGTGCTGTTGAAGTACAAATACGGACGCCAGTGAAGCTTCCGGGCCCACGGCCAAACGCAATTGCGTCGAGTTGCGATAACGACAACGCTGCCTGGGCTAGTAGTTGCTGGGCCATAGGCAACAACAACTTAGCATGTTCGCGCGGGGCAAACTGATGTTGTTCGATGATCTCGTCGCCAACGAGTATGGCGGCAGAGCATGTTTCAGTACAGGTATCTAAAGCTAAAATTCGAACTGTCATGAATCTTTCTGTTGTTTTAAAAAGTTAACCGCTGTTTGCAATTGCCGAGTCCTCGGCATATTTGGCAAACTGCTTAAAAATGTTTTGCCGTAACCACGCGATGCAAGTCTAGAATCGCAAATCGCCAACAAACCCCGATCACTAACGTCACGAATTAAGCGTCCTGCGCCTTGCTTGAGCGTAATTACTGCTTGCGGTATCTGAATCCGCCCAAACGCATCTCCACCGGAGCGCCGGCAATCTTCAATACGGGCACTTAACAATGGGTCGTCGGGCGCGCCAAAGGGCAATTTGTCGATAATAACACAACTCAGAGCTTCACCACGGACATCGACGCCCTCCCAAAAACTACCGGTTGCCAGCAATACCGCGTTCCCTGCGTTTACAAATTCGTCGAGCAACACTTGCTTGCTCCCCTTACCTTGAACCAATACCGGACGCACTAACTTTTCAGTAATTTCAGCCGAAACTTGATGCATCATTCGGTGACTGGTGAACAACACAAAGACGCCCCCCGGACTGGCATCAATTAGCGGCATAATGGCCTCCACAAAGTTCTTGGGAGTAGGTTGCCCCCCTACGGGCTCGGGTAAATGAGACGGTACATAAAGTAAGCTTTGTGTCGGGTAATCGAATGGGCTGGGCAAGCTTAGTTCTTTGGTTTGAGATAATCCCATTTGCTCTGAGAAGTGACCAAAGCCATCGCCTACTTTAAGTGTGGCCGAGGTAAACACCCAACTCGAGTGTTTTTGCGCCATAAAATCAGCAAAGCGAGAGGCGATATCAAGCGGCGTCAAGTTCATCGACAGATGTCGCGGGGTTGTTTCAAACCAATAACTATTGCCAAGTTCTTCGGTTGCACAAATGGCTTTGAGTTGGTTGGTGTACTGGCTGCATCGGTCCCAGCACTGATCGATTAACTTGCCACGACCAAGTGCAAGTTTAAGCACGTCGAATAGAAAACTTAAATCATCTGACAAACGCTTCACCGCGCGTTGAATATCCGACACTTTCATCTGCTCTCGCCAGTTCCCCTTTGAGGGATCACGAGGAAAACAAAGCCGGAGATCTTGTGCCGCTTGCCCTAATCTCGCGCCAGCTTTAGCCAACTGCGCTTGGTCGGACGCTTCTGAGCGATACGCCACTTCCACATCTTTACTTAATTCAGTTAATTGCCGAGTGGACAAAGACGTTCCAAAGTACAAAGTGGCAATGTCGGGAAGTTGGTGTGCTTCATCAAAGATCAGCGTATCTACATCAGGCAACAACTCACCAAAACCGGTGTCTTTGATTGCCATATCAGCGAAAAACAAATGGTGATTAATCACTACCACATCTGCTTCTTGCGCTTTTTTACGGGCTTTGACTAAATAACAGTCTTCATAATCTTGGCACTCTCGGCCCAAGCAGTTGTCCTGAGTCGAGGTCACAAACGGATATACACGACTCTCTTCAGGCAACGTATTTAACTCGCCGATATCACCGGACTCTGTAGTGTTAGCCCAACGCTTTACGGTAACGATATCTGCCTGCAAGTCTTTCTCAAGCACTGTATCAGCTTGCTTTAAGTGCAAGTCCATTCGGTAGCGACACAAATAATTGGAGCGCCCCTTCAATAAGGCGATGGGCCGTCCAAGCTCCAAGGCTTTGATCATTGTGGGTAAATCACGATGAAACAATTGCTCTTGCAACGCCTTGGTTCCGGTACTAATCACCGTTTTACCTTTGCTCAGTAAAGCCGGCACCAAATATGCGAATGTTTTGCCGGTTCCTGTACCTGCTTCAACCACTAACTTCCCTTTTTGATTGATTGCAGTTTCTACTGCCTCAGCCATTTGGATTTGAGAATCTCTGGGCCGAAACTGGTCAATATTTTTGGCCAGAGATCCATCTTTAGAGAAGCACTTTGCAGCTTTCAATGTGGGAGTCCATCAAGTGTCAGTAACGCGATGACGCTACTATACGGGGGATTAGAGTCAGTGTCAGCCCAATGGTTAGACACGGATTCATTTGCTCAAGAAACATTCAGTTTCAGGAAGGCACCAAGGGTGATTGACGTATCGGACGCACAGCATTCATTGGCAACAAAGCTGAAGGTTTGCGTAACCATTGCACGACGAACTCTGGACGCTCAGGCTTGGCAAAGCCAAAACCTTGATATTGATAGCACCCCAACCGCTTCAATTCATCCACCTGAGCTTGAATTTCAGTGCCTTCGGCCAAGGATTCAATGCCCGTGGTTTTACACATGGCTAAAATCATTTCTACAATTTGCGACTGTTTGGGGTCTTCATGAATTCGCGTCACAAATTGGCGATCAATCTTAAGACGATCAACCGGGAACTCCAGCAACCTCGAGAGGTTTGAATAGCCACTTCCAAAATCGTCAATGGTGATCATAAACCCCCAATCCGAAAGTGTAGTAATGGTTTCTTTCATTTGAGAAGAGCTGCGCCCTAATGCCGACTCAGTTAACTCAAGTTCAATGTACTTGGGCTTCACTTTGTAGGCAGATAAGGTTTCGAGTATAAAAACAACAAAATCTGATTTTTCTAAGTCGATAGCCGATAAATTCACTGCAATCGGCACCACATGTAGATCTGCATCTAACCATGTTCGAATTTGAGCACACACAGAACGCACCAATTCTCGCGTTAACTCATTAATAATATTGCGGCTCTCTGCAACCGAGACAAACTCGCTTGGAGGTACCGAACCGAGCACAGGAGAGTCCCAGCGAGAAAGCGCTTCAAAGCCAATTAATTTTGAATCTGAGTCAACTTTCGCTTGATACATCACATGTAATTCGTCGTTACGGATGGCTTCAATGAGCAACTCGGCGATCTCTTGTCGTTCAATAAAACGCTGCATGTGTGACGGGTCGAATAACGTCGCATGCCGCGCGCTCGCTAGCCCTGTCGCATACACTGCATTATTGAGAGTTTCGGCAGCGTTTTGGCCATGCGCGGATGTCATTGCCAAGCCACTTTTTAACTCTACATTGACCCACTTCCCGTCTATTTGGAATTGAGTCTTATTGATGGTCATGACCGCCTCAAGCATTCTCAGAGCTCGATCGGCAAGCGGCTCGGCATACACAATGGCAATTTGTCGCTCATCAATCGTGGCGCAGGTCAAAGGTTTTAGAGGTGTGATAGCAATATCACCCACCGCCTTTTTGATCGCTATCGCCAGTACATCAGCCCCATATTTTTGCTTTAAATATTGCGCATTGCACACTTCTATCACAGCAACCGAAAGTCCATAGCGGTGGGCTGCAATGAGTTGCTCAAGTTTGCGCTCAAAACTAGCACGGTTTAATAGCCCCGTTGCAGCATCCAGTCGTTTTATTTTTTCAGAGTTACGTTGACTGACTTGTAATTCTTTGCGCAGCCCAACCTCAGCCGACACATCAACAAAAGTAAAAACTTTGTAGCCCTTACTAACCATGGCTTTCTGACTAAACCGTACGATTCGATTTTGGCCATTACTGTCAACATGAAACACACCACAAGCTTGTTCTATTTTCAGCGCAGGCAGCAATTCACTCAGTCGTAATTTTCCATCACATTTATAGGCAGGAATTTGCAGTAGTTGTCGCGCCGAGGCATTAGCATCAATGACTAATTGAGATTGGTTAATGATCAGGTGAGACACCGCTGAGTCTACAAATAATGAGCGGTACATGTCGTGGTGAAGCCTTAACGCTTGATTGGTTTTCTTTTGTTGCTTACTCAAATTATTAGCCGCTGAAATAGCGCGAGCCGCCGACAAGGGAATACAAAAATTGAAAAATAAGAAGACTAAACCATGCAAGTATATGGGAGTGCGTTCGAGCATTATATCGAGCTCAATTAACTCGAAATAGACTGTTTCTGAAATGACTAAATAGAACGGAATAAAGTTTACAATCATCAGTCCCATTGCAACTCGAACGCCCAACAGCAAAAGGCCGACCACCGGCAGGGAATACAAAAAGATATCGCCCAAATACACCAAGGTATGATCGCGAACAAACAAGTTGATACAAATGCAGGCGGCCAAAATCAGCGTGAGTAAGCCGTACGAGCTCGCATAGAAATATCGGCGGCTGCATCGCAGCAGCACAATCATGGCAGCGTAAAAGCTGCTCACAATGAGAATGATATGAGTGAGGTTCAACTGGTAGGCATCAATACTGCTATCGATAAAGATCAAGCTACACAAGATCAAGCCTGATACCAGTATTATCCGCAACGCACTGACACGCCAGTTATCAACGGTTGAATGCACCTTCTTTACATCACTTAAGAGAAGGTGTTTGCTAATCCAAGACTTCAAAAAAGAGTTCAGCACATAGGACTCTATCAACCAACAAAGACATGCCAAAGTCTACGCAAATAATACTCAGATTCAAGCGCCTGACCACCAAAAAAACACTTTTTTTGAGCTGTAAATTTTATGCAAACGATTGTTTATATGAAAATTTTTTCATATGGGCAACGTTATCGTCACTTCCTAATCATAAAGAAATCGTGTAGACCTCAAGTTGACTAATTCTGTTTTGTATATCGGCGACAATAGAGCGATAAGTATCTGACTCTGTAGAATGAAATTCGGCCACAAACTGATCTTCAGAAAGCCCCTCAGGCAAACCTTCTAGTGACGGGAAAAATAAATTTTCATCATGTCGAAATGCCAACAGTGCTTGAGCACTTTCCGCATGTTCCAATTGCGCGGTTAGATAATTAGAAAACCTAAGCCCTGCTTTATCAGCCGCCAAATCTGCAAAACTAAAACCAGAGCCTCCATTTGCAGAATCCATAATCTCTTTCGCTTCACCTATTTTCAAGCCAAATGCGGCTTCGCCAATCTGCTCTAAAACAATCGAGTAAAGAAAGTGCAACGCTAAATCGTGTCGATCTCGAAGCGTTACAGGGTGAGTATTCGCTGGAGGTTGAACTCCGGCCAACTGCGCAAATCGCCAATGGCCAAACTTAATCGCTAACGCCCAAATGGCAGCGGTATTTTCCTCTTGGGCTCCTTCGGTGGCCGACCGACTCAACGCGAGCCCCATGGTCTCCCCCACATAATAAGCGAGCGATGAATGATGTTTGAGCCGTTCTAAGTGTCGCAAATAGACTTGCACTTTTTCTGCATCTACTTGGGTTTTACCATTGGATTGTTTAATGACCTTCACTACATTCTTTGCAGAAGCCTTCACGTTTGCAATCAAGTTCTGGTGATTCTCTACAGGTAATATCACGCGGCTTTCTGTCATTTCAGCCTGAGTCAACAAGCGCTGAACGCGCTCAGCAGCAGATTCATCAAACAAATAGCTGACGGTGGAGTCCAATAACCACCATATGAATGCGCGCGGCAGAATCAATTGTCCCAATCGACACTCTGAAAAGTCATTACCCTTCTCTTGCTTCATAAGGTGACAGGATATATTCAGGTACACAGGCACCACAGGCACATCGATTGCAGCTTTGACTTGCACAATACCGGGAACATATTCGCTGCGCAGTGTTAGTCCGCCCAAACTATGTGACGCCAGTGCCGCAAAAGCATTTAAATCATGGTTGGATAAATACACATGGAATGGCACGTTACTCTGATGAATGTTGTCTTTTATCTCGCGTAACTTGTCATGCGCCAATCGAGTTTGTTCGGGTGTCAGTGGGCTTTGCTGTCGCACATTAGGCGACAAGGAGAAAATAAAAAACAACATCATCACAACAACAATCACAATGAGTGTTGTTAGACTTGAAAAAATTTTGAGAAAGCTACGCATGAAACTCACTATTGAATACCGGTCACCAACGACCATCCAAGAGGCGTTTTAACATGCTCGAAACAAATTCGATAGTTCTGAAGAAAAATATAGCGCTACGCAATAATGTCAAAATGAGGAGTGTCGTCATCCGAATCTACAATCTTTTGTTGCATTTGGTGCAGCTTTTTAAGTTTTTTATTCTCAGCCTGCGGGTGACGCTTGCGCTGACGATCGCGCTGTTCCATGGCTTTAGCGACACGATCAAGCTCCTCTTCGGTGGAGTCTTGACGTTCTTCATCCGAATTATTAATCACTGGGCGCTTAGAAACTTGGCGCACTTTACTCTTGTCCTGTTCCACTTTAGGTAACGGACGCGGTAAAACTGAATAAATCAGATCCTGACTAGCCATGAGGGGTCCTTTTACATGTCAATCAACTGTCACTCCCTATTATCGGCCTTTATAAATAAAGCTTTAGAGGCCCATGCCAAAATTTTGACACAACTCCAACCAGTCTTGTGGTTGTGCATAGCGTCACAAAACTTCTTGCATTTTTATTCATCCTTAGTTAATTTCGACCTCCTTATATAAAACACGACTAGTTATCACGTGGCTGACATGCGTTTAAACGACACTTTACATCACCATCATCATCCAGAAAGCTAACCTTTCAGGAGCGAGATGCGTGGAAGGTAACAAAGCCTTCCACCGGTGTCAGCCATAGTGCAATAACCCTCGGAAGGCTTGGCCCCCGAGGGTTTTTTATTTTTAGCTTTGCTTAACAGGACAACAATCATGTTGGATAACTCAAGACTGCGTATTGCGATTCAGAAATCTGGCCGCTTAAGCGAAAAAACATATGCACTACTGGCCAGCTGTGGTGTTAAATTTAACGTTCACGATCAACGCTTGATCGCCCACTCCACCAATCAACCGATTGATGTGCTTCGTGTGCGCGATGACGACATCCCAGGTTTAATCATGGATGGCGTGTGTGATCTGGGTGTAATTGGTGAGAACGTACTCGAAGAAGAAACTATGATGCGTGAACGCGCAGGTGAGCCTTCTGAGTTTGTTTCTTTAAAACAGCTCGGTTACGGCGGATGCCGCTTGTCATTGGCTGTACCAAACGAGATGGAATACGAGGGCCCGCAAAGCCTCAAGAACATGCGCATTGCAACATCTTATCCTGAATTGTTGCGCCGCTATTTGAATGAACAAGGTGTTCAGTTCCAATCATGTTTCTTATCTGGTTCAGTTGAAGTTGCTCCACGAGCAGGCCTTGCCGATGCCATTTGTGATTTGGTGTCAACCGGTGCCACTCTCGAAGCCAACGGCTTGCGTGAAACTGACGTCATCTTCCGTTCACAAGCGCGGTTAATTCAACGTGCCGGTTCAATAGAACCAGAAAAACAGCAACTTATCGATAAGATCTTAACCCGTATTAATGGTGTGATGCAGGCTAAAGAAAGCAAGTACATTATGCTGCATTCACCAAAAGACAAACTTGAAGCGGTGATCAATTTACTTCCAGGAGCTGAAAACCCAACGGTCTTGCCATTGGCTCACACCGATGAGGCCGTTGCTGTTCATGTCGTAAGTTCTGAGAATTTATTCTGGGAAACGATGGAAGAACTCAAAGAATTGGGTGCCAGCTCTATTTTAGTGTTGCCCATTGAGAAAATGTTAGGTTAATACAATCGGTAAAAAACTATGAAAAAGGTCATCTGGTCTGCTCTATCTGCCGCCGAACAACAAGCCGTATTGTTACGTCCGGCAATGGCTGCATCGGAAAGCATTACAGACACTGTCGCTCACATTATTGAGCAAGTGACCACTGAGGGCGACGCTGCCCTCAAAAAACTCAGTGCGCAGTTCGACAAGGTAGAGCTCAACGACATTCGTTTATCTTCGCAAGCAATGAAAGAGGCATGCGACAGTATTCCTGCGCCTTTGAAAACAGCGCTTCGCGAGGCATTTCGAAACATTCGTAGTTTTCATGCCGCTCAGGTGAGCCGCCCACTTTCAGTGGAGACTCAACCCGGTGTTGTGTGTGAAATGCATAGCCGAGCGATTGAAGCGGTTGGACTCTATATTCCGGGTGGTTCTGCTCCACTACCAAGTACTGTACTTATGCTAGGTGTGCCGTCTGAGATTGCCGGGTGCAAACGCAGAGTGCTCGTTTCTCCGCCCCCAATTGCACCAGAAATCGTGTTCGCAGCATCGTTGTGCGGTATTGACGAGATATACCAAGTGGGTGGCGCTCAAGCCGTTGCCGCGCTTGCTTTTGGTACAGAAAGCGTACCTAAAGTCGACAAAATATTTGGCCCCGGCAATAGCTTTGTGACCGAAGCTAAGCGTCAAGTTTCGCAAGCCATAGGCGGTGCATCCATTGATATGCCTGCCGGCCCTTCTGAAGTTATGGTTATTGCCGACGCCCGAGCCAACGCAGACTTTATTGCCGCTGATTTACTGTCTCAAGCGGAGCACGGCCCAGACTCTCAAGTTGTCGTTGTGACGCCGTCTGATAAGTTGGCTGATGAAGTAAACCAAGCTCTGACTCGCCAAGTTGCAAAATTGAGCCGCGCAGACATTGCCGAAAAAGCGCTCGAAAATAGCATTGCCATTGTGTGTCAGGACATGGCGGAAGCTGTCGTTATTTCTAACATTTATGGCCCTGAGCATCTCATTGTTCAAACCAAAAACCCGCGTCAGTATTTAAACGACATTCAACACGCCGGTTCAGTATTCTTAGGTGATTGGACACCAGAGTCTGTGGGCGACTATGCCAGTGGCACCAATCACGTATTGCCGACATACGGTTACGTACGCACGTATTCAAGCTTGAGCTTAATGGACTTCTGTAAGCGTTTTACAGTGCAAGAGTTGTCGGCCGATGGCTTAAGCGGCTTAGCTCCGGTTGTCACCGCTATTGCAGATGCCGAAGGCCTTGATGCCCACGCCAATGCAGTACACGTTCGGACTCAAGCTTTAGAGGGCTCTAAATGAGCGACTTAGCAACCCGTTTGATCCGCCCCGAGTTGGCCGACTTAGTTCCTTACGAGTCGGCTCGCCGACTCGGGGGCGATGGAGAGATTTGGCTCAATGCCAACGAGAACCCTTACACGCATGAGTATCAGCTCGACTGCTCGCGGTTTAATCGATACCCCGAATTCCAACCCCCTGAACTCATCACGCGTTATGCCGAATATGCTGGCGTTACAGCGGAACAATTATTGGCCACGCGCGGTGCAGATGAAGGTATTGAACTATTAATACGCACGTTTTGTGCCCCAAACCAAGACCAGATTATTCTGTGCCCACCGACATACGGCATGTATGAAATCAGTGCCAAAACTAACATTGTTGGTGTCACTAAAGTACCTTTAGGTGACGACTATCAAGTAGATGTGGATGGCATTTTGAAGGCTGTTGAAACATCTAAGTCGCCCGTTAAGTTGGTGTTTGTTTGTTCGCCAAACAATCCAACAGGTCACGATATGCAGCCAGAGCGAATCACTGCATTGTTAGACGCGTTACGTGACGAAGCGCTGGTTGTGGTTGATGAAGCTTACATCGAATTTTCAGCGCAAGCATCGGTACTGAATTTACTGTCGCAATACCCTAATTTAGTGGTGTTACGGACACTTTCTAAAGCATTTGCATTAGCCGGTATTCGCTGCGGGTTTACGCTCGCCAATGCTCCTGTAATTCAACAGCTTGCAAAAGTCATTGCTCCGTATCCCGTGCCGGAACCTGTTGCGCAGGTAGCCACCGAAGCACTGTCAAAAGACAACATCAGCAAGGTTCAACAAGAAGTTGCAACCCTCAATACATTACGCGCCAAGTTTGCCGATGTATTCACCCCTCTGACTCAGGTTTACCCGAGCAGTGGCAACTATGTATTGTGCCGTGTTCCAGATGCACTTAAGTGTATGACAGCCATGGCCCATGCCGGCATTATTTTGCGTAATCAAAGCAAACAAATCACCTTACAAAATTGCATTCGTGTCACCATCGGCACAGAGCAAGAAATGACGCGCACAATCGCAGCGTTAAGCCAGTATTTGAAGGAGTCTTCATGAGCAAGCAAGCGATATTATTTATCGACCGGGACGGCACTCTTGTCGAAGAGCCGCCAGTAGATTACCAACTCGATAGCCTCGAAAAGCTTGTTTTTGAGCCCTTGGTCATCCCTGCATTGTTGCAACTGCAAAAAGCCGGATTCCGCTTAGTCATGGTGTCTAATCAAGACGGCCTTGGTACCGACAGTTTTCCGCAAGCCGACTTTGATGCACCTCACGATAAAATGATGCAATTGTTCGAATCGCAAGGCGTGGTTTGGGATGACGTACTGATTTGCCCACACTTTGACGAAGACAATTGCTCCTGCCGGAAGCCTAAGCTTGGGTTGGTACAAACTTACTTGAGCGAAGGCAAAGTGGACTTTGAAAACTCGTATGTAATTGGCGATCGCGCCACGGACATGCAACTTGCACAAAGCATGGGCATTGTTGGCCTTCAGTACGATCGTGACAACAAAAATTGGGATCACATTGTCGACGGATTGCTGCATCAAGAACGCACTGCTGAGGTGGTTCGTACGACTCGTGAAACCAACATTAAAGTCAAAGTAAACCTCGACAAACAAGGCGGTAACGTTCTTGCCACGGGTATCGGTTTCTTTGATCATATGCTGGAGCAAATCTGTACTCACGGAGGCTTTCAGTTGCAACTTACCTGCGATGGTGATCTGCACATCGACGATCACCACAGTGTAGAAGATTGTGCGCTCGCTATTGGCGCAGCATTGAAAAAAGCGCTCGGAAACAAACGTGGTATTGGCCGTTTTGGCTTCACCTTACCAATGGATGAACTCGAAGCCAGCTGTTCATTGGATTTGTCGGGCCGCCCATACCTAGTGTTCAATGCCGACTTCAGTCGCGATAATGTAGGTGAACTGGCTACTGAGATGGTGCCTCACTTCTTCCGCAGTATGGCCGACACATTAGGCGCAACACTGCACCTCAATGCAGGTCCGGGCAACGCACATCACCAGGTTGAAGGTCTATTCAAAGTGTTTGGTCGAACTTTACGCCAAGCCATTGAAATAAAAGGTGACGCTCTACCGAGCAGTAAAGGAGTTTTGTAATGAACGTGGTGATTGTAGATACCGGCTGCGCCAATGTCGCATCGGTTAAGTACGCCATTCAACGCTTGGGATACGAGCCCACGGTCAGTGCTGAGCATGACGTAATTCGAGCTGCAGACAAAGTGCTATTGCCCGGTGTAGGCAGTGCTGGCGAAGCCATGAAGAACTTGGCTGAGCGCGATTTAATTTCGTTCATCCCTACACTAACTCAGCCCGTTCTAGGTATTTGTTTAGGCATGCAACTGTTGGCGGAATGGTCTGATGAAAGCCACGTTGATATGTTGCAAGTGATTCCTGGCACCGTTAAAGCCATGCATGGCGAAGACGGCTTACGCTTGCCTCACATGGGCTGGAATAGCATTACTCCAGTGGGAATCAACCCACTTTTCAAAGGCATTCCGACCGGTACCTATTTCTATTTTGTGCACAGCTTTTGTTTGCCTGTTACTGATAATGTCACCGCTGCGAGTTGCGAATATGGCGATATTTTTAGTGCTGCCGTATGCAAAGAAAATTTTTATGGGGTGCAATTTCACCCTGAGCGCTCAGCAAGTGCTGGCGCATTGTTGTTAAAGAACTTCTTGGAGTTAACTGAATGATCATTCCTGCTCTTGATCTCATTGGTGGTGAAGTTGTTCGCCTATACCAAGGCGATTACGCCCAACAAACCACTTACAGCTTCAACCCCGTTGAGCAATTTCAGCTGTACCGTGCAGCCGGAGCAGAATGGCTGCATTTAGTGGATTTAGATGGTGCTAAAGACACCAGCGCTCGCCAGCTGACAACAATTGCAGAATTGATTGATAAGACCGATGCAAAAATCCAAGTGGGTGGCGGCATCCGCTCTGAAGAAGACGTGAAGCAATTGCTGGATATTGGCGCGCAACGCGTGGTCATAGGTTCCCTAGCAGTTAAGCAGCCAGAGCTTGTTGCGGAATGGATGCGTAAATACGGGCCAGAGCACATTGTGCTTGCGCTCGATATTAATATCGACGAAAACGGAAATAAGCATGTTGCTATCTCGGGTTGGCAAGAAAGCTCATCCATGACGCTTGAGCAACTCATTGAGCACTATCAAGCCGCCGGTTTAAAACACGTATTGTGCACAGATATTAGTCGTGACGGCACACTCCAAGGCTCCAATGTAGAGCTCTACACTGAGATGGCGAGCAAATACCCGAATATCGCTTGGCAAAGCTCAGGCGGAATTGGGGGATTAGCTGATATTGCAGATCTACGCCCCACCGGTGTTTCTGGCGTGATTGTTGGACGCGCATTACTTGAAGGCAAATTTACAGCCGAGCAAGCCATCGAGAGTTGGCAAACCGCGTAAGCAGTCATCCATTTGCATGAGTTTGAAAGCCGCACTTGTTGCGGTTTTTTTGTGACTGCTTGTCGGAATGGCTTTAGAAATGACGTCAATAGAGTCTCGACTTCGCGGTCTTGAACTATCCTTTGTTCACTTTACATTTTGCCCCACATTGTGTGGCATTTTTAGAATACCGAGAGAACAGGATTCATCACACTATGAAACGGAACCTCATCACTTTAGCAGTCGCGATGTTCGCTTTTAATGTTACCGCAGGATCAGATCCACACTGGGGCTACTCTGGCAAAACCGGTCCACAAAATTGGTATAATTTAAGCGAAGCGAATGCCTCATGCGAGGGACAAAATCAATCCCCCATCGACCTTTCTGGCTTCGTTGAATCGACCCTTTCTGCAATTGACTTTAGTTACCAGGCTCAAGGCCACGAAATCATCAACAACGGGCATACGGTTCAAGTTAATTTTGAGACCGGCAGCCAAATAAAGCTCGACCAACATCAATTTAACCTCGTTCAATATCATTTCCACTCCCCAAGTGAAAACCACATCAACGGCAAATCATATCCATTAGAAGTACACATGGTACATGCCGATGCTGACGGCGCCTTAGCCGTTGTAGCAGTGATGTTTGATGAAGGCGCTGAAAATGAAGGTTTGGCTAAGGCATGGGCATCGCTTCCCAAACACGCAGGTGACAAACATTCATTGAGCACACCAGTGTCTGCGTTTGATTTGTTGCCAAAAAGCCAGGACTACTATCGATTCAATGGTTCGTTGACCACCCCTCCTTGCTCAGAAGGTGTGCGCTGGTTAGTGATGAAACAACCATTGACCGCTTCAAAGGCGCAAATTTCATCATTTCAAAGTACATTGCATGAGCCGAACAATCGCCCAATTCAGCCACTCAATGCACGTGTTGTGATGCAATAATACTGGCTCAACCGACGCCATGGAGCAAATAAAAGTTGTTTTAGCTTTGGTAAAAAAAGGCCGAACTCCAAAAAGTTCGGCCTTTTGCGTGAAGTCATCTCACATTGTTATTCGACGAACTTCAATACCGTCATACGCTCTCCGGTCATTTGATCCACCACATAAATAGCTTTGTCGCTGTTATCGAGCAGAAGCAATGGTGAAAGCCCCGGTTCACTTAGCACCGTCATGAGCTCTCCATACTCGCCACTGGATGGCGTATGAGTGAGTGTGATGGTTTTATTCGCCGCTATATTAGTCGCATCAAACGTCAATAAACTGGTGCCGTCGGCAACAAAGCCTTGACCCGTGACTGGATTGATTGCCATGTCTTCCATTTTGCCGCCGTCAAATGCAAACCCATCAGGCACCTCTAATGTAAGCGGTGTGGTCACTGAGTTCGACAAATCATTGGCATCCACTTCAACAACCCAAGTATTCGCATTGTTACGCGATGATACAAACACGAACTCAGTGCCGGAAGCATCTTGATAGATCGCAATAGTACGGACTGAACCAATGCTGTTGAGATACTCAATATCCCCTAATGCACCTGTAACGGGGTCGAAAGTATGCACACCTAATCCACTATTCCCTGCTACATAAACCTTATCATCATCGAATGAAAATGTTGATTTTACAGTACTTTTACCCGTAGTTGTGCCACCTTTCACTTCAGAAGCTGGCAAGGTCACATCCAACGGCGTTTCCGACGACAAGTCGTATGTGCGTGCCGATGCCCAATGCTCAGAATGGAACAAAAACGGTGTTGAGCCCACGGCTCTGTTATTGCTCAGGCTGATATCAAATACATATTCAGCCGTTGTAATCAGCGAGCTGTAAAGGTTTGTGAGTTCACCAGATTTACTCGGCGTGAAGATGAGCACTTGGTCGTCTCTTTTATTGTCATTGTTAAACAAATCATCTCGGAGAGTTTCATTCTGATCAACAATATAGAAAACCGGATTCGCTGCTTTCGTATCAACCGTCATGTCTTGTAACAGCCCTAAGGCATCAACACCGTCGGGCAGAGTAAAATCCGCAGGGAATGTTGCATCAGCAGAAGCAAGTTTAGTGATCTTAAGCTCATGACTAATGCCACCGGCAAGTCCCTTAGGCGGCTCATCTTTATACACCACGCTATTTTCACCCTCAGCAAGCGTGATAGAAATTTGCCAAGCGCCATTGGCATCTATCGATTCAACGTTCTCGAACTCGCCGCCATTCACCGAAACTTGAATGTTTGATGTATCTAGCGTCGGTGTACTTGCTGTTGCCGCTTCACTCACAGCAACACTAGCAATGCCGCGTAAGGTTGCTGTTGCGCCGTCAGTTGCAACTCCACTCATCGGAAACTCAAGCGTATTTTTCAACACAGGCCATGCTGGATCAGGAATAGTGCGAGCGTATCCCGTGAAACTCAATTCACCCAACGTTAGAACAGGTTCAAATACCGCGTAATATTGGTTTTCAGCTGAAAGGTTAGAGATATCGTATTTCAGCTCTAAGGTTTGCCCCGGTACAATCACACCAGGCTCTGTTGTAAACTCGCCCCCGTCAATTGAATAGCTAACCCCTGTACCTGCAATCGAAATTGGAAGGCTAGTATTGAACCCTTCAACTGTAACAGGTACCAAGTGGTCTTCGCCAAGCGGCAAATCGTAGACTTTGCCAATATCCAGCTTAGACTCATCGACCAAAGCGTCTTCTGCTGCAGTTGAGATGGTAAAGCTGTATTGGTCCATGTCACCTGCGGCATTAGGCCACTGCAGTTTGGCTTGGTATGTTTCTGCAAAGGCTTGCTCAGGAATCATGACCAAGACCTCGATGAAATCCCCCAATTTGGCGCAGGCGCCATAAGGATTTAATGCAGAGGTTGCTGATGATGTTTGGCGATTTACATACCAAATTGAAGGATATTCTTGGCCAACTTCAAACTCCATGTCTGGGCCTGGGAAATCGTTCGCTAATTCTTCTTGTTCATCATAAACAAAGGTTTGCTCAGTGATACTGTTGAACTGAAAGTTCACTTTATAAAATGGATCAAGTCCGTCAACACCAATAGGAAAGTCCGGATTGTCATTGTCATACTGTGAATTCAAACGAATTTTCACCAGCTGACCTTGAGCCACATTCGACAACTTAATGTCGGTGGGAACAGTGTCATCCAGTGATTTTTCTGGGTAGTATTCCGCAACAAAGCGATTAAACAGCAAATAGTCGGGTACGATATTTTCCAAATCCTGCGTTTTAATTGCAAAATCAAACGTATCGCCAGCATATTCAAGCTGAGCTTGGTACTCCACGCCATATCGGTTTTCTGGAATCTCAAATGCAAAATCGAGGGTGTCAGTGTTGTTGACTGACTGACGGGTTTTAAAACCATCCACTCGAAGTTGAGCGATGTTATAAGGTACGGTCTCAGGAATCATGAAATCTTCATCGCCCGGACAGCGCAGCTCATTCGGAACTAATACGGTGCCATCGCCAGCGTCTGCTGCACCGTTTTCGCCCGTTGTCGAGGTCACCGTAAATTTGTGATTAGCAAATTTAGAAAGACCTGTGACCGGCAAGGGGTTCCCGTCAGAATCAAGTACACTCCAAATATACGCTTGGCCGCTTGGTACTTGCGCACCCTCTTCAGACCAATTTGGAACATCAATATTTTCTTGCGCAACAAAGTTAGATGCGAGTAAAGCATCAGGGATAGTATCGTCCATATGCTCAGGACGTTGTGGGCTATCAGAACCACATGCGCTCAGCATGATGGTCGCAATCATCGCTGATAATGGCTTCAGCTTGGTGATTTGAGTATTCATTCATTACTCCAGAATTCTTTTCACTAAATTTCAAATGGTTCACCAAGCGCCACATCCTGTGTAGCGCTTGACGTTTTAGTTGTTTCTATTGGCAAACGCTTGCAGGTTCTACCCGTGGTGTTTTGAATACCCACACTCGGTCACCTGAGATGGGATCAATTGCAAATACGCCACCTTGTTCTTTATCTGTCGCGAGGATGTAATCCAACCCACCTTCCATCGCAAAGGATGAAATTCGTCCCATCAACATGGGCGACTCTGCGTCTAGGCCCTCGTTCGAGGCCAGTTGAGTTGCAGGCCATTCGCGTACACTGCGATCTTGGATGTGTGCAAGGTCGATCTTCCAAATCACATCGGCCTTGTTGTCGTCAGAAGATTCCGGCACGCCGATGTAGGCGTAACCTCGGGCATCATCCACAGCAATTGAGTTCGCTCGGTGCAAAGCAATCGGAGCATTGCCGTTGTCAGCATCAACCAACGTGATTTGAATATGCGTTTTTTCAGGATCAAGTGAGCTCATGACCACGTTGTCTGGGTTTTCAATGCCTTCGGGCAACTGAATACTTCTCAATAACACTTCACCGGTGTTCCCTCGATTTTGGTCGCCACCTTGGAAGCCGTTTTCCTTACCGTCAAGCGATAAAATAAACTCTTCAACCTGATCATTGCCTTCTTCGTCAACACGACCAATGGTATATACATCTAAAGAAAAACCATTGTTGAGCTCTTTATTGGCATCACCCGTACTGTTGGTTTCTTTTGCGACCCCTCCATTCCATGAACCACGCGAGGAGTTGTTCACATGGTGCCCACCATTGCTACGAGAATAGGCGCCATCAGAAGGAAATTTAAAGAGTTGAGAACCTACAAATTTCTGGTCTTTTAGAGAGAAATCCCACTTCGACTGGTTGGATATATACAACAGTTGTCCTGTCGCATCGAACGCCATATGACTTGGGTATCGAGACGCAACATGGGAGTTCGATATCTTAGGTTCAATAGCCGTTAAGTTGCCATTCAATTCCGAGTCATCAAAATGGCCTAACTTCCACGTCCGTCCTGCGACAAACACGCCACCGATTTGCGGCAATTGATGGTTAAACTGAATGCCATGAATGTCGCTTGCAACATTCGCAGCGCAACTCAATCGGCCAGATGCAGTCAATGGAAATTTCCATACAATTCCTTGGCCCTTGCCCGATAGGTCAGACACATCTGACATCAACAGAATTGGGTTTTCGGGTGTGCGATTATCCACCGTAATGTCGTTCAGATTTTTAAAGTACGACACTGCCGATGTTGCAGGGTAGAACGGAATATCCGCTAATTTATCCACGGTAAGGTAACTGGGTTCTGAAATACTCTCTTTCGGGCCTTGTAAGTCAGTTTTAGACCGGATTGAGTAGTCATTTCGAGCTTGAATAAGCGGCACAGGTGTTTGCCAGCGATAGGCTTTTAACACCATTTCTTGGCCCTCAATCTCAACCGTTCGGAAGTCATCAGGTGATTCCACCAAGTCGTCACCACTCAACACAATGGCATCAATACCGCTAATCGGTTCACCATCGGAATCAACCAGCTCCAACACGACTTCGGTCAGGTTAATTTCCTCTTGAGTACTGAACTCAGCTTGGTCCATATTGATGTAGCTCATGCCGCGCACCGTGATTGAGTCTGCAGATGTCACTGACTTAACCGGTGGAAACAGAGCTTGATCTGTTGCGCCTGGTACATAATCGGATGCGTAGTTGTGAAGCACCAAAGTATCTTGTTGCGTGTTGTCTGTGGTTGTATCGTCGTCTTTGATGGGGTTACCGTGTTCATCCAACGCCGGCGTAATTTCCCCTACGATGACTTGCGTTTCATAGGTCACATCGTAGGCATCTTCTGGCGTAGTGAAGAACAATGAAAACTCCACCCCTTGTCGAATGGAAACCGGCTGCCCGGTGTACTCAATCAGCTCCCCGTCTCGCCCAATTTGGTAGTCAACGCGATACTCATCACCGGTGCTCTTGATAATTTGAACCGGAGCCTGCGTGTTAAATCCAGAGAATGTCATGATTTTTTGAACTGTCCGACCAGGACGACGATTCAATACATCACGCCCGAGAAAATCTGGTACGTTCTCAATCACAGGGTTTCTAGCAACGGTGCTGGCCACATATTCATATTCAAGACCACCAACATTGAGTACTGCTCTGAATTTTTTCACCCAATCTTGGTCACTTAAGGTGAATGTTGGGCGGATCTCAGTACCATTAATGAAAATGCCCGGCTGTTCTGACAACGGCGCATTCATTCCAATATTGCTGTTGCTGTCTTCAGAAAAGGTTTCAAACAATTGATATTGAAATTTACCTTGCCCCGTTACATCGGTCGGTTCAGCGCTGATGGTGATCACTTCACCAACGTCATTGATGTATTCACCTGCCGCCACACATTCGTTATAAGAATCAAAGTATTCAATGACAGTATCGTCATAACACGTGTTCGTCACCTCTTGTACAAACGTTACCGATATCGGCGCTTGTCCACCGAGTGACAACCCCGTGACTGGATAGGTTAGAGCGGCGTGTTCTGAATCGGCTGTGGCCTTGTCGATCACATAGTAATAGGTCACTTCGCTGACGTTATTGTCACTACCTTCATCATTACCGCCTTTCTCAATCACGCGCTGAGAACGAGAGAACAAAGAGCCCGAGCTTTTGTGCAAGATTTCATTGGGAGTGAGCTTTTCACCCTCTTGAATATCGGTTGATTCTAAGTCCGCTTTACAGCCGGATAACCCGATAGCAACTGCTAATGCAGTTAATTTAAATAGCGTTGTGTTCATAAAATTTCCTAAATTCTTTATTCTTCAATCCGACTTAAAAGCTCACGCGAACGCCCGCAACATAGTCTGTTCCGGTGTCTTGATAGCGAGTGAGTAAGTGTTTTGTAGAGGTTTCGTCACCCACGTAGCGACGCCCCGATTCACCCAACACATTGCGTGCTTGAACGAACACAGTGGCTTGCTTGTAGCGATAACTGGCGGATAGATCCAAAGTGGCAAAGTCATCGTTCCACTCAGGCAATTGAATACCAGTCGGTGAATACTGAGTGTCACCCTCTACACCTTGGTAATCGTCGTAGCGTGTATAGATATATGGGTCTGTGCCTGCCGTAGAAGTACCTTGCAGGTTCTCCGTGCGGTAGTTATATGCAGCCCTGAAGTTAAAGCCTGCTTTGTCGTAAAAAAGAATAAAGTTGTAGCTTTCTTCTGAAAGGTTGTAGACCGGAAGTTCAGATCCATCGAGCTCACTGGTACCTGAATCTTGCGAGCTATCGGTGTAGGTATAATTCGCTTGCACACCAAAACCGCTTAAGAAACCAGGCAAATAATCAAAGGTATGAAGCGCTGCCAGTTCAATACCTTTAATGGTGCCATCGCCGCCATTAATCGGCTGCTTCACGGTCACCGGGTCATTGGTATAGTCTCCATCACCGTTTCGGTCTGCTGGAGACGCAATGGTGTAGAAACGGTTGGTATGGAAATTTGATAGATCTTTGAAAAATACAGCCGCACTCAGGCTATTAATTTCATTGATATACCATTCCCAAGACACATCGTAGTTAATGGCTTCTTCAGGGCGGAGATTCGGATTACCTAGGTTTGCCGTCCAAGAATAATTTGGTAAATCCAGCGACGGTGATAAGTCTTTCGGGTTCGCTCGAGCCATGGTTTTTGCCGCAGCTAAACGTACGAACATGTCGTCGGTCAACAATACATTCACGTTCAATGACGGTAGGAAGTTACTGTAATCACTGCTTTCTGAAACAGGATCATATTGCTCAACCTTAAGCCCGTTCAGATCTTTAAGCTCTTGGCCTTCATCATTGCGGAAGCGCGTGGTTTTCACCCCCAAAGAAGTTGTTTCTGTTTCGACGTAGCGCGCACCTAGGTTACCCGTCACAATGTAATTCATCACTTCGGTATTGAAATTAAATTTCAGATAAACCGCTTTTGTTTTTTCTGTAATCAAGTACGGATAGGTACCATCAACAACGTATTGGGCTTTGGGGATGGTCAACACATGATCCCATTCTTGGTAGCCTTTATCATTGTTTTCAATGGCTTCAGGGTTTTCCCAAAGCTTGTCGCTACACAGCCCCTCTGATTTGTCATAAATCAGGCAGTCACCTTCGCGTCCTGGGAATGCTCCGAGTATTAACTCTTTGAAACTATCGTGACTCATATCGAGCGTTAACCACGGATCGACATTCACACCGCTCGCATTCGGAAACATGCTTGGGCTAGACACCATATGACGCGAGTAGTAATCCTCAATGCCCGTTTGTTCGAACATCACTTGGTCAGCAAATCCGATGGACACTTTATCGTTACCAGTCACTTTTTCGCCTTCTGGGCGAGTGCTCAAGTCTCGATCATAAGCCAGCCAGTTGGTGGAAAAACGCGAATTCTCACCGGCATTACTGAATTCCATCTTTTGCTTGTGGCGTTTCATGTCGTTATTTGCATAGCGCCCACCAAACTCGATGGACGTAATCACATCGCCATCCACAGCCCAATCGAAATCTAATGAAAATTCATCTTTTTCATTTTCATCAGTGGTTAAAAAGCCCCACCCGTTGTGAAGTGCATACAGGTTTGGGTCTTGCAATTCTTCCGATAAAGGAGTGGACGATAAGCCGTCAGACGAAACATTCAGCACGCCAACGTTTGGAATGTCTTTACTCGGATCAAAGTCGTAGTACACATAGGCGTTAGTTAGCGCATTTGACTCTGCGTCAGCGGCATTTGTACCGGGGCTAAAGCGCTGTGCGATACTGTCGTTTTCGTTTTTGGAACGCGCATAGGCGTACTTCGCCTCAACTCTCCAAGCGTCGTTAATATCGTATTTAGTGGTGAAACTCCAAGTGCTGCTGTCTGTTGTACTCACACCGGAACCGTACTGACTAGCAACCGGAGCATGGTAAGCACTGCCGGTCGGTGTCACGGTCGCAGACTGCACGATGTAGCGCTCTAACATACCGTTAGATTGCACAAAATCTGCATCTGTAGGCTGGAGTAAACTATCGCTCGCGCGACGATTTCTGAAGTCTTGTGTTAAGAAGTATTCATCTGCGTTAGGTGACCGATTCCATTCGCCCAAAATAATTGGCGAATCATCACGTTCAGTGCCAATCAAATCGTAATCCATAATTTGATTGCTTTCGTGCCGCGTGCCGTATTTCATCACTTGATCGATAGCAATGCGTTCGAAATCGGATTTTTGACCAAATAGAGAAAATTCTAAATTATCAGTCGGCCGCCACTGCAATGTGCTATCGAGCGATAAGTTGCTTTGCTCAACCATACTGCGTTTAAACTCGATGTCTTCCGGTCGAAACACAGCATACGGCACATTAACATCGCCCGGTGAACGAGGGACAAAGTTCCCGTCTGTACCCACAGACGTTTCACGTAAACTGCCATTTAGATACTTGTTGTTCTTCAGCTGATTTTCAATTGCAGGTGACCAAGCCGTTTTCATTTCATGGGTTTCGGCAAACCGCTTTTCTGTAGAAACGTTCACCAAGGCACCAAATTCTCCTGCCTTCCCCCAATCCCATCGATCAGACATTGCCAACGAGAATTTATTGCCGGTATCGTCAGCCAATTCATCTTTGGAGCCTTGTCCACTAACATTCACGAAACCTCCGTTTCGTTCCAGTGGAGTAAAAGTCTTTAAGCGAATAGTTGCACCAATGGCACCTTCAACCATGTCTGCAGTTGGAGATTTATAAACCTCAATCGCCTTAAACAGTGCGGTATCAATATTACCAAAGTCATTTGAACGAGAACCGCCAGATCCGGCCATACTTTGACCATTAACTTCTACTCGGTTTTGGCTCAAGCCACGAACTTGAAAGCCAGAACCTGCGCCAGTGTCATCTCGTCCAATTTGAACACCGGTCACACGCTGAAGCGCTTCGGCAATATTATTATCGGGAAGTTGGCCAATATCTTCTGCGGATATGGCATCCATTATTTGATCAGCGCTTTTCTTTAAGTATGCAGCCTCTTTTAGCGAGCTTCGAACGCCCTTTACGCTAATTACTTCTACCGGTTCTGATGAAGTTTCCTTGCTATTATCAGTCTGCTCTGCCGCAACCGCACTGGTCATTAAACTCAGCGCAAGCGATGACCAAAGACATTTTTGTATCGAATTGGCCAGTATGTGCTTCTGGAACATATGCTTCCTTTGTGTGTCTAGTTAGTGCAAATATTGGCGCCATTACACACACTAGGGGATCCTTCCAATGTGAAGCTGTTCGATTTGTAAAAAAAGTAAAAAAACTTAAGGCTCCCATTTTATTTTATGACTTTTTTAACCTATTGATTAAATAGAGTTTAATGCACAAAACCAGTTATTACGAGAAGTTTGGAATAGTGTTAAAAAAGCCAACCATCAGAAAAACCAAACCCTTTAAAGCCCCCAAAAAAGCTCATTAATCCATGAGAAATGAAAGATATTCCTACCCAACCCAAGATAGCATTAGGGGGTTAATATGGAGCAGAGCATCAGAAAAATGAGCGAAAAACCAATATAAGAAGTTCAAGAAAAGATGCTAAAAATTGAACATCAAAAATTAGTCAATCTAGAAAATAAAATTTATTTGAACTGAAAGCCTGCTGAAAACGCTTAAAACCTTCCTAAGAGCTGACATATGAAAAATGTCAGCTCTAATTTTAGGTAGGGAAAGTACCGACGGGATCGAAAGAATGACCTCATCCTCAGAAGAACAAGCATTTAAATTGAACGGCTTCTTAATTATTCCAAGTAATGATGAAGTAATATACAACAATACGGTTGAGAAAATTGAACCTAAAGTAATGCAGGTCCTGGTTTATTTGGCTGAAAATAGCGATAGAATTATTGCAACAGAGGAATTGTTAGAAAAGCTATGGGCAAATACGGTTGTTACTCCTATTTCTGCACAACGGTGCATATCTATATTAAGAAGCGTATTTAAAAAGTGTACTGAAGATAAGAATTACATATCTACCTTTTCCAAAAAAGGGTACCAACTTCGAGTTAAGCCTGTATACCTTGCAAAAGAAGAAAAGAAAAAGAGAATTATACAAATATCATGCATCGTTACTATTGGATTAGTGTTGTGCGCCCTTTTCTATCTGTTGTCTTCACAATCACTCAGTCAACCTGTGCCTGAGATCATCACTCCAGCGGATCAATCTGATTATTATGTATCGGCTCATCCTAAACGTGACATTAATGCATACATTGAAAAGAAAGAGATTGGCTATGAGTTATCGATAGGAGACAGAGAATCTGAGCGGTGGGTTATTTTTAACATCCCCAAATCCTATGGTGCTATGGCCGTTGACTGGTCACCAAGCGGTGATCAATTGTTGGTCATGTGGTATTACCCTGAAACTTATATCAATGTCTTTGATATTAATTTAGATGATAAAACGGTCAGCCACGTGAATGAGGTGCTAGTCGACGCAGACCACCGTTACGTTGATGCTTCATTTGCAGACGAAAGCAATGTAATAGGCATTCGTACGCCCCGAGATGACTACAACCACAAAGTCATTAACATCAGTATTGATGATGGCATCATCTCTTCTCTTTCACCACATGAATATGTAAAATCAGCAAAGATAAAGAATGGCATTCTAGCCCTTACTCAAAGAGATATGGGTCAAAGTCATGTTCGACTGTATGACACTCGAAAAAAACAAAACATACACACCATCACGACCGCAGATTTGGTGAACAACATTACATGGATGCGTCACCAAAACAGTGTGATATATATGACTAACCACGGTGCTAAAAAACTTTCTCTTGATGGCAACGTCACCGCTATTTTTTACCCTTATCAAGGCCAAATAGACTCACTCAGTTCATCTTTTGATGACCAAACGCTATACGCAGTCAACTACCAAGAGCTACCCGAGGTTTGGGAGCAGAAGCATTCATCATGTTGCTCAGAAAAAATCATCGGAGGTGCTGGCCGGAACACATCGGCTCAATACAGTCATGACGGACAAGCAATCGCCTTCATATCAGATCGTTCAGGTATCCCGCAACTTTGGATTCATCAACATGGCCAAAGCCGGCAGGCCACACACTACAATACTGAATATGATTTAGGAGAAATTGTTTGGTCCAATGATGATGAATGGATCAGCTATAAGAAAAATAACGATATTTACACTTACTCAGTCATCATGAAAAACAGTAAATCGCTGGTCACTGATGAATTATACGTTCGACCCATTGGCTTTTCTGAAGACAACCGAGAATTCTTTTACATCAACCACAACAAGCCCAAGCACAAAGTATGGAAAATTAATATCAAGGATTCCACAAAGACCAATCTTGATATCAAGAACATTACTGACATTACAGCATCGAATGGCCGTCTCTATTACACCGATAAATACCACAGAACGCTCAACCTCTATCATGAAAACGGCACAGATCTAGAAATTTCCAAGGAAGTTGAAAACTTTCGGATCTTGGGCTCAAATGCAACTCATATATTTTACTTTATACAAGAGCGCGGAATTAGGAATGTTATCTGGCAATACAATATTATTAGCGGCGAGCGTTCAATATTTAAGGAAAGAAACTCCTATCGCGGAAAGGTGACCTCCATCTCGAATACATTCGACACGTTGTATGAAGACAGCTTGCCCGAAAAGCGACACGTACAGATGCAACAAATTAAGTAGCCGAAACCATACACAAATTGGATTACACCGCTCGATCTAAATGATGCTCTGGCGGCATTGAACGCATCATCGAGACTCGTTCAGACATAGTGGTTTGGCACGGTGGGCCATCGCAATAGCTCAGGTGAATCGCAAGGTGATCCACGGTCAGCTGCGTGAAGCTTACCGTTTCGGAGTCATGACGATGTAAGCAATAGGATAAGGTAGGAGCGTGAGCATGATGGCTTTGATGCAACTGCGCAAAATCGAGCGAAGTGTTGACCCCTTCCGGCAAAGCGCGAATCATCTGCTCAAAAGCGAGCTTTCTGGCCTCGATGACCTGTTCAATATCAAATGCACACGACGATATCGGTGGCCTAGGCGTGTATATTGATAGAGCCACTCCATCCCACTGAAAGAGCCGAACACTCCACCCCTTTTGTCCCTCGGGCATAAAACATACGAAAGAAAAAGGCGCAAAATGATGGAGGTTGGCACTCTGCAAGTAACGGTATACCTCGCAGAACGCTGAAAAACCCACGCAATGTTTAACAATACTTCCGCGACTCACCAAATCGCCTTTGGGTAGGTTTCCTTGATAATAATTCAACAAAGCAAACGTACAGCCAAAATGATTTACCGCAAACCAAGTGCCCCCACCGTCCGGATCCAAAGGCATGATCACCTGCATGCCATCTACAGAGTATTGCTTAGGGGGAATAGCTTTACTTCGCGTTTTAAATTCATCTCGATTGAAAAAAACATGGTAACTTCCCTGCTCTATGTTCCAAGTCATTGTGCACATAGTTTGCCATCCTAGCTTTGTGTTTAAATCAGCTTAGTTGGCAACTAAAAGAACGCAAAAAAACCATAATACATTGGTTATTAATGAAGAGTACGCTGTGCGCTTGAACCACTGCGGCACTCAAAACCCTGTCAACCAGCTTTTATAAAAGCATCGCTACAGGCGCGTATAGCATGGCGCAGCGCTATATTTCTGGTATCATTCGCGCCATTCATTTGATGGAACCGACCACCATCAGATCACTTGCACGGTAGCAACACCTAAGAATCAAAATGTTTGTTACCTGAGTTTGATTTAAGGACCATTTGAGATGAGCCTCGCTGACAAAGTTCTAGCCGTAAATAATGACCTTCCAATTCGTACCGAACGCCCTGTTCACAGTGGCAAAGTCCGTTCGGTGTATTGGCTAACCGAAGCCGACAGTCGTCGTTTAATACAACAAAAAGGCTACGACGTAGCGCCCGATGCGCCCTTGGCCATCATGGTTATTAGTGATCGAATTTCAGCATTTGATTGCATCTGGCATGGCGAAGGCGGATTAAAAGGAGTGCCCGGCAAAGGCGCTGCTCTCAATGCCATTTCAAATCATTGGTTTCAGCTGTTTAAAGACAATGGTCTTGCCGACAGCCATATTTTGGACATCCCTCATCCATTTGTTTGGATTGTGCAAAAAGCAAAACCCGTCATGATCGAGGCGATTTGCCGTCAGTACATTACCGGTTCAATGTGGCGCTCTTATTCCAAAGGGGAACGCAGCTTTTGCGGTATTCAATTGCCCGATGGATTAACTAAAGATCAAAAACTCGATGATGTACTGATCACACCTTCAACCAAAGGCGTTCTAAAGGGCATTCCCAACGTAGCAGAAGTTGATGATGTGAACATCAGCCGTCAAGATATTGAAACCAATTTCAGCGCTTTTAACTTCTCTCAGGCATCGGATATTGCACAATACGAACGCCTGTTAAAAGAAGGCTTTGGTGTGATTAGTGAAGCACTTGCAGCCAACGACCAGGTGTTTGTAGATACCAAATTTGAATTTGGTTATGTGCATGATGCGAGTGGCCAAGAAAAGCTGATTTATATGGATGAAGTAGGTACACCAGATTCCTCCCGCATTTGGGATGGCGAACAATATCGCCAAGGTAATATTGTTGAAAAATCAAAAGAAGGCTTCCGCCAGTGGCTGCTCAATAACTTCCCTGACCCCGATATTCTGCTCAACAAAGATCGGATGGATGAGCGAGAAGCGTTGGCCCGAGACAACGCCCTTCCGAGCGAAGTGCTCATGAGTATTTCACAAACTTATGTCGGCATCGCTGAAAAGATTATCGGTCAGCCATTGGATATCTCTGAGAATCCAAAAGCTGAAATTATCGATGTATTACGCAATGAATATCAACTCATCGACTAAGTTCCACATCAGATCAAAACACCAAAAAGGCCGCTCTATAGAGCGGCCTTTTTGATGGGTAACACGTCAGTCACGTGAAGCGAAAAATTTATTGAGGAAAGACTTCCAACGTCAAATATAGCGTTGCGTGCTTCACATCCACATCTGCAGGCTGCGTCACATCGATTTGAGTGGTGAGATTCAAGAAATAGAAGCCCGCTTCCGTCGCTGTAAAGCTAAATGAGCCGTCTTTACCAACCACAAGTACTTGTTCGTTACGGTCATTACGATGACGAGTGCCTCCTTTGATAAGTGTGGCTTTAGCCTCCCCAACCAATGGTTTCCCTTCAAAGAACAATTGAAACGTCGCGGTTTCCCCCACAAACAAATCATTTGGATGTTGTTCGCCACCGATCTCAATACCAATTCCCATAGGCTTAACTGCGCCAGTGGTTGGCTCGTTCAGAGTCACAAAAGTTTCAACTCTCGATTGAGATTCTCGACGCACGATGTCGGTTGCGCCTTCAGGTATCTCTGGTTTATCGCCAAACACTCTTGAAGGGGTACCATCGGCCTTCACAAACGTCGTCATACGCGTTTCCGGCTGGCTTAAACTAACCCTGTGGGTTCCCGATTTGAGCAGTTCAACATCGGCCACCGAGAGTCGAGAGAAGGCCTCCCAACGGGTAGTGTCTGTTACTCTACCATCGGGTTGAACCACCCAATAGTCCAGCATCTCAAACAAGGCTTTCAACCGAGGTACATGGTCGCCATTACTGGTATCACCTAGAGGTTTGTCTGGGTGAAAAATATCGTTCGAGATACTACCAACAACATTGACTGATTGTGGAGCATCTCCTGACAGCAATGTATGTGTGGGCACAACAAAGCGCTCATGCGCCGTTACCGTTGAAACTAGGGCTGCAGAACAAAGTAAGCCTGCCGCTGCGCGCATCATGTATTTAATAGAGTGCATTTTATGAATCCTAATGAATTGAAATAACAATGTTTCCGAGTTCAGTCTGACCGTTCAACTCGTAATGTTGAGGTTGGGTTTCACCAACGACAAACGACTGACGAAGGTATTCTCGGCTTCCTTGTTCTCGCACAGACTCTATATGCATGACATAAGAGCCCGGTTCGATCGATTGACCACTGGACAGCAAGCCATCCCACTTCAATTGATAGGTGCCCGGTTTGCGTGTAGCGCCAGTTGCTGCATCGTATGAAGGGGTTTGACTGCGCCCAATCTTGCGCCACCACTGACGAAGATCTTTAAACCAGTCTTTTTGTTCAGCCCAAAATGCCAATGTATGCACGCCTTTTCGTTGTGGAGTTTCCACCCATATAGCCACATAGGGTCGGTGATAAGGCGATGCATCAATGTTGGGTATTTCTACTGAAACTTCGATTGTTTGTGCCTGAATGCCCAACGAAAACATCATGGCAATCACAAGTAACATGTACTGTTTCACTCAAGGTCCTTAACCGCTATAAACGCGGCACTGTCAATAAATATAAAATCACCGGAGTCGCAACTCCCAAAACAAGCAACCAAACACCCTGCTGTCGATACTTTGAGTTCTGAAACAGAATCACCATGCCGGTAAGCCCAAAAAGAGCCATTAGCGCCGCGGATATGTCAATCAACCACCCCCATAAAACACCGCTATGTCGGCCTTTATGCAAATCGTTCATCAGTGACACGAACCCACCACTTTGGTGTTCAATTTCAATGGTTTGTTCAGACAATTGAACGGTCACAAACGCATAACCAGACGGCAGCGAGTAATCATAAGTGAGTTCGCCGAAATCCAAATCCACGTCAACACTTCGCGGCGCAACTAAGCCCGTGCGTTGTTCAATGTACGACTGAAATTTTTTGACGGGAATATCGTCTGTCTCAGGCACAACTTGAGCGTCAGGCCAAGGCAATTGGCTCAAGTTCACGTTGGGTGAAGGCAACCAGCTGACATGATTCAGCGTGAGCCCAGTGATCGAAAAAAACACCAACAAGCCCAGTAACAAGCACGACACATACACATGTAGCCATCGGCAAATACTGAACAAGCGCTTTGCTTTCGGTGAAGCAAAGCGCTTATTGCGGCGGCGATTTAAGGCTGCCGAACGCCCGGCAACCCTCTGCTTATCAATGCTCTTACGCATTAGAACTGATAAGAAACCGTTGCTTTGATGTTTCTACCTGGTTCAAAGTCTTGCAGGTATAACTCACCAAAACGTGGATGGAACGACACACCGGTTCGTGATGACTGCGATGCATAAAACTCGTCAAAGACGTTATCAACACCCGCAATGATGGTCAGTCCTTCCACTGTTTCTGGCTCCCAGCGAGCCGATACGTTATGGACTGTGTAGCCATCTTTACTGTTGTCTAATGTTGCTCCATCGAGATCCAGTTCTGGGTCTACATCATCAACGTAAAGCACTTCCCAGAACACTGATGCAGCAATTGAATCAAACGAATAGTTGATATTGGCACTGACAGTGTCGCCTTGTTGACGATCTAAACGCGCACCATCCAAGTCGGCATAGGCATCAAATGCATCTAATTCACTTTCAGCGCGCGAGAAGGTCACAGTCCCGTCAAATCCACCCAGTGAATAGGTTGCATACGCTTCAAAACCGTCGACCTCCATATCACCAATGTTGTCTTTCCACGAGCGCGCATCAACGCCTTCAGGCGGTGTGGCATAATCATAAATGTAATCATTAATGTCGGTTTTAAAGACCGTCGCGCCAAGTGACAGCGTGCCGGTGATCAACGCTTCGGAGCGATAAGCAAACGAAAATTCGTAGTTAACACCTGTTTCTGCATCAATGCCTGGATTTGCTGTGTCAAATAGACCCGCGCCAACAAACACTTCACCAATTTCCGGGCCTTTAAACAGCTCCGTTGCACTTAATTTAACCAGTAAGTTATCAGCGGCTTGATACTCCAAAGCCAACGCCAAAGACGTATCATTAAAGTCATTGTCAACAACCACTGAATCAATATCGTAGCGGTCGTAACGTAGCCCTGGGATCACAGCAAAATATTGGTTAAGGGTGATTCGATCTTGAACAAAGAAAGCCAAGTTGGTCGCTTCTTCATCCGATGTGTCAGTGGATGCTGGGTATTTTCCACGATAGTCAGTTTCATGCTTCACGTAGTCAAAACCATATGTCACATCGTGTTCAATATTGCCGTCAAATGCTGTCTCAGCAATGGCATTGATACCTGTATTTTTAGCTTCACCGGTAATGATGCCAGCCCAAGCGGCATAGTCAGGATTTTGGGCATAACCGGTTTCGTCACGCCAAAGCTCGCTAGTATTCGAATAAACGGCCGCTTTTAGCAATGTGGCGTCGGTGGTTAATTCGTAATTTAGAGTGATCGTATCGCGGGTCAACTCAGTCGGCCACAACAAAGGAATTTGCAACGAATCAGTAATTGCCTGATCGGTTGCTAATCCCATGTCGGGACGATAACTATAGTCACCTTCATCTTTGTATTTTTCATAGCTGAGCTGAATACGTTGATTGCTCGCTAAGTTCCAACCAAACTTGATTAAGGCATCATCCAACTCGCCTTCCAAACCACGAACCTTGCCGTCAGTGCCATCAATCACTTGGCCATCAGCGCCTTTGATTTTACCGCCGCCTACATCGTAGTTATCACGGTCAACGTGGTTGTAATATGCTAAGAAGTCGAAATTTTCACTGAATACACCATAACCCGATGCTGAATAGTTCGTACCGGAGTTATCACCAGCGGACAACTGAACCCGACCACCAAAATCCTGCCCTTCGTTGAGAAGCTCACGAGCTTGCTTAGTCTCAAATTTTACTGAGCCGCCTAAACCACCGTTAATGACTGAATTGGTTCCCACATCAATATCGACCGATTTAAGAATGTCAGCATGAATTTGCAGATTCCCCATATGGTGGTACATGTAAGTATTTTGCTTGGCACCATCAATCGAGATATCGAGATCTTTGTCGTCCATACTCCGAATGGTAATGCGTTGGTTGAGTGAGTGCGCACCGCCCACATCCACACCAGGAATAGAGCGTAAAAGATCGCTGATATGATCGGCTTGCTTATTGGCTAAATCTTCGCCACTCATATACATGGAAGACGCCTTAATGGCCGTGCTCCATACCGAAATACGTTCGACTGATTCAGATGATTGCTCATCTTGCGCATAAGACAACTGAGTAAATACAGCAGCAGAAACAGCCACAGCAATGGCGCAAGGGTGTAAGCGCAACGTTGACATGAAATACCTCTAACATCAAATATAATTAATAATGCGAATGATTATCATTATGTTACCACTGTGTTAGGATATCGTTTACTTTAAAGAGTGTGCCAAATCGTCAAATAGTTATGCGGAATAGTCATGGATATAACGCCCCAAACCAGCAAGCCTTCTCCAACAAGCCTCTCGAAACTTCAGTTAGAGCGCAAGATAACCGATTGTGGCTATCAGCCAGCCAATATGCAGTTTTGTCGCAACACTCAATCAGATGTCATAACGGGCCACATTAGCTTCGTTCAACTTGCCTCCGGCCCTATGATTCATTGTACTGATGCATTTGAAGTAGAAGACGGTGCTAGCTCCAGCCATATTGAAGATATGATTAGTTTCAACATCTTGCTCGAAGGCAAGGTCAATTATGCTCTCAATCAACACCAGTACCACTTCGATGCAACTGAATGCCCGACGATGTTTGCCAATATTATTGATGGCTCGCAGGTATTCACTCGGCACTTTAGCAAAGGCCAACACGTTCGAAAAATCAGTATTTCTATTCATAGGAAATGGCTCATGGAACGATGTATGTCGGAAATAGATCGCCAAACAACCGCGACCATTTTTGCAGAGTCCTGCACCGTTCACCATTGGCCCTGCCCTAATCAACTCATCACTCGCGCAGAAAAAATAATCGCTCTAAATAGCCAAGAGAACTTAACAAATCAGCTCATGATTGAAGCACTCACACTCGAACTGATAAGCCACTGTTACCCCCTATTGCTCTCTCTAGAACGGCATGCCCAACCAGCACGCGTGCATTTAACTCACGCGCAGCGTACTACTCACGATAAAGAGTATGAATCATCGCTGGCTCAACTGCTCCACCAACAGCTCACTTTAAAACAAATAGAGAAACAACTCGGTGCGAGTATCAGCACACTTCAACGCTACTTCAAAACACATCATCAATGCACCGTGTTTGAATACATGCGGAATCAACGCTTGGAGTTAGCTCGGCGCGCTATTTTGTTGGAGCAAAAAACCATCGGCGAAGCTGCTTATTTGGCGGGGTATAATCACGTCTCTAATTTTGTAACAGCGTTCAAAAAATATTTTTTAATGACACCGTCTGAGCTGAAACGCAATCATGCTTTTCCGAATCCTTCGAGCAACAAAGCATAAACGCAAGCCGTCGATTTCGTGGCACTGCTTTGAATTCATGAGATGTGAGATTGTTCGGGGCGTGCTGCATAAATCGGATTGCATAAACAAGCCCTAATCTGCATAATTACGCGCACTTCATAACAAAGATAGAAGTTGTTGACTATTGCGCTCTGGGTCGCTCCTATTTGAATCGTAGTAAAATCTACAACCCTTTGTTCCGTAAATAATTTATATAGGCTTTTGCACTATGTTAGCAAAGCGCATCATACCTTGCCTCGACGTCCGCGATGGCAAAGTAGTAAAAGGCGTACAATTTCGTAACCATGAAATTATTGGTGATATCGTTCCTTTGGCAAAGCGATATGCTGAAGTAGGCGCAGACGAATTAGTATTTTATGACATCACAGCCTCGTCTGACGCACGTGTAGTCGATAAAAGCTGGGTCAGCCGTGTTGCCGAAGTCATCGATATTCCATTTTGCGTTGCCGGTGGTATTAAAACCGTTGAAGATGCACGGCGAATTCTGCTCAATGGTGCTGATAAGATTTCGATTAACAGCCCCGCACTTGCAAATCCAGAGCTTATTACAGAAATGGAGCAAGCCTTTGGCAAGCAATGCGTTGTTGTTGGAATCGACAGTTTTTTCAACGCTCAAACCAACAGTTATCAAGTCAAACAATACACCGGTGATGAAAGCCGCACTGTCACGACTCAATGGAACACATTAGATTGGGTTGAAGAAGTGCAAAAACGCGGCGCTGGCGAAATTGTGCTGAATTGCATGAATAAAGATGGCGTTCGAGATGGCTACGATCTAGAACAGCTGAAGTTGGTCCGCGAGCGCTGCAACGTGCCGCTTATCGCATCAGGCGGCGCAGGCACCATGCAACACTTTAATGACGCTTTTGCTGACGCGGATGTAGACGGCGCATTAGCAGCCAGCGTATTTCACAAAGCAATTATCGATATGCAGGAATTAAAGAGCTTCTTGCGCCAACACAACATCGCGATTCGCGCAGAATAAAGGATCTGAACATGTTTAACGAATTAGATGTCGCCCAATTGGCGTGGGATAAAGTTGACGGAATGATGCCCGCAATTGTGCAGAATGCGCAAAGCGGCAAAGTGTTGATGATGGGATACATGAATCAAGACGCATTGAAGCACACGCTTGAGTCAGGCCATGTCACCTTTTTTAGCCGCTCCAAACAACGCCTTTGGACCAAAGGCGAGACATCAGGGAACACGCTCAACTTAGTAGCAATCCAAGCCGACTGTGATCAAGACACGCTATTAGTTCAAGCCAACCCTATTGGCCCAACATGCCACACAGGCACTGAAACCTGCTGGGGTAACGATGCAGCCGAAGCTCCTATCGCCTTTATCTCAGATTTAGAGCAAGTCATTGCGTCACGCAAAGGTGCATCGGCCGATAGTAGCTATACCGCCAGCTTATTCGCAAGTGGTACTAAGCGCATTGCCCAAAAAGTAGGAGAAGAAGGCGTAGAAACAGCCCTCGCAGCCACGGTGAATGATGATGAAGAAACGCTCAATGAATCGGCAGACTTAATGTATCACTTGCTTGTGTTGCTTCAGCATCAAGGCTTGAGTTTGTCTCAAGTGGTTGACGTACTGAAAGCGCGGCACGGTAAAAAATAATCTAATTTTATAATATCTAAGGCCGCTTATTAGCGGCCTTTTTTATAAGGAGCTTGAGGCATTACACGTGGGTGTGTAATGGCGGGTAATAGCTATAATTTTTAAATTAAGCCACGATCATCGATGATCATAATTTCAACAGGATGTTGTTCATGACCTTTTCAATTGAAAGCACTTTTAGTGCAACTACTTTTCCAACTCCTACACAGGGGTTTAGCATTTCTTCACTGACTCAAAGAGCCAGTAGCGAAACTCCAGGTAATGTAGGGATTTGCATGTGTGGTGGCGGCTCTAGAGCGATGTCTGCTGGCATGGGGCAACTCAGAGCGCTCCAGTATCTTAAAACTGCAAATGGTAAATCGCTACTCGAACAAACCAAAGCTATCTCTACCGTATCTGGCGGTTCTTGGCTGGGGGTCCCTTTTACTTATTTGCAAAATTGCACCACCAATAACTATTTGAACACCTACGTTTCCGACCCGAACCAATTAGTCCCCTCTCAAACTCAAGGCGCCAGCTTAGCTGAAACTCTGGACCAACTTCCTCAGGGTAATGTAGGACAAAATATTGGGAGTTCGTTTTCAGTCACAGATATCGCCCTCAAGGCCCTTGCTCTTTGGTTGTTTCACGACACTCCTGCTTCAATGCTATGGCAAACAGTGATTGGCATTCACTTTTTAAAGCCCTACGGTTTATATACTGCTGGCGACGATCAAAAGCCAACATCCTATTTCTCGTTTAATGACAGCACTGTTGCACAGCTTGAAACACTACCCCAACAAAATCATAACCTTAGCGAAATCATCGGCCATACAGTAGCAGACGAAGAGCGCCCATTTTTAATCTGCAATACCGCAATGTTCGTGCAACAAAGCGTATCGTCTAGTTCTGATTTTGAATACTTGGCACCGGTTCAATGCACCCCGTTTTTCACAGGTATTGTGGGCACACCAACCGGAGTTGATGCTAACGGCAAAAACGTCGGATCAGGAGGCGTTGATTCGTTCGCGTTTAACTCGAATCTGCCCCAAGTTAATCTGGCCGGTGATAGCCAGCTGGTACAAATCAGTAATCAACGTGCCTTTTCGTTGCTGGATATTGTTGGCACCAGTAGCGCCGCATTTGCCGAACAAGTCTTCAATTTATTTAGCGATTGGAAGGAAGATTTCAGTGCCATGTGCCATGCGATTTATCATGCTGATGAATCCATATGGAATGAACTGAAAAGCGTCACCGAGCACGACTTAGAAGATTTGTATCATCATTTACTCTGGGCTAAAAACGCCACACAAAACAGCCATGATTTTACCTCCGAACTCAAAGGCACAGTCGCAGATTTAAGAGCTATGCACGTAAGGCTGTCATCGTCACCTTTGGATGCAATTGTGCCCCAATATCAGTACTGGCCAATTGCTCCGTCTATGCTGCCTCAGCCCGCCGTAAAGCCAACTCGTTTTGCCGATGGTGGCAGTTTGGAAAATACCGGAGTCGCTGCAATGCTCACATACAGTGACATAAAGTCGGTGATCTCCTTTGTTAATTCAATCACACCACTATCATGTGACAGCAGCGTAGAGCCCCCAGAGACAGACCCAGATCAGACCCTAGCAACGACCATTGAAGTAGACAGCCAGCTGCCCCCACTATTTGGCTATCAAGCATTTGATCATGGCCAATACAAGTTGTACGCAGGTGACAGCAACCCAACAAACCCTCAGTTTAAGAACAGCCAAATTTTTGCATCCAACGAATTTGGCAAGTTACTTTATGGACTGGCAAGAGCCAGCAAAGGAGGGCAAAATGCAGCTTCATTCCAACAAACTTTATCTATCCTGCCCAATGCGTGGTTTGGCGTGAAACGCAGCGACACTGTGACGGTACTCTGGGTTTACATGAACTCAGTGCAAAGTTGGTATGACAAGCTCAGTCCAGACGTGCAAGACCTGGTTAGCAACACGCCTCACTTCCCACACTACCAAACGATTCAGCAAACTGAATTGACGGCGACCGAAGTGAACTTACTATCGAACCTCACAGCGTGGAGCCTCGTCAATACACCAGGTGTACTCGATCTATATCAAGATTGAATTAAAACGACAGAAGCCCTACGGGGCTTCTTACTCTCGTCTTTCAGTCACTTATCAATAACTACGTCACGAAAAATAAACGCTCCTTCAAAGGTCTGCAGAGCGAGCTATACTGATAAGTATCACTTGAACGGATGAATCTAAATCTTCTGCTCGCCCCGATAAAGGAGTCAAAATGGAATTTAATGCACTCAACGAATACTTACTAGAAGCGCCCAAATCTTCACTAGACTTTCCGTTTGGCAAAGATGTTTATGTGTATAAAGTCAAAGGGAAAATGTTCGCTTTGCTCGGTCATCGAGGCGACATGATGACTCTCAATCTGAAGTGCAACCCAGACGAAGCCGCAGCCCTTTGTGATGTTTTTGAAGGTATACTTCCGGGCTATCATATGAATAAAAAGCACTGGATCACGATTTATTTCGATGGCTCAGTGCCAAACAATGAAGTGCTCAGACTTATTGATAATTCTTATGCATTAGTCGTCAGCAAGCTCCCCAAAAAAGATCGCATATCACTCGAATTACAGACCTCATAAGCAACCATTGATACCTCCACTGCATGACAGTCACATTGGTTTTCATAAAATGGTAGGCATTGATGCGCAGTGTCGAACTTCAATTAATTTAGCCAAATAAAGCCTCACATACATCGGCTAAAGCCATGCTTATTCTGGCTACAGGCTTCCAAAATAAGTTTTAAATCCATGACCATACGATTTAAGGCTTGATGATGATTTTCAAAAAAAGTGCTGCGGCTCTGCTCACTCTTTTCACCATACATCCCGTTTATGCACAATTAGACACCTACCAATGGGATGTATCCAGCGGAGCCTCTGAGCTGTCTCCCCATTACAAAATTTATGTCTCTGAAAATGGGGGACCTGAACAAGAGTTGCAAGTGTTGCTGTCAACGCCTCGAGATCATGAAAAAGACTGGCAAGGGAATGAACTCGAAGGTCGAAGTTTTTCTTATGTCAACGTCTCATACGAAAATGACAATGGTCCTTTGAATTTTAGAGTGGTACGGACCAACGGTGAATCAGATGCCGTTCATATTGCTCCAAAGTCATACGGAATAACGCCCGTAGCCAACGAGGAGCACAGTGAAGTAGCCTTTTCAGTAGATCAGAACCAGCAGTATTTTTCCGTTCATTTTGAATGATGCCGACAATCAAACCAGCAAACATGGTTGGATCAAACATATGCTGAGCATATGGATTGATCCAGTGGAGTCCTCTCCCGTCAATGCTGAGGACGCAAACGTGGTGACGTATTCCAATAGTACACCGATCCAAGATCTCGAAAACTCACAGACCATTTATTTTGCTCCGGGTCATTACAATTTAAGAGATTTTGACAATCATGGTGATGTGATCACGGAGCTTGGCAAGCTTAACGTCACCCCCAACCAAACCGTTTATATTGCCGGAGGGGCAGTTGTTGAAGGACATATTGCTGCAACTGAAGGCAGCATTGAAATTCGTGGACGAGGCATTCTTACCGGTCGTCAGTATGAATGGAAATCAAATGACTATGATGTTCATGAGCTGATTGAACTGGGCACTAAGTCGAAGGTCACAGGTATTAGCTACATAGAAGCTCCTTTTCATGGCATTGTCGGGGGCAATAAAAACGAGATTAAAAACATTAAATTTTTGGGCTGGCATGCCAATAATGACGGCGTAAGAGTGGGTCACTTGTCAGAAGTAAGCCATTCCTTTATGCGAGCGGTGGATGACTTTTTCTATAACTTCAATATTCATGTTCATGACATGGTGCTTTGGGCAGGCCACAACGGCGCGATCATGACCTACGGTTGGGGAGGCGAAGCTGGTAGCAATACTTACAATTCCGGTGGTTCAGTAATGGAAGACGTACAAATCATTCATCCTGAATGGGTTGGTATGGGTAACAATAACGGCTTGATTATGGCGCAAACAGGGTTGGACTATAAACCCTTTGGTTATCCATATGATGGACAAGTTGAAGACACTACAACTCGCATCGAAAACATTACTATTGAAGGCTCAATTCCAGGGATCACCAATTTAAAACCTCGCTCTAGCGGCGGCGAAAATATTGCAGTGCAAGTGCCTTTAAGTGATGTGGGTTACTTGGGAGATCTCATATTGTCGAACATCAGCGTGAACGATCAGTTTTTAAAAGGGGTTATTCGCGGAGACAAAGATGCAGCAAACGATGGTGATGCCATTTACTGGATCCAAAACGTTGAATTCAACAACGTTTCGGTCGGCAATACTTGCCTCAGCTCCGCAACAATTTCCAACTACATCGACGTTGATCCAGATACTTCAAAAGATATTCGTTTTAGCCACTGCCCTTCTTTGCCTGAAAACCCGGAAGTTCCAGAGGTTCCAGAGGTTCCAGAAATAGTGCTACCACAAGTGCCGGTTTTGAGCGCGGCCTCATTAACCTGCTCACAAGTGGAGGTCAGTTGGGTTGGGGAGCAAGGTAATGTTGATACACAAAGTCTCTCTCGAGGCCTGTCGGGTTCGAGCGCATCCGTCATTTCGAGCCCAACTACCTCCATCACACGTTTCTTAGACAACAATGTCACCGACGGATCTCGTTATGATTACTCACTAAAGGTGACGAATGAAGCCGGTAGTGTGGTTTCTAATGTGCTGTCGGTGTTGGTTCCCGAATGCGAACAGCCTCCCACTGAAGTGCAACCTCCGCAGGAAGAAAACTCCCCTAATAAGACATCATCCGGAGGCGGTAACATGGGCACATTTACGCCGCTGTTGTTGCTATCACTTTGTGGCTTAAGACTCCGGCGGCGACGCAACAAACATTCAGCATAAGTGATGGCGAAGGGATGCCTTGCGTGTCCCTTCGCTGACTATTTGGACTACCCGAGAGTTAAGCTCTACCCACTCTTAAGCCGCCTTTTAACTCAGCCAATTTTTCGATCAAGCTATCCTCAGATAGATGATCAGGCAAAGACAACTTAAGCTTTGCTGAAAACATATTCATACCCACGGCCGTAACGTGAAAGCGATGATTTTCCATATTCAATATTCTCACACCATTTTGATCCAGCAGGTTGGTAATGTCATTGACAATACCGGGGCGATCATTGGCTTCAATGGACAAATCCAAAGGCATTGGGCACACTGTTGCCTCTTGTGAAATATCATCAAAACAGCAGACGAGACCTTCTTGATGACTAAACATATCCTTGACTGCGGTTTCACGCTCAAGCGGCACTTCCACTTTAATTGTGGCCGCTAGATGCCCCTCAAGGTAACTCACACGACTTGTCAGCCATTTACCATCACAACTGTGTGTTTGATGAGCCAGATGTTGCAATAAGCCAGGGCGATCCTTACCGGCTAATGACACAATAAATAATCCACTCATATCCTTTTACTCCACTATTGTTGTCCGAATTGCGATTTATGGGCGAGTCCTTATACCTGTTAAACATATAGTATTTTCATCGCGCTAGAGCCAGCTATATCAAAAGTTAATGCGAAGCAGATTGATGTAGCGCTATAAATCGAATCACTTGGGCAAAAAATCAACGGTGGAGACACAACAATAGGCACGTTACCATGGTTTCTTTTTCAACACGCACCCTTCGATTTATGAATAAAACCCAAACGGCTTGGTACGTCTACATCATTCAGACCCACAAAGGCGCCCTGTATACCGGCATCACCAAAGATGTAGAACGACGCTTCAAAGAGCACTTAGAGGTGAGCCTCGGTATTGCAAATGCCAAAGGAGCAAAATATTTTAGAACCAACAAGCCATGTAAAATTGTCTATCAAGAAGCTCTTGTTGATCGTTCACAGGCAAGTAAAGCCGAATATAAGATTAAGCAAATGACACGGGCGAAAAAACTTCGGCTGATTGATTCAAAATGATGGCACATGCCATTTTTATGGCACATCTTAAGGCTTTCCCCCAAAAGCATATAGATTAGTTTTAATAACCCCAAAAAAAATCACACCAAAACCCCAAATTCCCACTATTAAAGGCGATAAAGAATCATAACACTGACTAAAAAACCAAAAAAATCTAACCTATAGCATTAGTTATATTATTGATAACAAGATGTAAAGGTTAATCTAGATCAATGAACCTAACCTATCCAAAAAAAGACTTCGAAAAGTGATGCAAACCCCTATTATTTCTCTTGAAAATTAGTCTACAAATACACCCATACATTTAAGCAACAACTTGCTTAAGTGCTCATTGTCCCAATTATCCGGAGGAATGGACTATGAAATTATCAATTATCACAGCAATCTTGACCGTGGGTGTTCTTAACGTAGCGAATGCGAACGCAGCGATGGACCCGTTCATTGAAAACACACTCGTCAAGATTTGCGAGCAAAGTACCAACGACCAGATGGTTTCGTTTAAAAAGCTAGTGAAGTCATATCGTTTAGACATGAAAGACGTTGCAAACAAGATTGTATGCAATGGGGAAGACATTGGCACGTTTGCAGCTGAAAACGGCGCTTCGAGCATCGCCAACTTGATTCGTGAACATCAAGCCGGCACCGTAAAAGTGTCTGAAATAGCTGGAACACCTGCGGCTTTACCACCGCAAGCATAAGTTTTTAACATCGTATAATTTCTCCCAAGAAATTTCTTTTGCCGCACCTTTTAAAGTGCGGCTTTTTTATGCCTGTCCTCATGTATAGTGTGCTGTTCTCATTATTGCTCGGAGCTGCCTTGTGAAACGTATCGCTGTCTTTGTAGACGTACAAAATATTTATTACACCACTCGACAAGCGTATGGGCGCTCTTTCAATTACCGCCGACTGTGGCAAGAGCTTGAAGTTCAAGGCGACATTGTTGTTGCTAATGCATACGCCATTTACCGAGATAATGACGGACAACGAAAATTTCAGGATGCGCTACGGCACCTCGGGTTCAATATAAAATTAAAACCCTTTATTCAACGAAGCGATGGCTCAGCCAAAGGCGATTGGGATGTAGGGATCACCATTGATATGATGGAAGCCGCGCCAAAAGTAGACACTCTGGTATTGCTCTCAGGCGATGGAGACTTCGATCTTCTGCTGCAACATGTCCGCCAAGAGCAACAGTGTGAAACTTGGGTATATGGCGTACCTCAACTCACCGCTAAATCTCTCATCGATTCAACCAGTCACTTCTACCCGATCGACCAAACGCTGTTGATCTAGGGTCTTGGCGAACACCTAAAATCACAGGCTCATGCCAGCACAAAATTGGCATGACCAAAAAAATCAAAAAGGCGATATCCATCACAAATACAGTGTTCACCGCATTAAACTAAATACATCAGCTCGTAAAAAAATAAACCAAACATTAAAACCAAAACAACCTAAAAGGTAATACCAAAAAATAAAAATCAATTATAGGCGTGTAGTTGTGTGCAAATTAACCAACCCCATTTCAATTCAGCGTTTAGTGCTCCGCGTTTTTCCAATCGTAACAGTGTTGTTTACCGCATTGGCTCACTCACAAACCATTTTCTATATTCCAACCGAGCAACCCAAAGATAAATATCCGTTTGAACTCATCCAATTTTTACTGAAAGATCAAATGCACAAATACCAATTTGAGGCGATTAATGAAAAACAGATGGCATTGAGTCGCCAGATATCAGAGATTCATTCGGGCAGCCTGTCGTTTGCTGCCATTGCAACAAACGATGAATTGGAACGTGAGTTACGCCCGATTCGTCTTCCTATTTTAAAAGGGCTATTGGGGCATCGGGTATTCATCATCAAAGAGGGAGATCAACACCGCTTTACTCAAATATCATCTCTAGAACAACTCAAGTTTTTCAAAGCAGGGCAAGGTCGGTTCTGGGGTAGCACACCTATTTTAGAACATGCAGGAATGCCTATGGTTAAGCCGCCCAAGTACAATAGCTTATTCAATATGCTCGAAGGCGGCCGGTTTGACTATTTTCCAAGAGCCGTACACGAACCTTATTCTGAAATTGAGCTGCGCCCTGATTTGAGCTTAACCGTAGAGTCTAATTTGATGTTGGTGTATCCACTGCCTATGTATCTATTCACCGCTCAAGGCAACGAAGCATTTGCACACGATTTGGAAGTAGCATTTGAAGCCGCCATAAGCGACGGTTCGTTTGATCGCTGGTTTTACAACCATCCATTGATTCAAGATGCACTGACACGAATCGATCTCCAACAGCGCACTATTATACAGATCGACAATCCGTTCTTACCCAAGTCAACACCGCTAGACCGCAAAGAGCTCTGGTTGGAGACCCACGGAAATACTTAACGGAAAGTCAGCCAATACGGCGCTCGTTGCCAACATGATACAGAAGTGTAAGTCTCATAGACTGTGTTAAACGGGCGGATAAGAACTATCCGCCCATGGGATTACTTAAAGTCACCTACGGCTTTCAAAAATGCTTGCGCGGCTTCTTCGGAACTCATGTGCTGTTTGAAATATTGATCTTGCAGTAGCTTGTCGTTCATTTGATGAACGACAGAACTGTGATCAGTCACATGGCGAGTTTTATCCTTTACTTCTTGTCTCCAGTTAAAGTAATTTTCACTCATGACGGTTCTCCATAGCGCTAAAAGCGCTCCAAAAGTTATTAAAGTCTTTAATCCAGCACGAATTTTTAGGTACTTCGGGCCAGTAAATATTTTTAAATAAAGCTCTTGTGATGCACCTTTATGAGGTATCTATTTGGAATAGCTATGAATTCACTATGACTGCGATTTTCACCAACTGCAAGTTGTAAGTTCTCACAATAAACGCGTGAAATGTGGCTCTGCGCCTCTCCCGACCGTGTAACCACATAAAAAGTACGGATTAATTTTAAATCCGTATCGACTTCACATAAACGACCAGAATGTAGTGAGTGTTGTGCCGCTCGTCTAGAAACACATAGTAATCCTTGCCCTTGAATACACAGTTCAATGAGAGTTTCGGGATGATTAACTTGATGAGCAATATCTAACTTTTCGAACGCTTCACCAAGCGCTCGTTCTAATACCATTCGAGTTCCCGAACCACTTTCACGTACTAACCAAGCCTGCTGTAGTAATTCTTTTTGAGACACTTTTTCACAATTTAATATCGGATTTTCAGGCGCAGTAACCACCACTAAGTCATCGGTGATCCATGGTTCAACATTGATTCCAGGCGCATTGATAACCCCTTCAATTAGGCCTATGTGCGCTCTGTGGTTAAGGATTCGCTCGCAGACGTCATCAGAATTCATGACCTCTAGCTGAAGACTAACCCTGGGGTGCTTCGACAAAAACTCAGCATTGAATCCGCCTATCACATGCTCTCCAATTGTTTGACTCACTCCCAACATAAGCGCGCCGGTTAATTGGCCATTGGGCCCTTGTTCAATCGACTGCGACAATTCCAACAGCTGTCGTGCTTTTGGCAACAACCATATGCCGTAATCGGTGATATTCAGGCGTTTTCGGTGTCGCTCGAACAACGCTTGCCCTAACCCGTCTTCAAACGCCTTGAGCGCCATGCTTGCCGCAGCTTGAGAGATATGTATTCGTTCAGATGCTGCAGAAATAGAGCCTGTGTCCACAATACCCACGAAAATTTGTGCCTGTCGGAGCGTTATCTTCATGAAACACCAAATATAAGTTTTACTTATTTAAGTTATAAGTAATATCAGATTTAATTATACCTAAGCTGCGCTTATAGTCACTCCGTCTTCAAAGGTTCAGGAGTTCTCATCAATGACCCGCATCAATCGCCATATTCATGCAGTTCCCACCCCGATGGGCGGATTAGCACTCGCCACAGCAAGCCTTTCTTCTGCGTGGAGTATGCTACTTCCAAGCCATTCGATGATCCTGAAATCTGTGTTGTGCGGTATTGCAGGCGCGGCATTATTGCTGCTTTGGAGTAAATTATTATTCGCTCCACATGTTCGCCAAGAAGAACTTCAGCATCATATAGTCGGCAGTGTCATGCCCACTATATGTATGGCAACCATGGTGGTTGCAGCTGCACTTCTACCATTGTCATCAGCCCTAGCCAAAGTACTTTGGCTATCGTCCATTGTCATTCATGTGGCATTGGCGTTGCGTTTTTTCTACCACCAAATCCATGGATTCAAACTTAGTCAGGTCATGCCGAGTTGGTTCATTCCACCTGTGGGTATCGTAGTCGCTACGGTGACGGCTCCAGGCATGGGCTTCGATCTGCTCGCTAAAGCACTATTTTGGCTAGGACTTGCCTCATACTGGTTTCTACTGCCGGTTGTTGCTTATCGTCTGTTGTTTGCTGCACGTCCACTACCCAACACGTTGCCGACTATCGCAGTACTAGGCGCTCCAGCAAGCCTATGCTTGGCTGGCTATTTAGCATTATTTCAGTCGCCAAATATTGCATTGGTGTGTGTTCTTGCTGGCCTTGCCGTCATGATGACAGCACTGATCTATTTGGCCATGTTTAAACTGCTTCGATTAGAGTTCTCGCCGGCATATTCGGCATTTACTTTTCCAATGGTGATCGGTGCGTCTGCATTGCTATTGCTGGAACAACGATATGGCACGGCGTTACCAGTCGCGTTAAGTGACATGGTTTATGTTCTAGCCCGAATTGAACTTGCCTTAGCTAGCTCTATGGTTGGCTATGTTGTGATTCGATACTTACGTCACTACGCTCAAATCCTCAATCAGAAAACACTGAAAGTGTCAGCTGGCGAGCAATCACTATGATCCTAAATTTAACGCCAGAATGGCAAACAGGCGCAACCAACAAACAGAACCAAAGATAACCAACTGGATTGACCAAAGTGTAAAACAACCATTACAATAAATTGAGTTTAAACTTTAAGGGTTGGTCGTCATCACCAATACCGGTGAACAAAGGATTGTGACTTTGAAAATTCAGATTAAGGCTGCACTTGAATTTGGAATGCTAGGAGTGCTCGTCACGAGTTCATTGACTGCACACGCAGAACCTTGGTTGCTCATTGACGACTTTGAGTCCCCACAACGCTTTTCGTCGTGGATCCAAGAAGACACTAAGAATGAAACCCAGCCACGGGTTGAAACGCCTCAAGTCACGCAAGTGCAATTGGAAATAATTGACGGTGTAAGCAATCATTATTTACTTAAAAAACCAGCGCCCGAGGGCGTCATAGGAAACCGAAAAGCCCTCACCTACTCGCGGCTCCCTACGTCTGTACCAGTTGGCTCGACCTACACCTTTTATACGCGTATCAATGTGCAGTCATTTCCAAACAACCACGCCTTTGGTATCAGCAATATGGATGGTTTGGGAATTAAAAAAAACGATTACAACGCCTTTGAACCGACCTTAAGAGTCACTGACAAAATAGAGTCGAATGGGTTTAAAAATGATGGTGCCCTGATGGTTAAAGTTGAGCAGGGGTACGCTAACGTCATCAACCCAAAGCTTAATCGTTCGGCAATGCCTTTAGTCGCTGGCACTTGGTATGAGACTTGGTATGTGGTCAATAATGCAACAAAAGCCCAAGGTGGCCAGCGCTACGACGTGTATTTGAAAGGAGGCGAGGAATTTCCAACACAAACAAAAGTGTTTAGCGAGGCTACATTTCGCATGCAGCGAGAACTTCCGCTCACACACTTCATGATGAATTGTAATACGGGTCCAATGTCATCTCCGTATGGCAATGGCGGTTTAAAGTATGATGACCTTTACATGACGCCAGGACTGAACTTAACGTATCCCCAATCAAACAATTAAGTAGGGCGGGCACCAGCAGCATCGCTCTAACCAAATTGCGAGAATTGAGTGAGAGCGAAGTTTGCCAGGCTTAGTCGAGTTCAACACCCATTTCTTCAAATAGCGCATAGGCAGTTAAAAAGTGGCTCGTGATCCAAAGCACCGTCCACTCTTCTGAATAGCCACCTCTAAATTCCCAAGGCCTCGCGTTTTCTCCAGCCATGTCAATTAATAGACGACTTTGTACAAAGTTTGTTTGTTGAATTTGCTCGCCCTGAGAATCAGCCGCATCAATTAACTGTCCACACGAACGAAACATCAACACAGCTAGGCGTTTCATGTCTGCATTTCCGGTCAGTTCTCCCAACTGATACAACCAGGGTGTCGTCAACACGCCATATACGTCAAGATGCTGATTTTGCGGCGACACACTTGTCCAACCTCTAGACTTGAAGCCTAAATTGGCTAAGCGCCCAGCGGGCATGGGAATGTCCCAAACCACGGTATAACTTAAAACTGCATCACCGGCATGCTGCGCCCAGTCCAAATATTTTTTCTCACCTGTAAGTTGATAGGCGGCCATAAACGCCTGCAACGCTGCCCACGCCCCTTCCTTGTCTTCACCTGTAGCATCAAGCGTACCGCCCCAATAAGGCTCTCGCATCGACAAGTGACGCTTGGCGTAGTGTTCTGCTGCTTTGATCGCTGCCTCTTTGAACAATTGCTGGCCAAATAACTCATAAGCCAATACCAAGGGCGCAACATGAAAAGCTTCGTTGGTTGATTCGGGGTACCATGCTGAATCCAACACACGATTGGCGTGAAAGATAGCAGCTTTGAGTAAGAAACCTTCCCACAAAGACGTATCAACATGCTCCATTTGGCGGCCGTGCTCGATGGCTTTAGCAAACATATACATGGCTTGACCTTGCGACACCTGATCTTGATGTGACCATTGCTTTTTGTCACTATCAAACCTGAGTTGAAAGCCCTCTTTCACAAATGGAGAAGTGGTCAAAAAATCCATCGATTTCTGTGCTTTATCAACTAAATCTGGACGATTCAAGCGTTGCGACAAAGCTAAAAATGAATAGCCTGGCGCATCCGACTGACCAGCCCACCCCATAACAATCTGACGCCTAAAATTAGCATCAAACATATTAAATCCGGCAAAATCATCCCCTTCATAATATCGGGATTCAGCAAACCTTAACTTAGATTCAATGATGTCCTCGACCGTTGGAAAATCGTCGTATGAAATGGGTTTAAAAATATCAATTGATGTATGCACAGGACGTCTAAATCCATCGCCTTCACGAGCTACATCATAAGCTTCTAGGTAGTAAATTTTTTCAATCACATCCCCCGGTTTAACAGTCATCGTCGCTCCTGCGTATGGTGCAGATTGTTTTTGAAACAACTTGGCTACAGCTCTTTTTTGGTTGTAGCCAATAGGCCCTGATAAAGACTTAAGTTCGGTATGATTCGCATAATATTCAACCCCCAGAGACCACCACTGGTCGGGCAAATTGGCACGTGGCACTGGGCTAGGTATCACATGCAGGGCAGCGCCTTTGTATTGCCCCCCGTGTTGCCACTCCAAACTCGTAAATGGCATTGAAAACCGATGCTCTTCAAAAAGGCTAAACTCACCTTCTTGCGCATTGGTATGTGACGAGCGAACTAACGAATTCTTTTTGCCAGCAGGATTTCCGTAGTACAGCAAGCCAGGCTGAAACGGCGATGTTTGGCGCTGTGGTACCTGCCAACGAATGGATAAAATGACACCCTTCAACTCTTCTTGACCCAACCACTCCATGCGCCTTACACATCGCAAACGGTTGCTTTGAGGGTTACAACTGTCGGTCATTTCCCAACGACCTTGTGCTAAATCCAAATAACCACGAATAATAGTGCCGTTGACTTCGTGACGAATTGACGAGGGTTTTGCACTGAGCCATTGCACAGCTTGAGTGTCGTCCGAATTGACCGCTAATGACCACAACCCTTCACTGGGAGCTGATAAATAGGGTTGTTCATTGACGGAAAAAACAGTGCGATTTTGGGCGTCTAGCGAGAGTTCAATGGTGTCGGCTTGTGCCACGGATATAGCAATTACGAGTCCTATTGCCGTACCTATCGATTGCTTTAAAAACCAACGAAAATTAGATTTTGTGTTCATAACACTCTATTCAGTCTGTGCGTTTTATATCACCAAAGAGATAGAAGCTTACGAAAAACAGGCTGGAATTTTACGCTAGATGCTTACACAAAAGGGCTTGATAATACGAACTGTGAGTCGGTCATGAAGCTCGCACTAAAAGCGAAACGATTGGGCGATGAGTCATGGAAAGAAACACGGAGAAACACAAATTGATCTCCGTGTTTGTTAAAAGCAGACAACTAGAATGTCACCTGCACCGCATTCGCAGCATTCACTGCTTTTTCAACCGCTTGATCAATTGATTCTCCACGCGCAAGTGCCACTCCCATTCGCCGCTGTCCGGCTATTTCAGGTTTACCGAACAAGCGAAGCTGGGTATTGGGGGCCGCCAGCGCTTGTTCTAGGTTGCCAAACTGGGTTTGAGACGAGTGACCTTCAGGCAAAATTACAGCCGAAGCGGACGGCCCATATTGCTGAATAGCCACCACAGGAAGACCTAAAATAGCTCGAACATGCAGTGCAAATTCCGACACGTCTTGTGAAATTAGTGTCACCATTCCTGTGTCATGCGGGCGTGGCGACACTTCACTGAAGTAAACGTCATCACCTTTAATAAACAATTCAACACCGTAAAGCCCGAATCCGCCGAGCTCTCGCACCACTTTTTCAGCAATCTGCTGAGAACGTTCAAGAGCTTTGGGCGTCATCACTTGAGGCTGCCATGATTCTCGGTAATCACCATTTTGCTGGCGATGTCCAATGGGATCACAAAAGTGAATACCGTCCACAGCAAACACCGTCAGTAAGGTAATTTCATAATCAAAATCAACAAACCCCTCAACGATCACTCGGCCTTCACCGCTTCGCCCCCCCTCTTGAGAGTAATCCCAAGAAGCTTGCATATCTGACGTTTGTTTCACCACGCTCTGACCTTTACCAGAGCTGCTCATGACCGGTTTAACCACACACGGACAACCAATGTTATCCACGGCTCGCTCAAACTCCGCTTGTGTATCTGCAAACAAAAATGGCGATGTTGGAATCGATAGGGTTTCAGCAGCTAAGCGACGAATACCTTCGCGATCCATGGTCAAGGAGGTGGTGCGAGCATTTGGAACCACGCTCACTCCCTGAGCTTCGAGCTTGATCAGCTCATCGGTTGCAATGGCTTCAATTTCAGGAATGATCAAATCAGGTTTTTCTCGTTCCACCAGCGCTCGCAAGCCTTCCGCATCGAGCATATCGAGATGAGCCTGTCGGTGGGCGACCTGCATTGCTGGGGCATCGGCATAACGGTCCGCAGCGATGACTTCTACGCCTAAGCGCTGCAACTCAATAGCAACTTCTTTCCCCAACTCACCGGCACCAAGCAATAGGGCTTTGGTCGCGGAAGCAGACAATGGTGTACCTAATTTCATCGATTTGAGTTCCTTAACTAAACAGCCGTTGAGTATAAACCATCGCTTCACCAAACTTTTGATCGATGCAAAGGTTTATCAACAATCCCCTCGTCAAGTTCCGCTGCGATGAGAGGCATAGCTGTGATCTGCAAGAGTTAGCCTGCGCTCAAGTGCATTTTCACCTCGTAGATTATGCAATCAATGGCAACAATTCAAAGCTCACCCTGAACTCAGGAATCACACTCGCAGAGTTACCTGACAGCACCGCTGGAGTTCGATGCTAAGTTGCTATCCCCCTATTTTCTTTCAATACTTTTGGAGATATATAAGGTTCTTGCTCTGTACGGTTTTCATGGCCGAGTTCTACTTGGACATCATTTTGAGATACTTCAACAAACCCTTGCTGAGCAATATTTTCGTCTTCCAACTTATTGATAACGGTGGTGAATAAGTCATTTATTTCGCCGCGGAATCCGGTATTCCAAACCTCTCGACGTAATACAAAGGGAGCTCTTGGGCCTCTACAATCAATTTCATCACCAATTTGCTCAAAACAAACTCCCACCATTTTTAAATGACGAGCTAGGCGCGTTTGTACCGTTAGGTAAAGAAATTGGCGCTGCTTGGACAATCGATACTCAGCAGCGACAGCAACGTATAGCGCGATAACAACAATCGGTAACTGACGCATTCTGCGGCTCAAGTAGCGTGCTTTGAGCCCGATACTGCGATATTGTTTAAGCACTGCTAACCTAGATATTTCAGCCACTTGTGGCTTGCTCCACAAGTTTGGGTTCCACTGCTCCGGTTGGTATTTCAATGCAGTATATTGCTGCATTGGTAGACCTTGCTCAGATTCATACTGCGGCAGTACGGTGCGAATCGTACCCACATATTGATCGGTTTCAACATGCTTAATCAGGAAGTGATGAGAATAGGCATCAAAAACGTCTACTTCCATCCCCGGCCATGCTTCGCGTTCGTAATGATATTCTTCGCAATACACTTGATGTCGAATTGAAAACACTTGATGAATAAGTTGCTTCGTATTTGCGAATACTATTTGGTATTCATCAAAAAAAGCACGCACTAACCCCAAGTTCATGAAATGAACCTCTTCTTATTTGAATCAAAAACGCCTTGGCGAGTAACACCATTCCCCAATACTGAAGTTTGAAATTAGTCGAGCATTGGCAAGCTCGCAAGGCAAAACAAGAAGAGAGTTAATTTATTGATTGATATATAAAAATGTTAAATTTATGTTAAAAAATAAATAATAAAAACTTAACCAACTTAGTGCATAATACAGTGTCATTCAAAATATAGATTGAGCTCATACTCTCATTAAAAGCGAGCCATCAAACCTGCCGTGATTTGATATTGCCACCACACATCACTTTGCACCGCTCCAATACAGCCGCCACTGCAAAAAATAGCGCTGTTGGTGTCCATAAAAGTGGCAAAGACGCGACCATCAACCCGAACCCCCACGGACTCTTTGTAAAGCCACTTAAAACCGCCTGAAAAACCCATAGAAAACTCATTCTCAGTATCGAAGCTTTCAGCATCAAATTGGCTCATGCCTAACGATGCTCCGACGAATGGAATCATTGCCCGATCGGGCTCGGATAACTCATAAGTGCCGCCAATATGGTAATAACGAATATTCATGTCGTATCGCTGAGTGTCGAGCGTATGAAGATCTTTCAACGTTAAATCTGTGTCGGTCTGTCCTACATATAGCTCGTACTGCAAACGGTGAGAGCCTTTGTAGCGCTGTAAATAATTCACCACCATCGCAGCATGGTTGCCACTCTTGGTATCAAGCTTAAAATCATCTTCATCGCTGCTTTCAAAGCTATCACTCCCAGATGGGCCAGCTAAAAATGCCACATCCCAATTGGAAGCTGTACTCGAAAAATGAACAAAAAGTATCATGAAAAGCGGAACAAAATGGCGCAGGAGGCGTGGCATAAATACACTTTAACCCTATGAATCATAGATGAACTCTAACCATAGCAATGGACATAGAGGCTGACAATGTTGAAGACTTGTTATCTACCCAGATTGCTCCAAAGGCTCCTTGTTAGTAGCAGGATGGGCCATAACACTTGGGTTAACAATGTGTTAGCATTCGCCGATTTTTCATAACTGTGGAATTTCATAATGTCGAAAACGGTCAACTCTTTTGTGGGTATCCTCGCGATTACTTGGTGCATCAATGCCGTTGCTAGTATTGATGCCACCACATCCTTATTTATTTCAGAACATTCTTTAGTCGCAGCATCCGAAGTTGATACCATCGGCTCTGCGCAAGACTACGCGCCCTGGACCGAACAGATCGACGTCAACACTCCAGCTAGCAATCAAAGCTTTAATGGCTGGAGTTATCACTTTCTCGACGATAGCACCCCTTTGTTTGCTATCGATGAAACATCCTATAGCGCGCATAACATCTCTTTGAAGGTCGATATCAACAATGAGATGAGCGGTATGGAACATGTCAGCGGCTGGCAGAAAGACTTCATTGTCGACTTGCCCCCTGAACAACAACACTTATTAATTCGCATGAAGGTTAACGATTCAAATGCAGGTCTAGCAAACTGGCGCAGCCAGATTGCTGTGCAGTACCGTGAAGTAGGCCAAAGCAATTGGTCTGCAGCAACTTATGGCGAAGCAACCCAACACCGTATGTGGACCGATTTAATCACGCTGGTCAGCTTTCCCACGAATAGCCATATGACTCGCTATGAAATTCGAGTGATGCCTACAGTCACGGGCTACGGCGATGGCACTGTGAGTTTCGACGATTTAGAAATCTGGCGCGCCTGTTCAGGAGATGAGTGCTTACCCACATTGAATGTGGCCGATCTAGAGCCTTGTATCAATGGTCAAACACGCTCGCTCATTTCACTTCAACCCGAATTCGGAACACCCTCAGATCAGCGTGCAGGTTTGCAAAGCCAGTTTGACTCAGTCCACGAGCAATGTATCGCGTACGAGCTGAGCGCCGATTACTTGATTGATACGGTTGGCAAGGGCCTATATGCCATCACACTGCCTGATCGTTCCGACTTCATAGTATTGGGCACTGGAAGTATTACGCTCGCACCCACATCAACCACAGACAACATCAGTTCTGATTATCGGGGCATTCTAGCCATCTCTGGCGATCCTGACCGTGCCGAGTTTGTCGACTTCACCATAGACCACAACGCACAACATCGCTTACTTGAATCATACGATGTGAAGGACGCATTAATTCCCGCCGACGTGCGCTCGTCAATCGCAAGCTATGCCTCAGCCACTGGATTTGGTGACTTGCTGTATCAAGGCTTAACCATTAAGAATGCTGATTCTGTCGTTAGCATCTACAACAACCGCTACTACAGCGCTCCCACTGATATTTTAGGCCGCGCCGAGAGTGTCATTGTGAATCAAGTTACATGGCTCAACGGTACGACCCACGGCGTTGATTATGACCAATCGTTTGTCAATATCGACACCGACTATGGTGAAATCACTCATTCAAGCGTGGTAGGAGAAAGTTGGCTTCACGCACCTAGAACGGCATTTGAACCGCATTTTCGCTCGGGTTTTATCAAACACAATTACGTTGAGAAAACTCAAGTAGGTTTTAACCTTGCTGGCATCAGTCGGGGCGGAAAAGCGAACGACATTGTGTTGTCGGACAACGAAATGCATGTGTCACGCAGTGGCATCTTAATTTGGAGTGAAGGGATTGCACCTACTCATGCGCCTTTAGGATTAGACGGCGCTAAAGTGGACAACAACTTGGTCTATATGTATCCGCATGAGTTTCCTTACTATAACCCAACAGCGCCTTCGGTTCGAGTTGGAACAGGCATCTACTTTTATAGCGGCAGCAAATTTAATGGTGCAAATCGCATTGAAATCACCAACAACACCATTGAATACATGAATGGAAGTTTTTCATATCTGCAGCAAAATAACTCCAAATATGCGGGCGCGATTGGCGGATACAACTTTAATTACTCAAACGATACCGGAAATGTACCCGATAAAGCCGCTCTTGAAACGGTTGTGATTGATGGCAACACCATCAAACAATGTGAAGCCGCTGCAATATATTTTTATTTAGGTGAGATCAGTGACTTAACCATCACCAATAATACCTTTGATAATTGTGGGCTATTTGAACAAGACGGAAGCCAATCTTGGTACACACTCAATTTTATTGTGTACATCAACAATACTTTGCTCGGCCAAACTGATATTCGCGATAACTATTACATACATGACGAATTCAACTCAGACCTATATGACATCTATGTTCGAGATAGAGGCACCAATACAACGCTCATCGCGATCAGAAATACTAACCTTTAACACCTTGAGGAGTCACTCGGTGGGCACGGGCGACTCCTCATGCAAACTCTTGAGATCGTCCTCATACTCTTCATAGCTTTTGTCATTCACTTCATTCATGCAGTCACTATAATCCGGCTCTTGTAAAAGTCGGCACTGCTGTTCTTTATTGTGTTTAATGGCATTATACGCCTGCCGATCTGCACACCCACTCAGCGCAATCACTGCCACTAGCCCGATGATTATTTTCATCTCTCAATTCCCTCGTTTCTTTGTTCGTTAAAAACCGGCAACTCAACAATTTTGTGAACCCACCGCCATTTTGTAAACAATTTAACAACACAACGTTTACATTGGCAGAGTACTTCGTTCATGATGCAATGAGTTTAGCAATGAACAAAAATTGTTCATATCCGCTGACAATGGCAAACCAGTCGCGAGATTGGGACGCAAAACTTCCGGTCTCTAGAAAGATAGCGGGGTTACCAGCGTAACAGTGAGGATAGAAGTCCACTGTTTATCAGCCAGACTCAGCATTTGAATTTCGAAAGGACACATCTCAAATGCATTTACCAATGACTTCTAAACATAGCATTCATCCAGTTGCTTTATTCAATGCATTCCCAAGTGTAGAGAGAACAAAGCAAACCGCTCAAAAAATCTTCATAGCTCCACTCATTAGTCCGTTGCGCCCTCTGCAACCTCAACCGTTTTTTGCGGCGATAGAGCTGGCGGTTCGGCTAGACTGAGCCGCGTGCAAAACACTCTTATTTCCTTCCCCCGAGGAGAGATGAGCAGGCTGCGCGACTCAAATACTTCTCCCAGCTAAAAAGTATGCCCGATGAACATTTGAACATTCGAGCCTTCGCCGCCTTGTGCTATGTCGACGCGTACCACAATACCTTCTGCATCAACGCGCAGTCCTGCTCCAACATCCCACTTTAAATCTTTGTGTAACTCAGAATAATCCCACTCATCGTGAACACGCCCTACTTCAGCAAATCCAACCCACTGCCACCAAGGGATATTCAGATATTTTAGTAATGGAATTTTAGGAAATGGATTGTATGCCGGCATATGTCGATATTCGGCGGCATAATATACGGCTGACCGGTCATTAAAACGCGCGGTGCTATAGGCTTTCATTCGATCAAGGCCGCCCAACGTCGACCCTGCAAATGAGGGTGGGCGATGAAACACCTTGTCCTCACCTCGCTTATCAAATGAGTCCCACGTAGGCGAATCTGAATACCATAAATTTAACGCTAGAACACGTTGCAGTGCACTTTGCGTTTGTCCAAAGCTAAAATATTTGGAAGCTTCAAACTGAATAGCGGTCCAAGAGGCGCCATCATCATCTTGCATTCCCCAATCTCGTATGACAGAAAGTGACTGTCGGCTTCCCTGAGTTGGGTTTCGATAATAATCGGTATTATCGTAGTCTAAGAAAAATGTAAGCCCATTGGTTTTAAATTCAGCTTGGTTATCAAACTCATCCTCTAGATCTTGCTCTCGATAAAAAGCCTCAACATCAAATCGTGTTCGGCCACTTGTGAATGGATTCCATTCTCGCGCGCCGGCTTCATACCCGGGAACCAACAACCCTTGCTGATCGACCACAAAGGTATGCAGTGGATCACCGCGCCCATCACCAATGGGCAGCAAATACCTAAAATTCACACGATGATAGTTATCAGAACCTTTGCTTAATATAAAATTATCTTTATCAGAGTCGTTGCTCCCAGCCCTTTCATCTGGAAAGTTGGGGTTTCCCGCGCGGTAAGAATCGAACTCTCCCCAGTCACTTGTGAGCAGTTTTAAATCCACAAACCATCGATTCGACAAGCGATAGTCTTGCAGGTAAAGAAAGAAACTAGAGGAATCATTGCTTGAATAAAAGGCATTGGCCACCATCACGGTTTGCGGTTGCAAATAACCAATCCCAAAAAATGCAGCAGCCACCGCAAATTCAGTACTGTCATTGTAAAAGGCGTAAGGCAATAGCGCGTGCTGTTTTTCTACAGGTAAGTCTTCTTTGCCCTGAACTTTGACAAGGTTGATCGCTTGAGACGCGGACGTAACAAATAAACTCACAACAATAAAAATGTACTGAACCGATTTCACTCAATAACCCCTTGGCTAGAAACCGCCCAACGATTGCAACGCATTAGTTTTTGCCTACACGACCCCAAGGAGTCATCGCCACATAGACCCCCCCTAAAACGAGCAGCCCAGCAACTAGCAATCGCAGGGTAATGGGTTCGTTAACCCATATAATTCCGCCTAGGGCCGCAATCATCGGAACCAATAATTGCACAAGACCCGCTCGGTTACCCGATAGATGTTTTAATGCAACGTACCAAATAACATAGCCCAATCCAGAGGCAATTGCTCCCGATGTGATCGCCAAAATAATTCCTTTATCGCCCAGTGAGTGTTGTTCAGGAATAAGAAGTATCAAAGGCGTGGCCATTACAGAGGCTCGTAGGAAATTGGCTGCCGTTGCACTCATTGAGTCGGTGCTAGAACGTCCAAGTACGGTGTAAAAGGCCCAGCTTACACCCGCCAAAAGCATCAATAAAAAGCCAAAAACCGTAGGCTGTTGAAGTTCGGGAAGCAACCAATACACCAAGCCGCCGGCAGCGCAACAACCTCCAAACAGTTCAGATTTAGAAATTCGATGCCCTGAAAATGAATGAATGATCAGCATCGACAATTGCACAGCGGCAAATAAAACAAGTGCGCCAGTGGCGGTATTCAGCGACACATAGCCAAAAGAAAATGCTGCTGCGTATGCAAACAATGCAAACCCTGCCAACCAACTTCCTTGCGATAAAAGCCCTTTCATTCGATTGGTAAATAGAGCAATGATTAGCAAGGTTCCAACAGCAGAAAGTAATCTCACCAAGGTAAAAAATGACGGATCGACGCCCTCATCTTTCAGTGCCATTCGGCACAAAACAGAGTTAGCTGCGAATGCAATCAATGCAATAGTTGTGAGAACAATAGGTTGTAATGCTTTGGGCATATTGCCAAATACTTAAAATGAGCCAGAGCACAAACCATACGCAATTTTAGTACAGGCGAACAGAGAAAAAGGGAGGCGTTTTTTGAAAAGGAAAGCTCATTTAAAACACTAAGACTTTGTCATCCCTAACAAAGTCTGAAAACTTACTGCTTCAACAGTGAATAGCCTAAGGCGAAGGAACAAACACATTCCGGATGCCAAGGTATTGTTCTAATTTCTTTTTATCCACCGTTTTTTCACGAAAAGTGTGGCCAAAAGACACAAAAATCCACTGCATGCCTGTCACGTCAGCCGTCACTTCCACTTTTTTCCAGTCATCCGCAATGCCCAACTTAGATTTGCTGACCAAATCTTTAGCGTTGGGAATATTTGCCTTGCTCGCACCGGCTGCTGCCCATTCACCATTACCCGCTGTCATTTGGAAGATTCCGTCCCAACTTTCACTGGGCACGCCCCAAACTCGATACGACAACATGGGCAGTTTATTGGGTGTAGACGGATCCGCATCTTTACTGAAATATTCAAATGAAAAGATTGAATTTCCTGTTAATTGAAGATCAGTGTTATTGATGACAAATGCTACACCACGGCCAAATTCAGTATTGGTATCTCGGTGAAGTACTTGTGGTCCATTGGCAGAATCGAGTCGCCAATCAAACTTGTCACTATTTGCCCCGGTTTGCGCAACAGAGATCCAAGCTCCAGCCCCTACAGGTAAAGGTTGAATGTCACTGTAAGTGATACCAAATGTCGACTTTGAAGAGCCATCTCGGTTGGTTTTATCCACGCTGTATAACGTGGTATCTGTAAGTACGTTGCTAATGTATACCTTTGCTTGCTGCTCGACTTCTTCTGATGGTGTCGTTTTACATGCAATTAAAACTGCGCTGCACAGCGCTAATGTAGTAAAATGTAACAATTTCATTATCTTAGTCCATATTAAAAAGCCACAGAGTAAAAATTTACACGCTTAATATGAAGTCGTTAATAGACGTTGTAGCCCCCCCTATGGAGTATTTAGCTCAAGGTTCATAAACTCGAATTAGGTCATAAAACGGTAGCCTGCACCGTACACCGACTGAATGAGTTCTAGTGAATCGTCGAGGGTTAGTAATTTTTTACGCAGCTTCTTAATGTGGCTATCAATGGTTCGCTCACTGACGATTCGATTGTCTTGATACATGCCACTCATCAGCTGATCCCTTGAAAACACTCGACCGGGTTCGCGATGTAACATTTTTAGAATATGGAATTCAACCACCGTCAATTCCAGTTGAACACCGTTGTATGCCACCATAAACTTGGTTTCATCAAGGGAAAAACCAGTATGAGACACGCCATCAGAGTCCTTTGGGCCGACTCGCCTTAAAATAGCTTTGACTCGGGCAACAACCTCTCTTGGGCTAAACGGTTTACAAATGTAATCATCTGCACCCAGCTCCAACCCTAACAAACGGTCAATCTCCTCCACTCGTGCAGTGAGCATTAAAATAGGCACATCTGAAAACTGGCGAATTTCTTTGCACAACGTCATGCCATCTTTGCCAGGTAGCATCACGTCTAATAAGATGACGTCCGGCTGATACCGATGTACAGCTTCAATCGCTGCATTGCCATGATCAACCCATTGAGTGTGATAATCAGATTGCGTCAAATAGTCGACCAATATAGACGCCAATTTAGGCTCATCTTCTACGATTAATACAGACGCCATTGCACAATGTACCTTTATGATTTAACAGTTGGAAAAGTCATGATAATTGCCAGCCCACCCGCTTGAGAAGTCTCGGCTTCAACGCTTGCCTGATGCGCCACAATAATTTTTTTGCAGATCGCTAAGCCCAAACCACTGCCTCCTTTAGAGCGAGTTCGCGCTTCATCCACGCGATACAAATGATCAAATAACTTGGGCAAGTGCTCGGCAGCAACACCTTCACCATCATCTTCTATTTGCCACACAACACTGTGTTTTTCACGCCGAGTCGAAACCACCAATTGTGTTGCGCCGTGAGCATAACGAATGGTGTTTTGAACCAAATTATCGAACAGCTGATTGAGCCGAGTCGGATCGGCCTCCACCATGCATTTTTTAGCTTCAAGCGACATCACCAGCTCAATGCCAGCATTAGCCAACATCAAACTCAACGATTGTTCTCGCCAGCGAATTAAATCGTTCAGGTTGAGTTGTTGTTTTTGATATCGCAATGCACCAGCTTCAGCACGAGTGAGGGCATGTAAATCATCAATGAGTTTTTGAAGGTGCGACAACTCTTGATGCGCCGATTGAACATTTTGTTCAGACAATGGCCGAATGCCATCAATCATGGCTTCAAGTTCACCGCGCAACACCGCAACCGGCGTACGAAGCTCGTGTGCCGCATCTGCAAGCCACCTTTTTCTGGCGCTTTCGTTTTGCTCAAGTGTCATTGCTAGCTCATTAAAATCTCGACCAAGCTGTCCTAATTCATCGGATCGTTGGGTGGGCATTCGCAGATCATACTGGCCTTGCGCCAATTGGTGTAAGCCCTGAGTTAAACGCTTGACCGGTGATAACATATGACGCCCAAGCGGAATACTGCAGCCCAGTACGCCCACCAGAAGCACCAACCCTGCGGTGATCATGTATTGATGTTGCTCTTTTACAAAGTCAAGTTCGTGCACATCTGACAAGTTCATGCGTTGCACGATGTGCAAATATCCCACGATCTCCTCATCAACATTGATCGGCAATTCTGAGTAAAATGAACCTTCCTTGACGCGCCCAACCACAGGCTCTCCTGAGGCATAAGTCACCACAAATTCATGAAAGCCCGGCAAGCGTTCCAAGCGCCGAGTTGGAGTTTGTTGCCTTTCAAAGCTGGCTTTCGGTGGTGGCCGGCGCATTTGATTGGCTTCACGAGTCCCAGCCGCTGGGCGTTCAGCTTTCTGATTTATTGGGCTGCTTTGTTCTGCGTAGCGCCCCGAGTCCGGAGGCAATCGTCTTGGCGGTGGTGGGCGCTTCTGCACACGGGCATTCGGCCCATTGCGAGGGACTTGAGGAATACTAATGCCGCCGTTTTCCAAATGGCTGTGCAACGTATGATAAAAACGTTCAGGGTCAGATTTTAACGAATGCCATTGGTCGCTGCGGTACTCATCTTGCAGCTCTTCAACAGCTGGCGCTACGGCACTATGTTGTTGGCTATTAATATAATCCAGCACCCCTTCATCAATGCTTCTTTGCACCAAAAAAACCAACGCTCCTACCAACATTAAGCTCGTGCTCAGTAATACCAAAAATAATTTTGTTTGTAGGCGCATATGAACGGTTCCAGTTATTTCGTCAGTATTACACCTTGTCCATCCACAAAGGTAAACCCAATCACAGGGGTTTCAGTCAACGCTGAGATAACTTACATATTTGTTGCACATTTACTGACCATTTGATGCACATTGGCCTCCTAATCTAGACAAGTACTTTCACCCAACAAACGCATGAGTACTCGGTCACCCATTACCGTTTATTACCCTTATCTTGGAGAAACATGAAATGAAAATGGAACTGAAGATAGAAGAATGCAAGCTTGCTCAGCCTGTTTTGGGAGCCTTTACTGCGCCCTATTTCATGCGCCCACACCGTTCTCCAACGCGTACAAAAGCGCCATCACCTTCTAACGCAATGCAAACCTTAAAGGTTTGGTCGCAAAGTGTTCTGATGACAAAAAAGCCCGGCATTGCGGGGTCTAAAGAGCTCTTTCTCAAATCAAGGTGTTTTGTTACTCACGAAAGCGATATGAACTGCAGTACCTCATTGAAATAGCCCGAAATAGAGTGCTTCGGGCATCTGCTGTGATTTATTCAATTATTTCAACTTATACTCATGATCAGGGTAGAACTTACTCTCCACCACTCGCATTGGAATAATGGCTGGCCGAGCGATAAATGGTCTGTCTAACGTCCCTTTAGGGTTACCAAACATGGTCGCCCACCAGCGTCCCTCTTTGTCTTTAAACAGGTTGTTATGCCCTGCGCCAATGGCAGAAGTATAACGCCTGCCAAAGGGTCCATAGGGTGAGTCAGACGTGGCAATGACCAGATCGTAAGAATACTGTTTCACTCGCTGCTTCTTGCCATCTTTAAAGCTTTCAGCCTTGTGCTTGTTACGATACATAAAGCTACCGTCGGGCAATTTCAACGACCAGATAGCCTGTATCAGGTGATATTTGCCAAAAGCTTTTAGCATAAAGGCTCCTTCAATATAGGGCTCCGCCTTGTATTTGGACTGCTCTATTCGCTTTAGCTTTTCAGCCAAGCCGCTCATGTCTGGCTTCATTTTGGCAATATAGTGATTGTGGCCCACAAAATAGACTGTGCCGTCCTCATCTTCAAACAGGCTACCATCAATATTGTTAAACATTGGGCCCTCTTTATTAGCCTCAATATTCTCATAGGGCCCTTCTGGTTTACCCGAGGTGCTGCGCAAAATATAGGTTCCACGGCCATTGGGATTTTCCGGCGTACAGGCCACCACAAAATAGTTTTTCTGACTCTTGAGGTAGTGGATCTCTGGTGCCCACGCAGTGCGGCGCTTCTGCTTCACCGGGTTGCCATTTAGGTCCACCTTCTTCTTTCTCTTTTGATCGAAGTAGTGATCTTTTTGCCAGAAATCGGTGGTATAGAGATCCAACACTAAGCCACGATACTCCCACTCTTTCAGATCCGTAGATCGCCATAAAGGAATGCCCGGCGAGTCATCAAAGGCAGTGGGCCTATCTGGCATTTTGTAGGTGCCCGTAAGGTAATAGTAACCATCTGGCCCCAATGTGGCGTAGGTGTCACGCAACCAAGTATCAAAAAGGGGCTTCACCGATCTGGGCACCTGAATATCAGGCCGAGACACATCGATATCGCCGTAGTGCTCGGCTTCTTGTTGAATAGGTGGGTTTTGGGCTGCCGTAATCTGCAAGCTAATGGCCACCAATACCATGGCCCAAATAGTTTTAAAGATCTTCATCATTTATTCTCCATACCTGCAAATTCAGGCATTATCTTTTGTTAATTTGCTTGCGAGCCCTACTCTCTCTTGGCTCTTGGAACAATTCATCAACAAAGGCATTACAGCCCACACTATGGAGTTACCAGAAACCAATTTCGATTTACCACCGCTTACTGCTCTGCTTTGTTCATGCGCAAAGGTAATAGGCTTTGCGCGCTTCAGCAGTAAAAGAGGTATGTAGTGGTATAGTGAATGCCACAATTACCAAGCCAGAACAGATAGCGACAAAAACAAAAGCTCCTAGCCACCCCCGTGACTTTTGCGAACTAGCAGCAGCCTATTGAAATCAAAGGTATGGGTAAATAGAGATTCTCGCATGCTTGCTAAAGGTTTTTCAGAGGTATTGCTTTTTTCCATCAGCAAAACATACGCCCATCATAGACTATTCTCTCTCATGATTGTTCGCGGTCATAAGTCGCTATCAAACACCACCACAAAAGAACACCAACATACTGTTTTTTATATCGATTTAAAGCCAACATTCAGAAAACAATCAGTGAATGATGCAGCCTCTAATAAACCCTAACAAACCTTCACCCATACAAAACATTTTTTCAGATTTAATAAGGGATACTAAAATAGTTTGTTATCGCCAACGGAAAATTAGAATGAAGTTCACAAACCGATTCTTTCAGGCTTTCCTGCTCTGCCTGTGGCTCTTCGCCACAACAGCTAGCGCTAAAGGCCCCAATATTTTAGTGATCATGACCGATGATCAAAATGACTGGTCCTTTTACGGTGACCAGTCGCCTATCAAAACACCCAATCTGGATCTACTCAAACAGCAGTCCGTAGTGTTTAACCACGCCTATACCGCCTCTCCTGTTTGTGGTCCTTCCCGCACTGCATTTTTCAGTGGTCTGTACCCCCACACCACGGGCGGTTATTACAACAAAGCCGACTTTTGGCGCAAAAAAGGGCCACTAGAAAACATTGAAACCATGACAGAGCTATTTATGCGAAATGGTTACATGACTTACGGCCACGGCAAGCTCTATCACTCAAAAATGACCAAAGAGCGAAATAAGAAGAATTGGAGCAATAAGACTTCCGGTGGCGGTTTTGGCCCCTGGCCGAAAAAGAGCAATTACATTCAGACAGCCAAACAAAAAGGTAATAAGTTCTTTTCCGTTGAAGAGTGGGATGGGCCAGACAGCGACTTCCCGGATATTCGCAATGCAGATAAGATGCGAGAGTTCCTGAGCCAGCAACATGATAAGCCCTTCTTTGCAGTTTACGGGTTGTGGCGTCCCCATTCTCCCTATACCGCACCAAGACGCTTCTTTGACATGTATGATCCCGAGTCCATTCAATTTCCTGCGGGCTATAAAGCAGATGATCTGGATGATATTCCCGCCGCCGGTCAGGTTTTTTCAAAAATTTGGAAAGGGCGTTGGGACTTGGGAGGTGACAAGCAAAAAGCCAACTGGCGCCGGGTTCTGCATGGCTATTATGCCTGTACCAGCTTTGCCGACTGGAATGTGGGTCAGGTGATGAAAGCCCTAGATAAAGGCCCCAATGCCAAAGACACCATTGTGTTGTTCTGGTCCGATAACGGCTACCACCTAGGGGAAAAACACCATTATGAAAAAGCGACGGTTTGGGAGCAAGCAGCTCGAGTACCGCTGGCAATTCGCCTACCTGATGGACTAAACGCAGGTAAGGTTGTTCAGCAGCCCGTGGTCAATGTGGACTTCTATCCGACCTTAGTTGAGTTAGCGGGGCTTGAGATGCCAGCTAACCCTATTGATGGAAAAAGCATGGTCGAATTGCTGAAAGATCCTAATGCTCGTTGGGATCGCCCAGCCATTAGTTCCTATGGTTCAGGGGTTGTATCAGTGCGTGATATTCGCTTCCGCTATATCCAATACCCCGATGGTTCAGAAGAGCTTTATGATCACGACAACGACCCTCACGAGTGGACAAACCTGGCCAATAAACCCGATTATGACAAAGTTAAAGAGCGCCTGAAAAGGTCTTTACCCACAAAGTGGTATCCCTCTTTAGGAGGGCGATTTAATGAAGGTGCCATTCAAAAGCAGCAATTTCATTAAATGCCAAACACCCCCCTTCCTTAAACCACAGTGCGAGCGCCCAAGGGCACTCGCACTGTTACTTCTTTATTAATCGGTGTTGTTTCATAAGCTAATAAATGTGAGAAAGTCACAACATGTGAATTAAAACTTCGCGCGGACTCCTACCGCGTAGCGCGCACTGTTTTGAGTGGCTTTAATCAGCTGTTCTTCATAGCGGCCATAAATCCGTTGCTCTTGCTCAAGCACGTTCAGCCCTTCCACAAAAACGTTGACAGTGTCATTGATGTCGTAGCTCACGCTTACATCAAGTTGACCATACGACTCAGTGTACTGCGGCTCTGTGCCTGCTTCGGGTTGACCCAACGCCGATAAGAAATCATCTCGCCAGTTATAAGCTACCCGAGCTTGCAAGCCATCTTTGTCGTAGAATCCCGATAAATTGTATGAATCACTCATGCCTGGCAATGCAAATTGCTCTTCGATGGACTCAACATCGTAGTCAACGTCACCGCTGACAAAGGTAGCATTTGCAGATACACCAAACCCTGTGTCCCAAAACCAATGCTGCGCGGCAATTTCCCAGCCATGCATAGTTAAGTTTTCCACATTATTGGGCTGTGATATTTGCCACTCAGTCAATGGATCATCGGGCGTTTGAAGTATTGGGTCTGTGGCTCCCAAACCTTCCATCTCACGAATTTTAGCAACGAGGTTTTCCTCTGTTGCCGCTATACCGTCATTGGCTAACGCGTCTCTGGCTGCTTGTGCTCTTGGGCCATTGTATGGATCACGAATGCCATCGTAAGTGACTCCTTCGTCGAACACAGTCGCAATAAAGTTACTCACATCTTTATTAAACCAGCCCACTGATACGTAGCTCGCATCGTCATAGTAGTACTCAATAGATACGTCTAGATTTTCAGAGCTATAAGGGTCGAGATCGGGGTTACCCTTGCTTCCGACTCGGCTACCCACTTTAGGTGAATTGGTTAATGAGGTTGTGCCGCGCATCGCCGTTAAACTCGAACGTGTCACTGTTTTGCTGTACGAAAACCGAGTGTACAAATCTTCAACGACTTCCAAACTCAAATCTAAATTCGGTAAAAATACTTTGTATTCGCCTTTGTCGTTAGAGAATGAGCTATCGGTAGCAAAGTTGGTTTGCCATTCATTGGGCCCATTCCACTGCATTGATTCGGCAAGGCGCTCCTCACTGCGCGACGTAACATCGGTCGATTCGTAGCGGAACCCAGCCGTTACATTTAAAGGCATATCGTTGAATTCGCTTTCAAAGTTCAATTGAATGAAAGCGCTATCGGTTTTTTCTTCAATGCTATGGTTTGAAATGGGTGTTCCAAAATCGGCTAGATCAAAGCCGTATTTGTCACCTGCAGTGGCAAGCACCTTGCCAAAGTCATAACGATAATAATAAGGCGTTAAAATATCGCTGCCGCCGCCACTGAAGTCACTAAGGAAGTTACCCCCGAGTTCAACTCGCTCCATATCACCGTGAAACTCTTCTCCGCTGTCGCCGTACCAACTTGTTGGGAATTGGTTGGAATAGTTTTTAGCCGTGGTTTCGAATTCAGTTCGAGCAATCCCAAAATCAATCGAGGTGAGTGAATCATTGCTATCATTGACCCAAGTACCACTCAGTTGAAATTGATCAACGTCGGTATCATTCATGCCTGCATTGTTCATTGCGAACAAGGGCCGGTAGTCCGATGCTTCAAGGCCACTCGAATCATTCCAGTTCATAGCTAATGTGGGAATTTCATTGCCACGCGCATCGAATGTAAAGTCGGATGACGCCCCGGCAGCGCCCAAGATCATGAATGAAAAGCTACCATTGTCCACCGCTTCCGCTTTTGCATTGGAGCTGTGAGCATCGAAGGTTAAATCGAGCGTGTCTGTGACTTGCCATTTAAGATTGAATCCCAGGGACTTGTTTTCATTCTCAATGGAATTATTGGCAACTCGGGCCATGTAATCACCACCGGTTTCTTTTGCAAGAACATAGGTGCCATGTTCATCAATTTCACCGCCTAAGAAATTAGCAGCGCTACCATTGAGCCACTGCCCCCAAGCGGTAATTTCAGAATCGAGCTCTAGTTTCGAGTAGGTGTAGTCGAGCGTTGCTTCAATGTTATCTGCGGGCGCCCACTGCAACACCAATTGACCATTGGTTCGTGTGCGCTCATTTTCAGACTGACCGAAGCCCATGTTGCGCGCATACCAAGTGTTACCATACGGATTTTGGTTATTATCAACAATCGGGCCAGTAGACGCAGAATGATCGGGATTCGACAACCACCCATCCACGTTGGCATATTTTTCAGTGCTATCACGCTCTTGATAGGCAAACGATAAACCCACCCCAAACGTATCATCAGCAAAGGTATTGCTCACTAAACCTGAAATTTCTGGCGTCCAATCATCTCCTTGCTCCACGCTTCGGTCGGTCACGGCCTTTACGCCAACACTGCTATGGAAACCTGCTTTGTCGAATGGTCGAGCGGTTTTAATATTAATCGTAGCGCCTATACCGCCGCTCGATATGTCCGCTTTACCTGTTTTATAAATTTCTACACCTGAAACACTCTCTGATGCGATATTTGCAAAGTCATATGAGCGAGTTGACTCTGCTCCAACCTGAGCTGTTGGCATCTGACGATTATTCAACATCACCAAGTTAAACTCGGGACCAAAGCCACGAACCGTAACCTTACTCCCTTCGTTGTTCACCCGGTCAATCGATACACCCGTGATCCTCTGAAGTGATTCAGCCAAGTTTGTATCTGGGAACTTTCCAATATCCTCAGCGGAGATGGCATCAACAACCCCGGAAGAACTGCGCTTGATGTCTTGAGACTTAATTTGTGAACCACGAATTCCCGTAACATTAATGACTTCAACTTCGTCGGTGTTCAGCCCTGCTGACGGCTTTCCTTCATTTTGAGCATAAGTCGACATACTGACTGAACCGAGTACCACTGCAATTGCACTGGGAATTGCTGCTAAACGGAATAGAGATTGCTGCCTAGAGTTCATCTTTTACTTCCTTATTTTGGAATTTTGTTTGTTATAAGCCGGCCCCGTTCGCGCAAAACTAAGCACAGGTGAGTACAGGCTTTAGGGCAGAAAATGACTTCAACAATGGGTTTCAACAATGCTCTGTCCAAACGTCCCAACGTTCATGATAAGAAACTAGAACCCTTTTGGACTTTACAATAAATACTTCAACATCAACTCAACCACCCCTGCGAAGACATGTTAACGGTAACAACCAATCTCACACCCTCCCCTTGATCCAGATCAATAAACAGTAACCACAATGTTAACAAGGTTTAATTAATGTGACACAGCAATAAAATAAAGGCTATTTAAGCAAATAAAAACCTGAAAAATCGTTCTCTCACGATCTAAGACAAATTAAATGGAACCATAAAACCAAGCAATGTTATCGATAACAATTAGAGACATTAAAAAGCCGCTATTGATGCAGCGGCTTTTGTAAGTGGGTTTGAAACTTCCCTAGGTATTAAAGGGTTTTAACAAACGCTTTGACCGTACTCTTATCTGAGTTGGAAAGATGACTGTGTTGTCGATCTCTTACCCCCGTTACCCCCAGTGTAGATACAACAGTAAGGGGGCGCTGCGGTAAAGGTAAGGTGATCTTCTCAACGCTGTATATTGCGCCGCACTGAACTCTAATAAGGCTCCAGCCTTAGTGAGCCAAAAACTTCTGATGAATTGTCTACCATAGGCGAACCACGCCGAGTAAAGACAGACAGCCCTTAGCATGCCGTGCGCCTTTTCATAAAAGCTAATCAGGCTTAGCGTAAAAACGCTCCCCCTTATACTCCATTTGAAACACAGCTGGCCGGGCGACAAATGCTTTCTTCAGGCCACTTTCGCGCGGATTACCGAACATAGTCGCCCACCAGTTGCCCGCTTTATCTTTAAAGAGGTTATTGTGCCCTGCACCAATAACAGACGTATAACGCGGCCCAAACGGGCCATAGGGAGAGTCCGCCGACGCAATTACTACATCATAGCTATAGCGAGCCTCTTTTTGCTCGCTTTGGGTCAGTACGCTGTTCTTATTCTTATAGTCTTCATCATAGGCATAGCTACCGTCTGGTAATTTATAGCTCCAGATAGCATGGATCAGGTGGTATTTACCGCCCTCTTTCACCATATAAGCCCCCTCTATGTAAGGCTCATTGTCATATGGTGTTTGTTTGATAACCTGATAGGGTTCAGCAATATCGCTCATATCAGGCTTCATTTTAGCGATATGTTTAGCGAGGCTAACCAGGTAAACGGTGCCATCTTCATCTTCAAACAAGCTGCCATCAATACGCGAGTTCATTGCCGTAGTTTCATTCGCCTTAATGTTAACGTAAGGCCCTTCGGCTTTGCCGCTGGTGCTGCGCAAAATATAAGTGCCCCGCTTTGACGTTTCGCTATTGTAGGGCGTACACGCAATAATGAAGTAGGTCTTTAGGCTTTTAATGTAATGAATTTCCGGTGCCCACATGGTACGGCGCTTACGCTTAACGTCGTAATTTTTTTGCCAGCTATCAACTTTATTAAAATCAAAAACATTACCAACAAACTCCCACTGCTTGAGATCCTTAGAGCGCCAAAGCAAAATGCCTGGAGTATCGTTTCTGGCATTAGGGTTCCCCTCAATCTTAGAGGTACCGGTCAGGTAGTAGTAACCATCGTGTCCCAGCTTGACAAAGGTATCTCGCATCCACTGTTCAAACAGAGGCTTAGTACTCGCGGGCACCTGTAAGTTGGGAGCTTTTACGTCCACATGACCATAAGGAAGATTGCTTTCAGAAAGACTTTGATCCTGTTTTATATGATCGGCCAGGATGTGGGCTTGAAGACAAAACGAACTTGCCAATAAGCCCAGAGAAATTGCTTGAAAGATAGTTTTATACATTGCTGCTCACTACTTAATTGCTAGCTTACAGAGATCTGTAACGTAGCAGTATGAATAGAACATTCAGGTATGGCTTCAGAAAAAGTTTCAACATTTTTAATGAAAGCTCCTGATTCTGTTGATCTCTAGTGTACGCGAATCAATCAAAAACGCGGTATTAGGACGAATAATGCTCAATTGACTCAGAGGATCCGGAATTCTTTCTTCAAAAGTACCACAAGGATGTCAACAGGGGCGTCTATGCCGGCTGATGCTTGTTTCAAAAATCCCTATCCCCTTTATTTTTGCTTGTTTGCTGTTTCCATACCCTTCTTACTTGAAGATGCTTGGGTGTTGGCTGCGCTCGTTCACCCCAATTACTAAGTTTACTAAGCTCATGGGCTGAACTCCCTTGCCGCCTACAAGCATCTCTAATTACTTTAGGTATCAAAGCTCAAAACACACCAAGTTCAAGAGCATACCGCAAAAAAACGAGTCGAAACCAGCCCCATTAGTTAAAAGTAAATGATGGTTTTGTCGGTGTTCAACCGAAGTCATGTTAAGGGAAACAACCCATCTCACACCGTCCCTTTGATCCAGATCAACAAATCGTAACCACAATGTTAACAAGGTTTAATTAATGTGACACAGCAAGAAAATAAAGGCTATTTAAGCAAATAAAAAACCTGAACAATCGTTCTCTCACGATCTAAGCCAAATTAAATGGAACCATAAAACCAAGCAATGTTATCGACAACAATTAGAGACATTAAAAAGCCGCTATTGATGCAGCGGCTTTTTTAAGTGGGTTTGAAAATTCCCTAGGTATTAAAGGGTTTTAACAAACGCTTTGACCGCACTCTTATCTGAGTTGGAAAGTCCGTTGTACGCAGAGCGTACGCCAGATGCGTCACCGCCATGGCGTTGAATTGCTTCTTCTAAGCTCGTTGAAGCACCATCATGCATCCACAACACATCGCGACCGTTGCGCTCAAGAATGTTGAGGTTGTGGCCTAAGCCCCAAAGTGCTGGTGTACGGAAGTCACCTTCACCCAAATCCCACAACTTCATGTCGGTATATGGACGAATCGTCAAGTTGCGTAAGTGAGTGTCTACATCAGCACGTGTTTTCTGAACCGGTGTGTGACAGCTCGCACAACCAATGTCGTTAAACACTTTGTCACCTTGAACAACTGTCGGATCATCGTATGCACCTGGATCTCGGTTTGGAACGGTTAGCAACTCAGTGTAAGCCGTTATCAAGTCAACCACAGGGTGGTCCGTACCAGCATCGATTTCAGAGAAATCTACATTGTGGTCATTCTCAAACGCATTGATGATTTGATCTCTTACAGTTGGCGCAGAGCCATCCCAAGCGAAACCAGTTTGTCGACCTTCAATCGCTTCAAGAAGCTTCACACCGTACGTAGGCATCGGCAAACGTGGACCTTTAGCAGTTTGAATCACTTCTGAACCACGACCATCGCGGAAGTGACAGCCACCACAAGTACGGCCACCGATTTGGACGTCTGGATCATCGAACGTAGATGAACGCTGCTTACGTGGGTCCACACCATGGAACAAGTGGTGCCCCACGATGAAGTCATCAACCATTTGCTCTTTGTGAACAGTGGCTAAAGGCTGAGTGAACGTAGCGTTGTATTCAAGATCTGAGTAAGCACCTGAATCAGAGAACCACATTGTGGTACCGGCTTTACCTGCTGAGTTCAAACGAACATCACCGTATGCCCCCCAACCTTGACCCACTGTGTAGTAAGAGAAGTCATTATAAGTTTGAGCACCACTTGCTCCGGCAATTGCACTAATTTCGAATTGAATCACCTGACCGTAGCTGAACACATCACCCCAACCTAGGTTACCGCTGGTTACTTCTGCGAAGAACTGCTGACCATTCGGACCACCATGGCTACGCATCGCTTCGTTACGCAATACGTCTCCTGTTACAGTGCCTTGCATGCTTACGTTACCTGGTGAATCGTCAACCCAAATGGTGTAACGGTCCAAGAAGCGAAGTGAGTCGTTGTTATGTTGTGCATCCAACACAGCTGCAGTTGTACCATCACCAGAAATTGGGTGACGGAAACGCATCCAGTTCGCAGAACCATCGCTAAATGATTCATACTGAGGGCGACCATTCACAACTGGCAAGCGTCCACCTTCAGTCGTGAAACTACCTGTGTAAATGTAGCCCGATGCATTGTTGTTGTTCAACGCAGTTGGGTGATCATAGCGGAAGAAGTAAATGTAAGGTTCAGAACACTGAACAGTCGCAGTACCGCCATTGAACGCTGCACCTTCATACGTCATGCCGTCATCTTCAGAACAGTAAACTTCAAGGCCTGAATCACCAGCTTGTTTGATGATGCTTGGACCCCAAGTCCATGTGAACGTGCTGCCATTCAAGTCAAACGCGAAACCATAGATGGTTGGTTGAGAACCATTTTCTGGTGTTTTGAGATGTTGAGACATATGTGGTGCAGGGCCAACAGCATTCTCATTGTGCGGCACTTGGTTTTCAGTGGAGTTGTGCGAGTTAAACTCCCAGTCTAAGTGAGCGAATGAACCAGCGTTTCCACCAGTGTCGCCACCTGTGTCACCAACACCAACGTTACCGCCATCCCAAGAGAATGAGAAGGTTGGGAAGTCGTTAGAACCTACGCCAGGAACTTTCAACTGTGGGTTGTATGTTTGGCCGTTTGCGAAGTTCGTATGATCATATTCCCAACGATCACCATTGAATTCCGCAGGGTAGCAATCCGCTTCACCATCTTTACAGAGGTAGAAAGTACCCGTTGTTGGCCAATCTGGCTGAGCTAAGAACCAGATGGTTGCACTGTTGTTGTTCAACGCCGTTACGCCGTAATCCGTAATTTCGCCGCCTGTGTCACCACCTGTATCGCCACCTGTGCCACCGCCAGTATCACCACCTGTGCCACTTAGCTCTGCAACAAACCATACGCCATTCACGCCATCACCTATGGTGTCGCCAGCTTGGTTATCGTTTGCAAAGAAGTACAAGTTGTCTCCATTCAATGTCACCTGCAAGCGACCGTCATTGCGCGCCAACGTACCAAGGTTTACACCCGCTGGAGCTACGATGTCGTCTGCTGAGTCAACAACGAGAGGAGGCCAAGTTGTCGCACAGCCACCATCACATTGGCTAGTACCGCCAGCATCAACGGTGAAAGTGTAAAGCGTGTAACCCGGTAGGCTTGAGTTCTCACCACCCACTAAGAAGTCACCAAATTGAGCATTTGATGAAACGACTGCAGTTGGCGCATCAGGGTTACCACCAGTATCGCCACCTGTGTCACCACCAGTATCGCCACCTGTGTCACCACCAGTATCGCCACCTGTGTCACCGCCAGTATCACCACCTGTGTCACCGCCAGTATCACCACCTGTGTCACCGCCAGTATCGCCACCTGTGTCGCCGCCAGTATTACCACCTGTATCACCGCCACCAACTTGATCAGTGCACGCAGACGTAACTACGCCAGCTCCAGGGCTCACGTCATTGGCTGTAGCAATACATTGCCCAGTTGAGTTGTCTTGTACTTTGAATTCAATGGTGTAGCTGCCTGAGGTGAAGCCTGTTTCAAGCTCATAGCGCTCACCATTTAACTCAGGTATACGGCAGTCTCCATTCACACAAAGGTAAACGAAACCTGCTGTTTGACCACCGTCGTAGTGATAAAGCGTTCCGTCAGCTTCTAAACCGAAGACGAAACCAACGCCACCACCTGTGTCACCGCCAGAGTCACCACCTGTGTCGCCACCTGTTGTGCCGTTGAACACAATGTAATCAACGTTCATCGCTGATTCGCCATTGTCAAAACGCACTTCTACGGTTGCGCCTTCAGGAATAGACACATTGGCTGTGGTGGTCGAATAGTTTCCGCCCCATGCACCCGTTGATGAAAACGGCACATTATTATCAGCACCGTTCACATAAACCGAGATTTGGCCTGACTGCTCTGATGCATAAACAATGTCTAAGCTATCGGAAGCCGGAGCATTCGTGATTCGGAACCCTGCTCCATTGCTACTAATATACGCAACACCAGAACCGCCAGAGGCAGAGCCATCGGAGTAAACGCTCGCGCCGCCCAAGACTTGACCCGCTTCCGCTTCAAATTCAATAGGATCTACGCCTCCGCCGGTATCGCCACCTGTATCACCACCTGTATCGCCACCTGAGTCGCCACCTGAGTCGCCACTTTGGCCATACCCGAGTTGTGTAAAAAGATCAGGAGAAGAACGGTAAATCAGAGTTTCATTCGAGATGTCACCATTGTCCATCTCTGTTTGCCAATTCGCTTTGATTGCTTGGTTTGACTCTACGCGACTATCACCCCAATAGCCTTCGTTGCCAGAGGCCCAGCGAGATTGTGCATTCCAATTTGCATTGATATACGTGACCGCTTTTAAATGTTCAGAGTAACTATCTATAAAATCGAAATAGCCTACAAACCATTCATTCCAGATTTGATCCGCCGTTCGACTTTGGCGATTGGTTCCTGTGGCGGCATCGTCTGAATAACTAAGTTCACCAATGGCGTAACGCTGAGGAGCCGATTCATTGATCATCAGAGGCTTATTGCGTTGAACGGCAAAATCAGCGGTCTTTCTAACCTCACGGAAACCACAATCTTGCGGGGAAAAATATGACAGTCCAATCCAATCAACATATGCATCGCCTGGATACCATTGTTGGATGTCTGAATCGACAGGACAGTAAGACATTGTCTGCCATACCATGGCGATACGATTGCCGTACCCTTTTTCCTGAACACGATCGTAAACATCGCGGAACGACTTAATTAGATCTGTTGGGTTATGCCCATTCCAAGGCCCATCTACTTCGTATGCCCAACGCAAATAAACGGGACGGTCATATCCCGCAAGCGTGTCGAGTAATATGTCGATATTACGGTTGTGCTGTCCCTCAGCAACTTCATTGATCTTACCGTTCATCGACACGCCAACTACAAGCGCACTGTCGGGGTAATTTTCGGCTATCTCGGCAATATTATTACGGCCGGCGCCGGCGTCTGCATTACTCAGTAAACCATCTAATTCAACAATGCCCACATAATTAGTGACACCAGCAGGGACGATTCCCATGCTTGATGAATAGTTGTTAATACTGTCTGCGTCTTGCCCAATGGTAAATAAAACTCCATTATCCGGAACAAATTTACCCTCAATTGCAATGGCAGAAGCTGACATTGCGGTTAAGGCCGCGCCAACACACATGCCGAGCATGCGCCTTGAAACGCGATTGTGAATATCCATGAGTCTCTCCTGAATCTCTGATTTACAAATCACAACAACAACCGGCCACTGTCGATTGATGTTTGTGTTTTATTTCGCTTTTTCTGTTTGCTCTGAAAAGGCGGGCACAGACCACAGCAATAGAAAGACTATTCATTTTTATTTTTGCTTTTCTATCGTTCTGTTATTCAAAGCTAACAACAGTGATCACAATGAAGTTTCAGAAAAGGTCCGGAACAAGCCTCAACTTAATACGAGCCAGCCCACTATAAACAAGAAAATGTTATCGATCACATTAAAATGTGAAAATGCGTCAATATAAGATTTAAAAACGTGAGAGAGCGCTACATTTACGCTTTAACTCTAATTCAAAGAATTGTTAAAACACTTAACTAACAATAAGTTAAATATTCAACAGTGGAACAAAGAGTCTAGAAGGGTATCCGATAAAATTAACGGGACTTATGGTCAAAATAACAAATTAGGAACGTTAGCGACGACGTCTTCCCAGCCAAAAACTATCGTCTTGTAACACATTATATTCATCCACTTCGACGTCAAAGGTTTCGTCAGCAATCACGTCGCCGTCAAGCTCAATAGTCATTCGCCAATTGCCACCTTTATTATCAACCGGAGCCCAAATAGTATCGCCTAAGTAGAACGTCCAGTCGTTGTCAGTCACATGCTCGCTTCCTTCAAAAGGCGCCATAACCTCACCTTCCTCATCAGGAATCGATGGATGGTCAATACACCATTGAATCAAGCGTCCTTTAGCTTTTTTAATATTGATAATTAAACCAAATTCAACATCAATTTCAGCAATAATATGGCGCGTATATTCTTTAATTTGAGGAAGTTTTTTACTTGTCTCGTCCCATCCGTCATAGATACCAACACAAACAACACGCGCACTATATTTTGATTTAGCCATTGCAGTTTTCAAGAGAAGAAAATGATAGGCAGCATTTTAAACAAAACACTCCCCGTACGCACTTGATTCATGGCCGCAAGCCAAGTTAGTTCAATTCAGCCAACATTGCTTCATTATAGTCAACTATGGCCTCGCTCTTTTGGATCTTTGTTGCGTAATACGGATTGGCGATCATCGGGCGTCCAATCCCTAACAAATCAAATTGATTGTTCTGCACCGCTTCACGCCCCGTTGCTGCTGTGTAGCTACCCACCCCAACTAAGGTATGTGCCGAATGTGATCGCATGTACGCCGACATAGAACCTCCTAAATATTCAAATGTCATGGCGTCATCAAAAACGCCCACATGCAGATAAGCAATACTGCGCTTATCAAGTTCCATCAATAAGTAGTCAAAAACGGCACGATCACGCTCATCGCCGTCCATATTGAAATAAGCACCGGGAGACAATCTCAAACCCACTTTATGCGCACCAACGGCGTCAACAACACGGTCAACCACAGCCAACGCAAAGCGAGCCATATTTTCTGCACTGCCGCCCCACAGGTCTTCTCTAACATTGCTTGCATAATGCAAAAACTGATCAATTAAATAACCATTGGCACCATGAATTTCTACGCCATCAAATCCCGCTTCGACTGCGTTCTTAGCTCCTTGAGCATAGGCCTCTATCCACCCTTCAATAATCGTATCTGTCGCTTCAACAGGGACTTCATAGGTGGCTTCACGCATTCTTGGAACAGAGCCTTCAACCCCTAACGGCGAAGGTGCATAAGGGGTATGGCCGCTAAAGTGTGAATGAGCGACACGGCCACAATGCCAAAGCTGACAGAATATCTTACCTTGATGCTCGTGCACTTTTTGAGTGACTAATTTCCATCCCGCAATTTGTTCAGCGCTAAAAATTCCAGGCGTATTGATGTAGCCTTGGCCTTCGGGACTAATAATTGTGGCTTCACTGATAATCAACCCGCAATCAGCACGTCGCGCATAATACTCAGCCATATTAGGAGTTGGCACTAATTTGTCTGTCGCCATACAACGCGTCATGGGCGCCATGATGAGCCGGTTCTTTAAAGTTATGTCAGAGTTGAGTGTGTACTTTTCAAATAAAATATCGGTGCTCATGAATCAATGTCCCTTCGTTTTTAAATTGCCTAGCGTAAACATGAAGTAAACGTAGTGAGTCGAGTGTGAGCGTTTTGTTCGCTTTCAAGATGTGAAGCAAATCACCCTCTGCATACAAATCGAATTTGAGTTACCGCTACCACTACCATATGCTAGTTCAACTTTAGTGCGATGAAATCACCTGCATATAACCGTGCCTAGTTTTAACACTTTTAGATGAGCGGGTATTGCAGCGTTGAGCCGGTTCATATTCGGTTTTGATGCTCCGGTTGCGCCTTGCAGACATGATCACTGCATGAAGTACAACAAAAAACGCTCGAATATATAAACACTATAGTTGCCAAATAATTGCGGCAAGACGTGTTGCTATCAGCCGCATTGAGCGCTCAATAACGTAAGAGTATAGACCCTATGCTAAGTGCCAAACATGTAAAAACCATCTCCAATGTTGATGCGCAAAACATTCAAGAAATAGTGGCAAAGTCTGATGAACCACTGCTACTGAAGGGGCTTGTGAGCCAGTGGCCATCGGTTCAGCATGGCTTACAATCAGCAGATTCACTGTGTCGTTATTTGTTGAATTTCTATCAGGGAAAACCAGTCGTTGCTATGGTGGGAGAGTCGAGTATTGAGGGACGATTCTATTACAACGAGACCATGACAGGGTTTAATTTTGAGCGGAAACAGGTCAATCTTAAATTGGTACTACAACGCCTGTTGAGCGATTTAGGGGCCGACAGCAAATCGATTTATGTCGGAGCCACATCGTCACAGCAATGGTTTCCTGGATTCTCAGAGGAAAATCAACTGAGCCCAACGAATGAAGATGTGGATCCATTAATCTGGATTGGCAATGAATCCACGGTCACCACTCATTACGACTCCGTCGACAATATCGCTTGCTGTGTTGCGGGTAAGCGTAAATTCACGCTCATTCCTATGTCACAACTTGAAAACCTATATGTTGGGCCACTGGAATTTAATATGGCAGGCCAACCTGTAAGCCTCGTTAATTTAAAGTCACCAGATCAGTCGATACACCCAAAATTTTCCAAAGCGATGGAACACGCCCTAGTTGCAGATTTGGAACCAGGAGACGCCTTGTATTTACCACCATTGTGGTGGCATCACGTAGAGTCATTGTCTGAATTTAATGTGTTAGCCAACTATTGGTGGGATGGTTCGGGGGTTCATGGCGGCAATCCTCTTTACGCGCTTATGCATGCTATGATGACGATTAGAGACTTGCCAGAGGCTCAAAGAAATAGTTGGAAGGATCTATTCGAGCACTATGTATTTAAAGCGTCCGAAGGCAATCACGCTCACATCCCAGAGCATGCTCGGGGATGCACAGGTGAATTGACGCCAGCGGTCATTCAACATACCAAGAAGTTCATCAAAGATCGCTTATAGCGATGAATAACTGTGTGAGCATAGCAAGCACCACCGAAGACCAAGCGAAAGGCCTTCGATAAGGTTTAAAGTATTACAGCGCTTGCTCGGCCAATTGCTCATTTTTAGCCGCAATCAATTGTTTTACATGGCTAACTGAATTCATCATGGCGAGCATTTTAGGTACGTAGCCTGCCTTTTCAAACTCAGTTTTTGCCTGCTCTGGCACTTGGTCAAGTTCATCAATATTGATGCTGTACAGACCTTCAAATTGGCGACGAGAACCATCATCAAAACTAATGTCCAAATTAACCGGCTCGACTAAGTCGTTCGCAAGTAATAGCTCTACAAAAAGTTGTGTGTCTTCGTATCCCTGCTTTAACTCTGCCAGCAGCGACACGATATATTCTAAATAGTCACTGCGCTTGCCAGCAATAAACAAAGGCTCTCCCGTTGCTTCTTGAACCCGTGGATTGTCCATATCAATGCAAAGCGAGGCCAGTTTGTCATTGCCATGTGAATCTAAGAAAAACGGCTGCCTAAGTATGTTTAATGGCTGTACGGGGGTTCGCCAATTTTTATCTTTAATGCACAAGTTCTCGCCCACTTCAAAACCAAAAATAGTGACAAATATAAAGTTGGAGTTTTCACGTTCTTTCATTAAAAAAACAGGCAAGCATGATGCTATTTTCTCAATCTCGCTAGGCACCACTGGCACCATATCAATCACGGGGTTTAAGTGAGCAGAGTTCTCAATCTGAACTTTGGTATTTTTATGACTGATGTCATCCACTAAAACTAACTTTGTCATACCCTATTATCCTTCTTAAACCTTTTGAAAGCCGTGTGTCTTTAATTTCATGAGCAAATCTCGATTAGTCGGTAAGTGCTTGCTTAACTTCTCTGCATGTTTCATATTCTGTTGAAATTGCATATTGCCGAATTTAATCTCTTTCGCGCTTAAGGGGTGAGCTCCCGCTTCTGTCTCAAAGCCCATCCCATACAACACATACTGATAACTCGCCGCGGGAAACACTTCATTGATTCTGGAAAAGTCATGATTCCAAGGGTGATGATATTTCCAAAGCGTCATCAGCTCTTTTAAGCTTTCTGGTATCGTCGCAGGGTCGCAATTGTCTCGCCAAAATGCGGTATCTTTGCGCTGAGTAAGAACGTAGTGCAGCTTGAGAAAGTCGATAATGCGCTGCCAACGATAATCGAAGGTGTCGTTAAATCGTCGAGCCACAATATCCATCGTCTGCCTATTCGCAGGTAATTGCTCTGCAATCATTGAGGCTGATAGCTCAACCAATACAAGTGCAGATGCCTCAAGCGGCTCCAGAAAACCTGCCGACAATCCCACAGCGACACAATTTCGGTGCCAAAATTTTTCTCGATGGCCTGAGTTAATTGGAATCTCTCTAAACTCATATTGGCTTGGATTTTCTACCCCAGTATCCGTTAGATACTGGCGTAATTCTTCACTCGCACGCTCTTTAGTTGTGTGCCGACTTGAATAAACATGCCCAACACCTCGTCGCGTGGGCAAACCAATGTCCCAAATCCAGCCTGACTCTTGAGCCGTTGAGATGGTGTGAGACGCAATCGGATCATCTGCATTTTTATAAGGAACTTGCACTGCCAGTGCGCGGTCGATAAACAATACATCAGCACAAGATTTGAAGGGTACATTTAAGTGTTCGCCGAGCAACAGTGACTTGAAGCCTGTACAATCGATAAACAAGTCGGCTTCCAGTGCACCATTCGACTGTGTTTCTACCGAAGCAATATCGCCGTCATCAAGACCATTCACTGTGGTCACGTCATCCAGCACGTGTTGAATGCCCAGATTTTCAATGCAATGGCGTTGCAAAAAAGCTGAAAACTTTGCTGAGTCCAAATGGTATGCATAATTCGCAACTGCGCTGTATTCAGGCGTACTCAATTGCTTCGGTGCTAAATTTTTCTCACAGAGATGTTCTTGAAAACAAGTGGCGGCAGAAAAGGATTTGTCCTTGCCGTGTTGCAGCCAGTAAGGAGCTAAATTGCCCTCAAAAAAGCCTTGCGGCAACACCAGTGGGTGGTAGTAAGCGTCGTCTTTTGCGCCAGTGACCCATTGAGCAAACTTTGCTCCTTGCTTAAACGAAACATCACACTCTCGAATAAAATTTGTTTCAGAGATACCCATTTTCTCAAGCGTTGAACGCATCGTCGGCCAAGTTCCCTCGCCCACTCCGATGGGTTTGATGTTGGGCGACTCCACCAATGTGATTGATACTCGTTCACCGTGGGCAGCAGCTATTGTTCCTGCGGTCATCCAACCGGCTGTGCCGCCGCCAACGATTAGGATCTTTTCTATTTTTTTCATACTACAACCTCGGTACATTACGTACCTGTAGAAAGACGTTGGTTCTTGCGTTTTACCAAATTACCGAGTTGGCTCAACGAGCCAATCATCATATAAACACTCTCTAGCAAACCGGATTTATGCATCGCTACAATCTCATCTGTGGGCAACGCTCGGAACTTGTCTTCATCTATCGTATATAAGCCATCAAATGTTTGAACGTGACCGTCAACTAGCGTGATCTTGATATTGAGTGGAGTGATCAATTGCAGAGTCGATAAGCGCTCAATGTATGAGCGAGATACATTTAATCCAGTGATGAGTTGCGATATTTTTTGGTGCCCAAATTTCAGGGCATCCGTTGCTTCACCGTTGCTAAACAAGGCATTGCCCGTTCCAACTCGAGGGTTTTCGACCTCGACGCCTAAGCTAGGCACTCTAACGGTTTCGCCTTTATCATTGGTCTTGTCTGAAACTGAAATGGTAAAGGGGCGTCGAGCAATATTTAACGGTACATAAGGAACATCCCACCCGTGACCTTCAAGCAATAAATTTTCGCCCGCCTGAAATCCCATAATGGCGGCAAAAATAAAACTACCGGTGGTCGCATCTTTAGTAAATAGAATCGGAAAATAGCCCATTAAATGCCTGAATTCATTGGGCACAACATCCACAATATGCACTTCATCTTGACCGTGAGCATTGCGATTCAGGTCTATCTTTAGCATTGCATGTTTAACCGGATCAATTGTTTCTATTTGAGACATCTACTTCAATACCTTGATGTTGAGGCGCAGTTCATAGAACCTGCAAACCGTATTCATGGATCTTATTTAACAATTCTCGATTGGTAGGCATACGGGACAAAAATTCCCCCGTTATCCTTTGATTCTGTTTCATCAATTCAAATGCTTGACTCGCACCTTCTTTCGATTGCATGTAATCAGGCACCTCAGTTTTGAAGCCCATTCCGTAAAGTACATATTGATAGCCAGCCGCAGGGAATACTTCACGGGTATGAGTAAACTCATCACTTTCAGGGAAACGATATTTCCATTGTAATAATTGTTCTTTGAGCGTTTCAGGTATGGTCGCCTCATCTCGGTTTGCAACCCAAAACGGTTCGTTTCTTTGGCTCAATGTATAATGCAGCTTGAGAAAGTCGATAATCCTCTGCCAATGATAGGACATGTCTTGATTGAACTTCTGGGCCACGATTGGAATGGCTTCTTTGAATAGCGGTAAACGTTCACTTAATAGCGTTGCAGCATACTCAACTAACGCTAATGCAGACGCCTCTAGTGGTTCCAAAAATCCTGCTGACAAGCCAATTGCTACGCAATTGTTCTTCCAAAAAACCTCTCGATGACCACTTTTAATGGGGATGTATCGCACTTCAATTGAATCTGCTTTATCGCCAATTGATGCTCTTAAGTACTCACGCAATTGCAGCTCAGCCTTTTCGCGCGTGATGTATTTACTACTAAACACATGCCCAACACCTCTACGATGAACTAATCCAATATCCCATATCCAACCTGCTTCTTGCGCGGTTGAATGCGTTGCGGACGCAATTGGATCGTCATCTTCCTCATAGGGTACTTGAGTTGCAAGCGCACCATCGATAAACAGAACATCACTTTTATCAACAAACGGAACCTCCATATATTGGCCCAATAAAAGCGAAGAAAAACCGGTGCAATCAATGAAGATATCCGCATTAAAACACCCTGTATTTCGAAGTGTTAGGCTTTCAATTTCATCGCTGTGGTTGAAGTTCACGTGATCGACATGATCGGATAAATAGGACACGCCAAGAACCGAAGTGCAATGATGCTTCAATAACTCTGAGAATTTTCCAGCATTAAGGTGATAGCCATAATTGGCCATGTCCTCGTATTCTGGCGTGGTAATTAGCTTTGGCGCTCGTTGCTGTTCACATAAAGCTTCTTGAAAACACACCGCATTTGAAAATGATACGTGCTGCTCATGCGGCTTCCAATACGGCACAATCGACTTTTCGTAATACCCAGCCGGGGTTGTAAATGGCTGATAGAAAAACTCTCCGGGCGTATCATTGACCCAGTTTACGAATTTGGAGCCTTGCTTAAACGATGCATCGCATTGACGAATAAAGTCGGTCTCTGAAATTCCGATCTTTCGTAAGGTGTCACGCATAGTTGGCCAAGTGCCTTCGCCCACTCCAATGGTTTTCACATCGGGAGACTCAATAAGCGTGACCGAGACGCCCTTTCCAAACCCGTGTTGTGCGGCAACTAACGCAGCGGTTAGCCAACCTGCACTTCCTCCGCCCACCACCGCCAACTTTAAAACTCTATCGTTGCTCATCAATCACTACCGAAAATGAAGCGTTAAAGAAAATTTTTTCAGTCGTATTTACTGGAACAAAACGACCAATTGATACCGCTATCATAGCGTAATTCATTCACTTAAATCGTTAGAACAAAGGGCCTATGCAAGCGAGATCACACTATTTTTCACATAAAAAAAGCCACCCGAAGGCGGCTTTGAACACACTTATTTTAACAACTAGTATGTACCGCGAATACCAATCGCATAACGAGCACCATACTGTTCAGCTCGAACAAGTTGGTTGTCATAGCGACCGTGTTGACGGAACTCTTCTTCAAGAACGTTGATACCTTCAAAGAATACTGTGAGGTTCTCATTGATATCGTAACTCGCATTCAAGTCAAGCTGGCCATAGGCTTCTGTAAATACAGGTTCGTTAGAGACACGCAATTGACCAATGCCCGCCAAGAACTCGTCACGCCAATTGTAGGCTGCACGAACTTGGATACCGTCTTTGTCATAGAAAGCTACAAAGTTAGCTGAATCACTTAAGCCGGTTAACGCGAACGCCTCGCCAACTTGTGTCACATCATAATCAACATCGCCATCCACAAACGTTGCGTTGGTCTGAATACCGAAACCTGAATCCCAGAACATATGTTGAAGGGCGATTTCCCAACCATCAACTTTCGCGTCTTCACCATTTTGAGGTGCTGTCGTATTGAAAGATGCAAGCGGATCACTGTCTAAGCCAATAATTGCACAATCAGCGCCACCAGTAGCAGGGTCTAGGCCAAGTACAGCGTTACCACAAGTACCTGCAGCAAAACGAATACCTTGGAGAGCTGCCAACACGTCGCCTTGGACAGAAGGGTCAGAAACAGACGCTTTTGCAGCTTCGGCATCAGGCCCGAATGCTGGGTCTGTTAACCCTGCAATTTCTTGATCTGACGATGTATTAACAATGAAGTTTTCAACGATTTTCTTAAAGTAACCCGCGGCAACATAACTTCCTTCGTCATAATACCATTCGAGTGATAAGTCGAAGTTCTGCGCTAAGTAAGGCTTCAGGGCTGAGTTACCGGCATTGGCATTTAAGTTACCAAAAGCTTTGGTTTCTCCAATTGCCACTGTTTCACGCATCGCATTCAAGTCAGGGCGAGCCATAGAATTGCTGTATGAGAAACGTGCGATGACGTCTTCAACAATCTCGATGTCCATGTCTAAGCTTGGCAAAAACTCAGTGTAGCTACTGTCACGGTCAGTGAAGAACTCTTCACCAGTGTTCGTCACAGCCATCTCATTACCTGAGTTCCAACGCAAGTGCGTGTATTCTGGCGCTAAGCTGCTGCCATTGACTTCTGTGCGCTCATAGCGAACACCGGCCAACACATTAAGAGGCATGCCATTGAATTCACTTTGGAAGTCAAAAGACGTGTACAAAGCGTAGGTCTTTTCTTCGATAAAGTGGTTTTGAATGAGGTTGCCATCATTGAATGTCGTCAAGTAATCTTCAGTGATTGTCTCACCATAAGCTGGGTGAGATTCACCGATGTGATCGTCATACCAAAGTGATTCAAGTTGATTAATATGCGCATCAACATCGTATCGGTATAGGTATTCAGGCAGGGGGCCTTTGCTGAAGTCACTTAACAGGCCATTTAATGGAATTAATTCCCAACCATCAGTGTCAACATTACCGCGAGAAGCAAATGGGAAATTCGCATTATAATAGCCGGTACTGCGCTGGGACTGACGACGTTGAGTGTTGGTTTCATACTTAGTGTAATCAGCACCAAAACGAATTGCATTTAAATCACTGTTGCCGTCATTTAACCAAGTACCGGCAAGCTTAAACTGGTCTACGTCTGTTTTTTGATAAGTGCCGTTCGAAGCAACAAACAAGGAACCAATGTTTTCTTGATCATACAAACTGTCAGTATAACCGTGGGTATTCCCGGCATTCAGTAAATCAATAGACATGCCTGGAATATCAGTACCAAGGCCGTAATCCATTGTCACGCCACCTACGTTACCCACACCTGTGATTGCAAATGTTTCGTTGGCGTTTTTGTCTGGCTGAGCTTCAGAAGTAGAGCTGTGCGCATCGAACACTAAATCTAGGCCGTCATTCACTTGCCACTTAATGTTCAATCCAATCGAGTCGTTTTCGGTTTCACGCTTGTCAGAATAACCAAAAAAATCTACGTTGGAGTCTGTTTGAGTGAACTTAGTAACTGTACCGTTGGCATCGACATCACCAGTAATACCACCACCACCATTAAACCATACACCCAGCTGGTTGCGTTCTATTTCGTCCTCAAAGCGAGACATTGTGTAGTCTAGTGCAACCTCAACTGAATCGATTGGTGCCCACTGCAATACCACTTGACCATTGATACGTTCACGCTCGTGATCAGACACGTCAACGTTGAAGTTCTGCGGCATCCAATAGTGCTCAGTTGCTGGGTTAGCAAAGTTCAAGTTTTCTCTTGGGATCGCATTGAGATTTTCTGGTAACCAACCATCAGACGCAGAAATTTCTTCGCGGTTGTCGCGTTTTTGATACGAAGCCGCCACTAAAATACCGAATGTATCGTCAGCAAATTTAGTCGAGAACATACCTGAGATATCAGGAGTGATGTTGTCACCCTTTTCTACTGTTGTGTCATGAACACCTTTTGCAGAAAAGCTATATTTTGTTTCATCAAAGTCAAAGGGTTTACGCGTTTGAATATTAATTGTTGCACCGATACCGCCCGATGCATTGCGTGCCTTCGCTGTTTTATAAACCTCAACGCCACTGACTGATTCAGAAGCAATTTCGTTGAAGTTAAATGCTCGTGAAGAATTCACGTTGCGGTCGGTTGCAGCCGTAGGCATCGTACGCCCGTTCAACGTAACTAAGTTGAAGTCTGGGCCGAAACCACGAACGGTCACTCGATTACCTTCGTTATTTTGACGGTCAATCGAGACACCCGTAATACGCTGCAACGATTCAGCTAGGTTAGTGTCTGGAAATTTACCAATATCTTCTGAAGAGATAGCGTCTACAACACCAGCAGAGCTTCGCTTAATATCAGCAGCTTTATTCAAAGACCCGCGAATACCGGTCACCTGAATTACTTCCGTTGTTTCATCAGTCGGTGCCGCCTCAACCGCTTCAGCTTCTTGAGCCAAAGCGCTATAGCTTGTTGCGCTCAAAACTGAAGCAACTGCTAGTGATAATAACTTGGGCTTCATTGCGTTTTGCATTGTTTTCCCCTTTCCCCTGGATTTTGTTTATTGAGTTATTTTTAGTACATCAGCCGTTGTCGCGGTTAATTCGACTATAAAATTATGTTATCGCTAACACTGATGTTGATGACGAAGCTAACAAAGCGATAAAGTTTATGCAACACCATCACACATCACTTTATACGTAGAGAATTATGAGCAAATCATTGTTTTAGATCAGCCTAGCCCCACATGCGACAATTTAGATTGTGGTACCGGTCACAATATCAACCATTTGCAACCTTAAAACTTGGTGAAATGTCGAATTTTTAAGGCTGACGCCCAAACACAACCATCGAAATGATAATCACAATCAATGAGAAAATGACTCATAGGAAATATACATAAATGTGATTTAGATCTGATTAGAGCAAAAGCTCACGTGTTGTTCTAGCACTCTCATAAAAGACTATGTCAGCAGACTGAAAGGAAAATAAAACTAAGAAGTGTATAGGTGTGCCCCTAGAATCAGGACAAGAGTGCAATAAAAACACCAGATATAAGAACGTAGCCACCAAAAAACAGTTTGACTGTACGAACGTGAAATAGTCCCACAATGGTTTTAGCGGCAATGCCACCTAACACGGCAGCAGGGCCAGCAAATAATACCACCGGCCAAACTACATGAGGCTGCTCCCATATATGATGATAAAGACCGCTCCAAACGGTGATTGCAGACACAATCACAGCAGCAGCAATGGCAAGGGTCACTTTATAGCCTCTCAGAATTAGGTATACCGCTAACAATTCGCCCACACCAACCGATAGCCATGCTGTGATCACCCCTCCTACAAGGCCAATCACAGCAAATGCAACATAATCAACATATGCATGACTTTGATGCTCTTGCGGCGGTTTTCCAACCAAGGTTATATAGAGGGTCGCTATTCCTAAAAAGACTGAAAAGGCACTAAACACATGATGCATTGCGACAGGAGCGCCAATACTCGATTGATAACTAAAGCTCAACCCGATCACTGAGCATACAGAGGCGAGTAACACCACGGATGGCAAAGGCCGCCAACTCAGCTGCTCTGCCTTAAGGTTGCGATAGTTGAGAAACCAAGTCACTGCGCCTGCCGTCATGCCAAAACTTTGTATAGCGAAGCTTGTTGCAACTGACTCTTGTTCAGAAAAACCCAACTGGTGAAACATTGGAATAAATACAACGCCCCCACCCGCTCCTGTGGTGTTGGCAAAAATAGCCCCCACTAAACCCAGTAGTGAAAATGAATAATATTGCAAAAGCTCAACAGTGTGCAGGCCATAGACAACCAATATCCATATGAATATAAATACAGATAATCCAATAGCTTTATAACTCAGGGGAGATGGGGCTTGCTTCAATTCAATTACTCAATTAACCAGTTTTAACCATCAGGTAGGAATATTCGTGATCGACAGATTCTGCACCATACCAATTGTATCGCTATGAAATAAAGAACAAAGCTTTACGCTTGTGTTATCTGTGAACTGTAAACAGTGTCAGGTATGATGCTCTAATTGCTAATATCTCACTGCTTGTTCAACGTCTAAGGCCTTCATGTCAGATCACATGCCCATTTCCCGTTTTAATCCAAGTATTTGGGTGCGTAATCGGCACTTGCAAACGATTTGGTCTCGATTGTTTCCTCGCAAGCAATTGGTTTCGCTCAAAACATGGCATATTCCTAGCTCCGATGGCGAACAACTTAATTTATGCATTGCCAACAACCTTCCTATTGAATCAAAAGGTATTGTGGTTCTTTTGCATGGCTTGGAAGGCTCCGCACAATCGGATTACATTCAAGGCATGTTTCAAGCACTCATTCGACATCAATTCACACCAATGGTATTAGAATTTCGAGGCTGCGGATCTGCACAAAACTTAAAAGAGCGCGCATACCACTCTGGCGAAACCAGTGACTTATCGCATGTCATTGAGGTTATTCGAGCCCAACACCCTACTCAGTCAATTAGCGCAATCGGCTATAGTTTAGGCGGTAATGTGCTGGCGAAATACTTAGGGGAAATGGGTGAGCAATGTCATTTAAGTTCAGCAGCAATTGTCTCTGCCCCACTGGATTTAGCAGCCTGTGCAGCTCAAATGAATACGTTCTCGGCATCGATTTATCAGAGTCACCTCATTGATTCGATGCAGCAAAAGCTCATCGATAAGTTAAAACGCGTGGAATGGCAAACGTTTACTCCGCCCAGCCCAAACGACATATTGAAATTGAAAAGCTTTTGGCAATTCGACAATACGATTACCGCGCCATTGCATGGCTTTGATGATGTACACGACTACTATACACAAAGCAGCGCAAAGCAATTTTTAAAGGCGATCCATAAACCGTGCTTAATTATTCACGCCAAAGACGATCCTTTCATGAACGAACATGTAATTCCGTTAAAGTCGGAACTCTCTGCAAGCATAGAATATTCATTGCAGGATTACGGTGGGCATGTGGGATTTATTAAAGGGTCGCCGTGGCGACCCTATTACTGGCTAGAACACACGGTTCCGAACTGGATTGAATCGCAGCTCTGTGACGTTATAACGTCTTAATCCATAGTGTACAGATCTGCAATATTATCCAAACCTGAAACAGAGACCTTCAAGTCATTGATAATGCCGTCTTCCAGTCCGTAGCACCAGCCATGAACCGTGAGTTCTTGACCGTCACGCCATGCGCGTTGAACAATCGTCGTGTGGCATACGTTCGCTACCTGCTCTCGGACATTCAATTCACACAACACATCAAAGCGTTTTTGCTCGTCTTCAATACGTTCAATACGCTGTTGATGCATACGATACACATCTTTGATATTGCGTAACCAATTATCGATTAAGCCAAGAGGTTGGTTATGCATCGCTGCTTTTACGCCGCCGCAACCATAATGCCCAACCACCATGATGTGTTTGACTCTCAACACTTCAACCGCATATTGAATCACCGATAAGCAATTCAAGTCGGTATGAACAACCACATTGGCAATGTTACGGTGAACAAAGACTTCACCGGGTAGTAATCCAACGATCTGATTAGCAGGAACCCTTGAATCTGAACAGCCAATCCAAAGGTACTCTGGGCGCTGCTGCTCTGACAATTTCGAGAAGAAATCAGGCTCCGCATCAACTTTTGTTTTGGCCCATTCCTGATTTTGCTTAAAAAGCTGCGTGATTACTGGCATTTACAACCCCTCTTTATTGATTCAGATCATTATATTCAAAGCGAAAGAACTGTCACTGTATTTGTAAGAGGTCAGCTAAGCTATCCCCAAATATTTATGAGTTTGAACCGATAATCGCCAGTTTCGCTCAATACAAGTGTCCATGCAGAGCTTGGTCGCTCTCGCTTTTTGGCTGATGGGCTGCAAACAAATAAATACATCCGACGCATCAAGTTCAGACTCAGCCAATAGCGCATCTAAATTCTCAATGTCGGACTCGCGTGCAACCGGGTGTTTAATTTCATCGGCGCGTTGCATAGCTGCTCGAAGCACTTCCATACCGCCTTTCATGGCAACTTTTGGCGAAACAGTCACCCACACCCGATCGTTGACTAAAACTTCATATGTACCGCTGGTTTCAATCTGAATTGAATAACCTGCTTCAATCAGGGTATCGGTTAATTCAGACAGATCATACATACAGGGTTCACCACCGGTGATCACCACATGGCTTGCCTTGAAATTTTGTTTTTGAAACAAAGCGATAAGCTCAGAGCCTGTCAATTGAGTGTATTGTGGAGAGTCCAACCGTTTGGAAATAATGACATGGGTGTCCACTTCATCTTCTTTGAGCACATCCCATGTGTGCTTGGTATCGCACCATGAACAACCCACAGGGCAACCTTGCAGGCGCACAAACAAAGAAGGCACGCCAGAATGCACTCCCTCGCCTTGAATCGTTTGGAAAACCTCGTTCACTGGATACTTCATGCTGCCGTTTACCTCAGATTTAGGTAGAATGCCCGTCTTATACGGGATCCTAGCAGGTCAGGCAAGATTATGGGTAACAAAGTCGTCGTCATTTATTCAGGTGGAATGGATTCTTTCACCGTTTTAAACCGCGCCATTCGGGATGGCAATGAGGTTTACGCACTCACATTTAACTATGGCCAACGCCATGTGAAAGAAATTGAAGTCGCACGCAACGTCTGCGAGCAACTTGGAGTTCAGCACAAGGTGATTGATATTCGAGAAATTAATGCATTGCTTGGGGGAAGCTCGCTAACCGATGACATTGATATCCCGGAAGGCCATTACGAAGAAGAAAGCATGAAATCCACAGTGGTTCCAAACCGGAATATGGTGCTTTTATCGCTTGCAATTGCGTATGCAGTTTCGATCAAAGCAAACGCAGTTCACTACGGCGCGCACAATGGTGACCATGCAATTTATCCCGATTGCCGTCCCGAGTTTGTACACAAGATGAATGAGGTGTCTTTACTAGCCAACTATGAGCCAGTCTCCATCGTGACCCCGTATTTAAATAGCTCTAAAATCGAGATATTAACAGACGGGTTAAACATGGGACTTGACTACGCCACCACTTGGACTTGCTACAACGGCCGAGAAAAAGCGTGTGGTAAGTGCGGTGCATGTGTAGAACGCCTAGAAGCTTTTAGAGAAAATGGTGTGAGCGATCCAATTGATTACGAAGCTTGATGAAACACATTGAGTGGCAGGGCTTCTTCGCCCTGCCATTGGTATAAATCAACGCCACTATGAGTAGCACAACACCCACCATCACAGGCGCCTTGAGACGACTTTTTAAGTCGCCCCCGCATTACCAGTAAACGGAGCATACCTTCTATGGCCTGCTCACTGGATTTCATTTCCCGCGCAATCATGGTCAGCGTCATGGGCCCCTTTTGCTGCACCAATGTTTCTATCTTAGGGAGCATAAGATGTCTCATTTCGTGATAATAAACGTTGTTGAACCCAAGTCACTCGCAATGCTAAAAAGATAGCAAGTGGTACTAACAAAGAAACAACACCAATAGTCAATGAACCACCGCGTCCAACATACCAAGTCGCCACTTGATAAAAACCAGTTGCAAAGCAGTACGCCAACGCTGTGGTCCACACACCTATAAATGTAGCCCAACGCGTGCCTAATTCACGTGCAATGGTACCCGTAGCACTAGCACATGGAATGTACATCAGTACAAATAGCAAATAAGCAAATGCGCCGATGGCGCCATCGAATCGTTTTTGCATCTCAACAAAAGTCGACTTGCTGACCTCTTGCGCTTCTGATGCTTCATCTTGATCTGCTACATTACCAATGTCGATACCCAGAGGATCTGCCAAAGCTTCACCAATCGCTACAAAGTTATCGGCAACGCTACTCAATGCTTCATCGAAGCGACCCATCAATGAAAACTCTTCGTCTTCCGACGACTCTGTTTGATAGAGGTTATTCAGCGTGCCAACCACAACTTCCTTGGCAAATACGCCGGTGAAAATGCCCACTGTAGCTTGCCAATTGTCATCCGTAATCCCCATAGGATGAAACACTGGGGTAATGGTTTTGCTCACTTGGCTCAATAATGATTTTTCGGTGTCTTGGTTACCTAACGAACCGTCAGTTCCCAACGAATTGAGCAGGCCAATACATGTCACCATGATCACGATGATCTTTCCGGCCCCCAGCACGAAGCCTTTGAGCTTTTGCCAAGTTTTAAGTAGTACAGCCTTGAGCTTAGGGCGTTCATAATGTGGCAGTTCTAGCACGAAACTTGAACTACTTCCGAGTAACAAGGAGTGACGTAATACCAAGCCTGTCAATACTGCCATTAAAATGCCGATGATATACAACAGGAATACTATATTCTGTCCAGTAGACGGAAAGAAAGCCGCGGCAAATAAAGCGTAAACCGGCAGACGCGCGCCACACGACATAAAGTGAGACATAGCACTGGTAATAACACGTTCTGACTCATTCTTGAGTGTTCTTGTTGCCATTACAGCTGGTACGGAACATCCAAAGCCCATGATCATGGGAACAAAAGCTTGTCCCGGCAGACCCAACCGGTGCATTAACCGATCCACGACTACTGCCGCACGTGCTAAATAACCGGACTGCTCAAGTACCGTTAGGAATAAGTACAAGCAACCAATAATTGGAATAAAGGTACTGACCGTTTGAATACCTGCCCCAACGCCGTCGGCAAGCAATGCCGTGACAATTGCAGGGCTCCCAATCGATTCAAGCAGCAAACCAAAGCCATCCACCACAACCGCGCCCACAGCGATATCAAAAAAGTCGATAAAAGCGCCGCCCACATGAATCGTGAACATAAACATGAGGTACATGGCGGTGAGAAAAATAGGCATTGCGAACCAGGGATTCAATACCACTCGGTCAATTTTCGCGGTGACTAACTCGGCTTGTTCAGTGGGGTCAGTTAGCACCTCCTGGCACACTTCATTGCACAAATCATAACGACGACTAGCAATATCTAACTCCACATCTCCAGCAACCGGCGCATCGCCTCGATAATGTTGATCGATTAAGTTGATAAGCCGTGACAGACGTGACGATGCAGTTTGCGACTCCAGCCATTGCTCAATATCACTCGCATATGTTGGAAAACAATTAGAAGTTGTAGCGATCTGAAGTGAAGCGACAATCTTTTGCAAATAGGTGTTAGGCGACGTTGCGTTCAGCTCTACAACAGGCGCGCCAGCTCGGGCCGACAGCGCTTCTATGTCGATTTCAATGCCTTGCTTAGCGGCTACATCAGCCCGCGTAATCACCACAATAAATGGCAAATTTAACTCTGCAAGTTGCGTTGTGAGATAAAAGTGGCGTTCAATGCATGTGGCGTCTAGTACGTTAATCAGCAAATCGGGCGGATTTTCTATCAGGTAGCGCAGTGTGACACGCTCATCCGCTGAACTTTGTTGTTGTGGAATAAGGGAATATACGCCTGGCAAATCGACAATTTCGGCTTCATATTCGCCTTGCATCATCTTGCCTGATTTTTTCTCAACCGTAATACCGGGAAAATTTCCCACTCGTTGACTGAGGCCAGTTAGACCATTAAATAATGTGGTTTTACCCGCATTAGGATTGCCTACAAGAGCAATACGTGGAGACTTCATTATGCGAGTTGAACCTCTATTTCTTTTGCAACATCATCACGCAACATCAATTGCGTGCGCTTCACTTCAATTTGGCATCCAGCACCGTAAGGTGCCGAACGCACGTAGGTTACGGCTGCGCCAGGCACTAAGCCGAGATCCATCAGTTTACCGCGTGCAGGTTGCTTGCATTGAATCGCCCTTATAAGAGCTTTTTGATGGGGCTTTAATCGATCTAATGTCATTGGAAACCAAAAGTTAATATAAATAATAATAGTTATCAATTACAAATCATAATACAAATTGTCCCAATCCCCAATACTTGTGTGGTACGGCTGACTTAACTGGGAACAAATTGCCTTTGCTGCGCAACCATATACTCGAACGGCGTTAATAAACCTTGATATTGCTCATTTTCATGCCATTGAGTCAGCAAATGATAAGCTGCTTCTATTGTTGCCAAGCCACCTTGGACATTACTCTTTCGAATGGCATATGTGCTAGTTTTAGGCAATAAGAGCGCGACTCGTGGCACCGACTGCAATTGTGGAGAGCTCAGTAATATTTCGCGGGTGTTGCGCCAAGTGCCGTCAAGTATAATCGCGACAGGCGTTCCACCGTGTTCATTTATTTCAGATTTAATCCCTGATACCGAAACAATAGGCTCACCTGTATACAACAAAAATGGCCAAGCGCGTTTTGGCATTGCCTCAGACAAAGCCCCTTCTGACAACGACCATTGGGTACCCGTGAGTAAGGTTGACTGAATAATTGAATCACGAACGATGCGAGCAGTATTAAAAGGATGATTTTGTTCATCAGGGTGCTGTAGTATCACTATCGGAAGATCGCTTGAGATACGCTCGATTAGATGACAGTGGCACAATGTTTGAGGGCGCAAACATTGGCTGCAATTCAGACGCTTATTCAATTTCACAAAAACTCACTCAATAGGCCGCTATGGTAATTCATCGTTTGGTGCATTGGCTCCCCATCTTGCTCATACCTTTGGTTTCAACCACTCTACTGATGTGTTGGCCTCAAAGTATTGACAGTGCTCTGGCGTATCAATCCGATCGACCATTAGTCTCTCAATTATGGGTGCTGCTCTCTGCGCCATTGTTACATACAAACTTGTATCACCTCATCATGAACTTAGCCGCCTATGTTTTTTTGTGCGCGTTCAATGAAGGAAGTTTAAAAGGCTGGCGCATTGTTGCAGTCACATTGCTTATGGGGGCAGTCTCTACGGCCTACTTTGCATGCTTAAATGATAGCCTAACCAGCCTTGTAGGTCTGTCTGGAGCGCTACACGGGTGTATGGTCTATTTAGCGATACGAGAATTTCGTTCAGCGCCATTAATTATGAGTACGTTATTGGTGGGAATTTGTATCAAGATAGGTTGGGAATTATTCAACGGAGGAAGCGCTGTGTCAGCGCATCTAATTGATGCGACTGTAGCAGTACAAGCCCACGTTGGAGGGGCATTAGGTGGGCTTATTACTGCGCTATGTGTCGGGTATGTAAAACGCTCAGACAATCACGTATTGCCCGAGCAGTGATAAATTTACTAAATGTTTGCTAACGATTGATTAATCTGTTGAAGCACCTGTAAAGGATCTTGAGCTTGAGTAATCGGACGCCCAATCACTAAGTAATCTGCACCATCTTCAACCGCTTTTTCCGGCGTCACAATACGGTGTTGATCTCCTGCATCTGCGCCAATCGGGCGGATACCCGGAGTGACTAAGACAAAATCTTTACCTAGACGGCTTTTGAGCATGCGCGCTTCTCGCGCCGAGCAAACCACACCGTCGAGCCCTGCTTCTTGAGTTAATGACGCCAAGCGACGAACTTGCTCAAACGGTTCGACTTTCCAGCCAATGTCTCTGAGGTCGTCGCTGCTCATACTCGTCAGCACGGTCACAGCAATAAGCTGGGGGGCATCGGCACCATAAGATTCCAGTGACTTTTTTGCAGCTTCCATCATGCCGCGCCCACCACTTGCGTGCACATTGACCATCCACACACCGAGATCAGCAGAAGCGGCAACGGCTTTCGCCACAGTATTTGGAATGTCGTGAAATTTTAAGTCGAGAAATACATCGAATTTACGCTCAACCAAACTTCTAACAAATGACGGCCCAAAGTAAGTAAACATCTCTTTGCCGACTTTCAACCGGCAACTGCCAGGTTCAATACTATCGACGAAATTTAGCGCTCGATCTTGGTCGTCATAATCCAACGCTACGATTACTTTTGAGTCTGTCATGAGAGTCCTCTTGTGAATTATTCGCCGTCTAAACCACGGACGGGTTTGGTTTCGCCCCAGCTTTTACAGGAAGGGCATTGCCATTGCAATATATTGCTCGAGAAACCGCAGCTTTGGCAACGGTACTTAGGTTTAATGGATAATTGTTGGCCAACAAGTTTTTGCAGTGTCGCTAAGCTGCTGCGAGCTTCTGGCTCTACTATTCGCGCTACATGGTATTCCATATAATGGAAAAAACCTTTCAGCGACGGAAACCGTCGGAGTTGGCCAAGCTCTAGCGTTTCTGCATCTTTTTCTAAGCCTTGTTTTTTCAATAGTTCAGCCAACACAATGACAGCAGATGCGCCTGCGCCCTTCTCGACTGCATGAATCAAAAAGTGTTGAAATTGCCCTTCCATATCTAAGCGTTGATAGCATTCTGATAATGGCTTTATCACCTCAGTGACCAATTCAATATCTTGCTCAACAACATGCTGAAAATGTTCAATTGCCTGCTGCCAATGCCCCTGTTCCGAATGCAATTGGCCAAGCATAATACTGGCTCGCACGCAGCAGGCATCGACCTTCAACGCTTTTTTAAGAAACTTAACTTTAACGTCGCTGCCAACTCCCTTCGACTCTTCTGCCAGCTCACAATAAAACTGGGCAATTATTCTGGCTGTATTCGCATCAATAGATAAGCGTTCAGCATAGAAGATGGCTTGCTTCCAATCTTTCAACTGCTGATAAATTGAAACAAGTTCTTGAGTGGCCTGCTCGCCGTGACTCTTAGTGCCCGCGATGGATTTATAAAGATCTTCTGCTCTATCGAGCAAACCCGCAGCGGTAAAATCACGAGCAAGCTCAAGTGCGGCAATATTGTATTGCTCTTGACTGATCTGGCTACGCTCAAGGATGTTTTGATGAATTTTGATGGCTCGATCAACTTCACCCCGTCGACGAAACAAGCTGCCGAGCGCCATGTGTGTATCGATGGTGTCATTATCGACTTCGATCATGTCGATGAAGAGATCAACTGCTTTGTCAGCTTGATCTGATAATAGATAATTCAGTCCGGCAACATATTGCTCAGACAGTTGTTGTTTCTGATCACGCTGATTTTGAGTTGCACTGCGCCGCCCCATGTACCAACCATAAGCAGCGGCAATTGGAAGTAGCAGAAACAACAGCTCAATCATAATTACTGTTCAGCCGAATCAAGTTGCTTTTGAAGCTTCTTGTATTTTCGAAGCAATCGTCCATGTTTCATCCGTGCAGAAAAGTAACCAGAAGCCGTTGCTAACCAGCCAAGAAGAAATCCAGCGACTAAAACACATGCCACTACAGCAGGAAAAGAGAATGTATCTTTCGCGATGAGATAATTGACCTCTATTTGCGTATCGTTTTGAGCACCAAAGCTTAAGCCCAATACGACAAATAGAATAATGATCACACAGGTTATAAATAATTTCATATTAAACCGTGGGCTCTTTTAGATTTGTAAGCTTTATTATCGCAAAAAAAAAACGGCACGCCTATTGAGCATGCCGTTCTTATTTTTACGAATTCAATGTGAATGACTTTTAGCCAACATTGTTCACGCGTTCACGTAACTCTTTGCCAGGCTTAAAGTGAGGAACATATTTGCCCTCTAGCTCAACTGAATCACCAGTTTTCGGATTACGACCGACTCTCGGAGCACGATAGTGCAAAGAGAAACTGCCAAAACCACGAATCTCGATCCGTTCTCCGGATTCAAGGGTACCGGCCATTTGCTCAATGAGCTCTTTGATTGCCACTTCTACATCTTTCGCTGACAGCTGCAACTGCTTGCTGGCCAAGCGTTCAATCAGTTCAGATTTGGTCATAGTTTACCGTTGCCGTCCTGTTAAAACATTGCCAATTGGTGAGTTGTCACTGCAATAAGGGAGCCGAAACTCCCTCATTAGGCTTAGCCTTTAGCGTTTTTGAACGCTTCAGCCATGGCGTTAGAGAAGCCTGCATCGCTAGAGCTTGAATCGCTGTTGACTTTATCCATAGCCGCTTTCTCTTCTGCTTCATCCTTAGCACGGATAGACAGATTGATTTGGCGGTTTTTACGGTCAACACCCATTAAGCGAGCTTCAACTGCATCACCTTCGTTCAATACCAAAGAAGCATCTTCGATACGGTCACGAGAGATATCAGCTACGCGAACATAACCTTCAACGCTGTCAGCCAATTCAATAGTCGCGCCTTTCGCGTCTACTGCAGCAACAGTACCATTAACAATAGCACCTTTCTTGTTATCGTTCAGGTATTTGTTGAAAGGATCTTCAGCAAGTTGCTTCACGCCCAAGCTGATGCGCTCGCGCTCTGGGTCAACTTGAAGAACGATTGCAGTAACTTCGTCGCCTTTCTTGTATTCACGAACGGCTTCTTCACCCGTTGCGTTCCAAGAAATGTCAGACAAGTGAACCAAACCGTCAATGCCGCCTTCCAAGCCGATAAAGATACCGAAGTCAGTGATAGACTTGATCTTACCAGATACTTGGTCGCCTTTATTACAGTTAACAGCGAACTCATCCCATGGGTTAGCTTTACATTGCTTAAGACCCAATGAAATACGACGACGCTCTTCGTCAATTTCAAGAACCATAACTTCAACACTATCACCCAACTGAACAACTTTCGCAGGGTGGATGTTTTTGTTAGTCCAATCCATTTCAGAAACGTGAACCAAACCTTCAACGCCTTCTTCGATTTCTACGAAGCAACCGTAATCAGTTAAGTTTGTTACACGACCCGTCAAACGAGTGCTCTCTGGGTAACGAGCTGCGATTGCGACCCATGGATCTTCGCCCAATTGCTTAAGACCTAATGATACGCGTGTGCGCTCACGGTCAAACTTGAGGACTTTAACATTGATTTCATCACCAACGTTGACGATTTCGCTTGGGTGCTTAACGCGTTTCCAAGCCATGTCAGTGATATGAAGGAGGCCATCAACGCCACCCAAGTCAACGAATGCGCCGTATTCAGTAAGGTTCTTGACGATACCTTTAACTTCTTGACCTTCTTGAAGATTTTCAAGGAGGCTTTCGCGCTCTTGGCTTGTCTCAGATTCAATAACAGAACGACGTGAAACAACAACGTTGTTACGGCGCTTGTCTAGCTTGATAACTTTGAACTCTAGCTCTTTGCCTTCAAGGTGAGTTGTATCGCGAACTGGGCGAACGTCAACCAATGAACCAGGCAAGAATGCACGGATAGTACCTACATCAACAGTGAAACCGCCTTTAACTTTACCGTTGATAACACCGATAACAGTTTCTGCGCCTTCGTAAGCTTTTTCGAGAACGATCCAAGCTTCGTGACGTTTAGCTTTCTCACGAGAAAGCTGAGTTTCACCGAAACCATCTTCAATCGCGTCAAGTGCAACGTCAACAACGTCGCCCAAGCTAACTTCAATTTCGCCTTCAGCGTTTTTGAATTGCTCTACTGGGATTGCGCTTTCAGATTTAAGACCTGCATCGACAAGTACGACACCGTTTTCAATAGCAACGATTTCGCCTTTTACGATAGAACCAGGACGAGTTTCAATTTCTTGTAAGCTTTGTTCAAAGAGATCAGCAAATGATTCAGTCATGTTTAATTTAACTTTTACAAATAAAAAAGTACCACCTAGCATCCGGCTAGCTGGGGCTGCTTATAAATTACCGCTTGCATCCTTACTTGCGGTACCCATTCGTAGACCTATCGTCTACACAATGTTCGATAAGCGAGATTGTGCGTATTCGACAACCTTCGCTTCAACCTCATCCAAGCTCAACTCAGTGGAATCAAGAACTAAAGCGTCTTCTGCAGGCCGCAATGGCGCTACACTTCGGTTCATATCCCGATCATCACGAGCTTTGATGTCGGCTAAAATTTGCGCGATATTAACACTCTGACCGTGATTTTGCAACTGAGAAACCCTGCGTTGGGCCCGTTCCTCAGCACTTGCTGTCAAGAACACTTTAACAGGGGCGTCAGGGAAAACCACGGTTCCCATGTCTCGGCCGTCGGCAACCAGCCCTGGAGATGTTCTAAAACCACGCTGGCGTCGAAGCAATGCTTCTCTGACCGCTGGAAATGGCGCAACTTTTGACGCTGCAGCACCACACTCTTCGGTGCGAATGCTAGAGCTAACATCTTCGCCTTCGAGCATTACGCTCACAACTTCACTGTCTTCACGGGCTTCAAATGCCACATCAAGATGCGCAGCCAGTGCGGCCAATGCCTCTTCATCGTCCAATGCAATTTCGTGATGAATCGCTGCTAATGCTAATACGCGATAGATGGCACCGCTATCGAGCAATTGCCAACCAAAACGTTTCGCCAATCTTTTAGATAACGTTCCTTTACCAGAGCCACTCGGTCCATCGACCGCAATCATAGGAATTGAATTCTGAGACGGTGCCACGTGCTACTCCTTGAGCAAATACCGAACGAGACGATTGATACCCGTTCATATGGCGGCACATTATAGTGGTTTAAGCTCCCAGCTCAATGTCAGATTGATGAATTTGCGGCGTCTAGGCATTCAGAAGTATTCGCTTTCTGTAAAGGCTTCGCTCCAGTTCTGAGGGGGTAGGATGGATGCAGCGATGGTATTGGCATTCACAACCGCTCTATCAAACAATCCTAAATGTAAAAAAGCAGCCGAAGCTGCTTTTAAAAGTAGATAAATTGATGAGCCGATTAACTGGATAAACCTTTGAATCGGTCAAAATAATCTGGAAATGTTTTAGAGGTACAGCCCGGATCGTTAATGGTGACCGGTGTATCTGACAATGCCACCAGTGAAAAGCACATGGCCATGCGGTGGTCATCATAGGTATCGATGGCCGCATGCTTAAGTGTTTGTGGCGGAGTGATCTGAATATAGTCTTCACCTTCGATCACCTCTGCTCCTACTTTGCGTAACTCGGTCGCCATGGCTGATAGACGATCGGTTTCTTTTACACGCCAATTGTACACGTTGCGAATGACAGTCGTGCCTTGCGCGAATAAAGCCGCAGTAGCAATGGTCATGGCCGCATCTGGAATATGATTGAAGTCCATATCAACGGCTTTAAGGTCGCCACGACGGGAGATAATGTAATCATCACCCCACTCAATTTCAGCCCCCATTTTCTCAATGGCATCGGCAAATTGAATATCGCCTTGAATCGACTTGCGACCAATACCCGTCACTTTGATTTCACCACCTTTAATGGCTGCAGCAGCGAGAAAATAAGAAGCGGATGACGCGTCGCCTTCAACTAACAAATCCCCTGCCCCCTCATAAGACTGGCCGCCTTTGACATGAAACACCTGATAATCGTCATGGCTGACTTCAATCCCAAATTGCGCCATCAGATGTAGTGTAATGTCGATGTATGGCTTGGAGACGAGTTCACCAATGATCTCAATATCAAGATCGGCTTTGGCCAACGGAGCTGCCATCAGCAATGCTGTTAAGAACTGACTTGAGATAGAGCCGTCAATTTTTACATGGCCGCCATTTAAGCCTGTTCCGATAATTTTAACGGGTGGAAATCCTTCATTTTTAAGATACGTCACATCGGCCCCCAGAGCCTTGAGTGCATCTACCAAATGTAAAATTGGGCGTTCCTCCATACGTGGTTCGCCACCGAGAAGAATCTCGCCTGAACCTAAAGTTAAAGCAGCGCACAAAGGGCGCATCGCCGTACCGGCATTGCCTAAAAATAAATCCAATGCTTCAGTCGGTGCGAATGCACCACCATTTCCTTGCACGACACATTTAGTTTTACAGCTCGACAACTCGAACTGAACGCCAAGTTGAGTCAATGCGTTGAGCATATGACGAATGTCATCACTATCAAGCAGGTTGGTCAGACGCGTTTGGCCTTTAGCTAAAGCTGCCAATAGTAACGCTCGGTTAGATACACTTTTAGAGCCCGGTAGATTGACCGTGCCATGAATCGAAGAAATAGGATCTAAGGTAAGAGAGTCCATGAACTGAACGGGCCCCTGTATGGAAAGTGTGACTCGAACAAGCCGAGTACTCGGCTCATCCAACAAAAATTTGGAGCAAGAGCTTATAACAAATACGTTAAATAGTGAATGCTTAGCGCTTGTTATATGACCTGTTGAAATATGCTGCGGACACTTATAAATGCCAACGCAGCTGATTTTAAGCTTCGATGTAGAATTAAGGCAGTTGCAGCACTTTCTTTAACGCATCGATAAATCGCTGGTTTTCACTTTCAAGTCCAATGCTCACCCGTAAGTGGTTTGGCAAGCCATACCCACCAATCGGACGCACAATCACACCTTCTTGAAGGAGTGCATCGTATACCTCGGCACCGTTTGTTTGCACATCAACCGTCACAAAATTTCCGTGAGATGGGATATATTCAAGCCCCATGGCATTAAATGCTTCTGTTAGCTGTTTCATTCCAACGCGATTAATCTCAATGGATGCAGTTAAATAATCTGTGTCGTCCAATACCGCTTCAGCTGCCGCCAACGACAAGCTATTGCAGTTAAATGGTTGGCGCACACGATTGATTAAGCCAGCAATTTCTTCACTGGTCACCGCATACCCTATGCGTAACCCGGCTAAACCATACGCTTTAGAAAAAGTCCGAGATACCACCAAATTAGGGAAGTGACTCAACCATTGAACAGATGGTGCTCGCTCGTCTTTTGCAACATATTCATAGTAGGCTTCATCCAACACAACGATGACATGCTCAGGAACCTGCTCTAAAAAATGTCTCAACGCTTTGCTGGTTAAAAACGTACCCGTCGGGTTATTCGGGTTGGCGATAAATATGAGTTTTGTACGCTCGGTAATAGCATCAGCCATTGCATCCAAATCGTGCCCCCAATTTTTAGCGGAAACCGCTACTGGGGTTGCGCCAATGGCTTGAGTAACAATGGGATACACCACAAATGCGTGCTGTGAAAAAATCACTTCGTGAGAGTCATTCACAAACGTTCGGGCCAGCAATTCCAAAATATCGTTCGACCCATTACCAAGCGTCACTTGCTCCGGTTTCACCATCATTTGCTCGGCCAACGCAGACTTCAGGTAGTATCCATTGGAATCAGGGTAGCGAGACAATTCGTCTAACTCGCCGGCCAGCACCTTTTTAACCTTAGTGCTAACGCCTAACGGGTTTTCATTACTCGCCAGCTTTACAATATTAGTGATACCTAACTCGCGTTCTAATTCAGAAGTGGGTTTACCTGCTTGATAAGGGTGTAAACCTTGAACGCCTTTGTTGGCTAGCGCTTTATAATCACAACTCATAACCGCTCCAAACTCAATTTAATGTCAATTAACCGCGTGTACGTTCAAATTCATTCATAAATTCAATCAGTGTTTTCACACCAGAAAGTGGCATTGCATTGTAAATGCTTGCGCGCATTCCACCGACGATACGGTGGCCTTTTAACGCACGTAACCCCTGTTTTTCGGCTTCACTTAAAAACAATGCGTCAAGGCTTGAATCGCCCAGCTGAAACGGCACATTCATCCAACTTCTGCTGTCTTGAGCCACTTGGCTATTAAAAAAATCACTATTATCAATACACTGATACAAACATTCTGCTTTATGTTGATTGATTTTTTCAACGGCCGATAAACCACCCTGTTCGAGTAACCATTCAAACACTAATCCAGCTAAATACCATGAATAGGTAGGCGGCGTGTTGTACATGGAGTCGAACTCATCGGTCAGACTGTAATTCAAAATTGCAGGCGTATCTTTGCGCGCTTGTCCCAGCAAATCTTCACGAACAATGGCAACAGCTAACCCTGATGGGCCAATGTTCTTTTGCGCTCCGGCGTAAATAATGCCGAAATCATCAACTTGAATGGGACGCGATAAAATAGTCGATGACATATCCGCAATGACTGGCGCATTGTTGCTCGCCTTCGGAACAAAGTTAAACTCGAGCCCTTCGATGGTTTCGTTCGGGCAGTAATGCAAATAACGCGCAGAGCTGGCCACTTCAACAACCTTGTCCTGAGGCACATGCCAAAGTCCTGATTGGTCTTGATAGCTTGACGCAACTACATCTGCACCAATAAAACGATTGGCTTCTTCAACTGCTTTTTTAGACCACACACCTGTATCTACGAATGCGGCTCGGTCGCCTTGAGTCGTCAAATTTTGCGGAACTGCCGCAAATTGACCTCGGCCACCGCCATGCATGAATAGAACTTTATATGAGTCTGAAATATTTAGGAGAGAGCGGAGATCGCGTTCAGCTTTGTCAGCCAATGCAATAAATTCTTTTCCGCGGTGCGAAACTTCCATAACGGAAGTGCCTAAGCCCTGCCAATCTAGCATTTCTTTTTGGGCTTTTTCTAAAACAGGGGCCGGCAACATGGCCGGCCCTGCACAAAAGTTATAAACCTCAGACACGAAGTTTTTTACTCCTCAGTGGTGTCCTCTGCTGCATCAGATTCATCTGTTGAAACAGACTCACCTTCCGCGACTACAGAGTCGTCACCTTCTAACAATTCATTTTCGTCTTCTTCGACTTCTTCAATTCGCTGAAGACCAACAACCAACTCATCTTTCGCCGTTTTAATCAAAGTCACACCCTGAGTATTACGGCCAACTTGAGAAACACCATCAACCTTAGTACGAACGAGCGTACCGCCATTGGTGATCATCATAATTTGGTCTGTTTCATCGACTTGAACTGCACCAACGACCTTGCCGTTCCGCTCACTCACCTTGATGGATACGACGCCTTGAGTCGCACGACTCTTCGCTGGGTATTCCTCAATGCCGGTCCGTTTGCCGTAGCCGTTTTCAGTCACTGTTAAGATGGGTCCATCACTGTGCGGAACAATCAACGAAACAACCTGCTGCCCAGGTTGCAACTTAATGCCGCGGACACCTGTAGCGGTTCGGCCCATTGGGCGTAGCGCTAGCATTTGTTCACCCGTTTCAGGGTCAATTTTGATTTCACCCGTTTCAGAATCACGGAGTTTTTCGTTAAAACGAACAACTTTACCCTCATCTGAGAACAACATGATGTCGTCTTCACCGGTTGTGAGTGATACACCAATGAGGTGATCACCTTCAACCAAGTTAATGGCACGGATACCTGAACTTAATGGACGAGAGTACGCACTCAAAGGCGTTTTCTTCACCGTACCGGCTGCTGTTGCGAACAACACAAACTGATCATCAGTAAACTCTTTCACCGGAAGAATCGCTGTAATACGTTCTTCATCATTAAGCGGCAAGATATTCACAATTGGCTTGCCCCGCGCTTGGCGACTCGCAAGTGGCAATTGGAAAACTTTGAGCCAGTACACTTTACCTATGCTTGAGAAGCACAAGATTTGATCATGCGTACTTGCCACTAGCAATCGCTCAATGAAGTCTTCATTCTTCATCTTGGTTGCAGCTTTACCTTTACCGCCGCGACGCTGAGCTTCGTAATCAGCTAAAGGCTGATATTTTACATAGCCCTCGTGAGACAAGGTTACAACCACGTCTTCTTCGGCAATTAAGTCTTCAATGCTGATATCATGGCTTGCTGCTGTGATTTCAGTACGGCGTTCATCACCATATTGTTCACGAATAGCTTCAAGCTCTTCAACAATCACTTCCATTAAACGTTCAGGGCTTGCCAGAATATGTAACAATTCAGCGATCAGCTCGAGTAACTCTTTGTATTCATCAAGAATTTTTTCGTGCTCAAGACCTGTTAATTTATGTAAGCGTAAATCTAGAATGGCTTGTGCTTGTGCTTCGGTGAGGTAGTAATCACCATCATCACGAATACCAAACGATGCTTCCAACCACTCAGGGCGAGCCGCGTCTTGACCGGCGCTTTGCAGCATGGCTGCAACGTTGCCTAAGTTCCAGCCGCGAGCAACAAGCTGTAATTTAGCTTCTGCTGGGGTTGGAGAGTGGCGGATCAGTTCTATAATTGGGTCGATATTCGCAAGTGCTATGGCCAAACCTTCAAGGATATGGGCACGCTCACGCGCTTTACGCAATTCAAACACGGTGCGGCGTGTGACAACTTCACGACGATGCTGAACAAAGGCTTCCAAGACTTGCTTTAAGTTGAACAAACGAGGCTGGTTTTTATCCAACGCAACCATGTTGATACCGAAAACAGTTTGCATCTGTGTTTGTGCGTATAAGTTGTTCAAAACAACCTCGCCCACTTCACCACGACGCAATTCAATCACCATACGCATGCCGTCTTTATCAGACTCATCACGCAGGCCACTGATACCTTCTATCTTTTTATCTTTAACCAACTCTGCCATTTTTTCGATCAAGCGTGCTTTGTTCACTTGATAAGGCAACTCGGTCACAATAATGGTTTCACGTCCGTTGCTATCGGCTTCAATTTCAGCGCGAGCTCGAACATAAATTTTACCGCGGCCAGTATTGTAAGCATCAACAATACCTTTTCGGCCACTAATAATACCCGAGGTAGGAAAGTCTGGGCCGGGAATGAATTCCATCAATTCTTGGATTGTGATGTCTTCATTCTTGATTAATTCTAAGCAGCCATTAATCACTTCTGTGAGGTTGTGAGGCGGACAGTTAGTCGCCATACCCACCGCAATACCACTTGAACCGTTCACCAGCAAATTAGGAACACGCGTTGGCATGACCTCAGGAATATGCTCTGTGCCATCGTAGTTAGGCACATAGTTCACGGTTTCTTTGTCGAGGTCCGACAATAGCTCGTGAGCAATTCGCGACATACGCACTTCGGTATAACGCATTGCTGCGGCAGAATCACCATCAACAGAACCAAAGTTACCTTGGCCATCCACCAGCATATAACGCAGGGAGAATGGCTGAGCCATACGAACAATGGTGTCATACACGGCTGAATCACCATGTGGGTGATATTTACCAATAACATCACCAACAACACGCGCAGACTTCTTAAAAGGCTTATTCCAATCATTGCTCAGCTCATTCATCGCAAACAGCACGCGACGGTGAACAGGCTTAAGGCCATCTCGAACGTCCGGTAAGGCACGTCCAACGATGACACTCATTGCATAATCAAGGTAAGAACTCTTGAGTTCGTCTTCAATATTGACGGGGCTGATCTCTTTCGCCAGATCACTCATATACGTTATTTTCCAATACTAAATCGAAGCTATAGACAGATAAACAAGTCGGACAGCATAACACACGATTTTGACTTCGTCTTGAGCAGAAAAAGGAATCGTTTAAAGCGCGTTAACCGTCACACTTAATGTGCATTTCACATCCAGAAACAGACTAATTTTTAATCATTTATTGCGTAGATAAACCTGCGTTGGCGTGCTTGCCACTATTTGGTTCAAAAAAGCGACAAAAAGTCTGGCCTATTGCTCTTGTTTCACCGCCTTGGCAAGTGTTAATTACGGCCGGTCACATGTTATGCTGGAGAAGTCACTAATGACGCTTCACAGCATTTATATTGAAATCAATGAAACACGCATTCCTTATGCCCTTAAAACGAGCAATAGACATCGTTATGGGTGGGTATGACATTTGAATCCAAATGATGACTGATTTAAGAGGCGGCACCAAACTACCAAGGAATACCCATGTTCAAGTCTCTGCTGGCTAAAGCCACAGGCGCGTTGCTCATAACGCTTACCATCACTCCCGCAGTTTTTGCGGCGCCGGAAGAAGCTCCGGCAGAAGAATCCGTTACACCCTTTAGCGGTTCCACCCATCAGCTCAATTTCTCGACGAACGAAGGGACTTGGTTAAATTTAGATATTAGCCCAGACGGCGAGCAAATCGTATTCGACCTACTGGGCGATTTGTTCCTGTTGCCTATTGATGGCGGCAAAGCCGTACGTTTGACCACATCAACCGCTTTGGAAGTGCAGCCCAAGTTTTCCCCAGACGGAAAAACGCTGACTTATATCAGCGACCGCGACGGTGCTCACAACGTTTGGTTAATGAATATTGAGACCGGCGAAGAAACCCCATTAACCACCGAAGATTTTAGGTTGCTGACCAACCCTACTTGGACGCCAGATGGCAAGTCGGTGATTGCTCGTAAACATTTCACAGGTACCCGTTCGCTCGGTACCGGAGAAATGTGGCTGTACCGTACAGACGGAGGCAAAGGCATTCAACTCACAAAACAACCCAATGAACAGCAAGATGTCAATGAGCCCTCGGTCTCCCCTGATGGGCGCTATTTATTCTATTCTCAGGACACCACTGCTGGGCCTTACTTTCAGTACAATAAAGACCCGCATAAAGGCATTTACAGCATTAAGCGCAAAGATTTAAAAACGGGTGAAACGATTACCTTGATTTCAGGCGCAGGCGGAGCTGCTCGTCCAACGGTATCTCCTGATGGCCGATACATCGCATTCGTCAAACGAGTCGATATGGAAACCGTATTGTATTTATACGATCGCCAAAGCGGAGAGCAAAAAGCGCTCTACAGCAAGCTCAATCACGATCAGCAAGAGGCCTGGGCAATTTTTGGTGTGTATGCCAATTTTGCATGGACTCCAGACAGCGAATCATTGGTGTTTTGGGCTGACGGAAAAATTCAACACATTGATATTGATAGTCAACGTGTTGCTGATATCGCATTTGAAGCTGATGTGGACATGACACTCACTCATGCCGTAAAAGCAAAACCGGTGATCGACTCTGACAACTTTGATGTCAAAATGATCCGTGACATTACCACCTCCCCCAACGGCTCTTATCGCGTTTTCCATGCATTGGGCAAACTGTACATTCAGTCAACCAAGGGTGGAAAAGTAAAGCGCCTCACCAATTTAGATGGCTTTCAATACGCACCTTCATTCAGCCCCGACGGTAAAAAAATCACTTTTACCAGTTGGAGCGATGATGATTATGGCCATGTGTACGTCGCGACATTTAAAGGCCGACGCGGTATATCAAAACCAGCTCGCCTGACTGAAAAGCCGGGTCACTACCTCAACCCTAAATTTTCTGCAAATAGCCGAAAAGTCGTATACCAACGTGCAGGGGGTAATAATCTTCGCGGTTACTTCCACGGCACAGAGCCGGGAATTTATTGGCAAAATGTAGGTGATCGCACCGCTCACTTTGTCACGCGCCAAGGTCGCCAACCGCTGTTTTCACCCGACGGTGAACGCGTGTGGGTGATGCAAGGCCACAACAAAGATAAAAAGTTAGTCAGCTACGCGATAACGGGCGGAGATGCCCAAGATGCATTTAGTTTAGGTTCGACTCAATTTGTAGCGCTTAGCTTAGATGGGCAATACATGGCCATTCAAGATGGCTTCAAAGTTTACTTGGTACCCTACGTTCAAACAGGCACTGAACTCGACTTAAATGCAAAAATTGAATCAATTGCAGTCACAGCAATGGACAACGCTGCAGGCAACTACCTGCACTTTTCCAACAAGGCACTGCATTGGGGGCTCGGAAATACGATTTATAGCTATAACCTAGAAAACCATGAAACATCTGAAAGTGTTGTTGAATTTACAACCAAACAAGATAAACCAGAGGGCTCCGTTGCCTATACCAACGCTCGCATCATCACCATGCAAGGTGACAATGTAATCGAGCAAGGCACTATTATCACCGACGGCAACCGTATCGTCAGTGTAGGCGCAAGTGAAGGTATAGAAATTCCATCGGATGCCATTGTATTCGACTTAAACGGTAAAACAATTGTGCCCGGTTTTGTCGACACTCACGCCCATGTTAATCACTTTAAAAGTTCTCCGCTAGCCGAGACAAATCCGGCTTACTACGCCAACTTAGCGTTTGGCGTGACCACCACTCACGATCCTTCAGCAAATACTGAAACAGTATTCAGCCAAGCTGAATTGGTAAAAGCCGGCTTGATGGTTGGGCCACGTATATTTTCAACCGGTGGCATTATCTATGGTGCAGGTGGCGACTACAAAGTAGAAATTAATAGCCTTGATGACGCGCTACTGCACCTCAAACGATTACAAGCTCAAGGTGCCTTTTCTATTAAGAGCTATAACCAACCCCGTCGCGATCAACGCCAGCAAATTATTGAAGCGGCAAGGCAGTTGGGTATTGCGGTATACCCCGAAGGTGGATCGACTTTCTATAACAACCTCACACAGATCATCGACGGTTCAACGGGCGTCGAGCACAACCTTCCGATCGCACCGCTATATAACGATGTGCAACAACTTTGGGCAGCTGCAAATGATGTGGGTTACACCCCAACTCTGGTAGTGAACTATGGGGGTATTAATGGCGAATTCTATTGGTACCAACACGACAATGTTTGGGAACATCCATTGCTGTCGAAGTACACCTCTGGAGCGGAATTACGCGCCCGTTCAATGCGCCGCCTTAAATTGCCCGAAACTGACTTTTACTATCAAGAAGTAGCCGCCGCTGCGAAGCAATTGAGCGACCTCGGCGTAAAAGTCAATATTGGCTCTCATGGGCAGTTGCAAGGCATGGCTTATCACTGGGAAATGTGGATGCTATCGCAAGGTGGCTTCACACCCATGGAGATGTTACGTGCAGCTACCCTCAATGGCGCAGAATACCTAGGCATGGGTGATGAGTTAGGTTCAATCGAATCTGGCAAGCTCGCAGACTTGGTCATTTTATCTAAAAACCCGCTTGAGGATGTACGCTACACAGATTCAGTCGAAATGGTGGTGATTAATGGTCGCATCTACGAGACCAAGACCATGAATGAGGTGGGCCACAGAGATCGTGTGCGAGGCCACTTTTACTTTGAACATGAAGGCAGCGACATGTCACCTTCGGGCATGACCTGGGGCATTAGCAAGCTACACACGCACATGCCAACATGTCCTGCGCACGAGGCACATTAACCGTTACATTGCACCCATAAAAAACGCCGTATATTCGGCGTTTTTTATGCGGCTTTGGATTAAGGCTCTTGCCACCAATTATCATGCGGTAATAGCTCAATCACAAATCGAGCACCTTCTAACTCAGACTCTTCAACCCTCACTGTGCCATCATAACTTTCAATAATATCGGCACACACTGCAAGTCCGATCCCCTGTCCACTTGGCTTTTCATCTAAGCGAACACCACGTTGAAAAATATCAACTCGGCGGTCTTGTTCAATACCAGGCCCATCATCTTCAACAGAAATGAGTACACCGCCATTTTCCAAAGGCTCTTGCGACACAATAACTTTGGATATTGCATAACGAAACGCGTTATCCAACAAGTTACCTATCACTTCCATCAAGTCGTCTTTAGCCATGGGGACTGCGTCGCTCTTAGAAATTCGGGCTTCAAAGCTAATTTGTTTTTCTGCGTAGATTTTTTGCAACAGAACTTGCAAATTTTCAACCACTTCATCGAGTGGTGTGGCTTGTTTACTCAGTACCGCTTGCCCCACTAAACCGCGGCGAAGCTGATACTGCACCATGGCATCCATTTGGCTTAAATTCGACAGGACTTCTTTTTTCATTTGCACTGGCATAGTGGCTTCTTGGCAGATCACATTCATTGCCGCCAAACGCGTTTTCAGACTATGCGCTAAATCATTTAGGCTGTGTTTGTAGCGCTGGGAGCGATGCGTGTTCTCGCTCACCATAGCGTTGAGCGCAGACACCACAGGTTGCAGTTCCCAAGGATAGGATTCGGTGAGCTTTTGTTTCTCTTGCTCATCCAGTTGATGTAATTCAGATTCTAGTGTTTTAAGCGGTCTCATTGCCCATCTGAATGTGGCAAATAACAAGAAACCAGCGCCAAATAAAAATAAGATAATCACAATCAGTGAGCGTTCAACAGCGGCACTTTGCCAATTTTCAAACTGGGCACCGTCACGTAATGCGATGAAATCTCCTTTGACGCCATTAAATGTTCCCGGCAACACATAAGCAAAAAAGAGCTTACCGTTGTCCAAATCAACCGGCAGAGCTAAACGACCGGGATCGCCATTCTCCCGCACTTTCTCACACAGCCCCTCAAGCTCATAGGGTCGTGCTTGTACAGATTTCCAAATAACTTTACCTTGCTCATCACACAACGCCCCCATGTAGCCTTCGAGTGGCATCACGTTGCGTAATTGGTCTTCAAAGCTCACGCCCTGCCCAACCATGGTTTCAATCACCATCGGCAAGCGTTCAAGCAAATCACTCCCATACTCTAAAACATAGCTTTGTGTTTTATCTCGATAAGACACGTGCGCCAACGTCAGCGTCACTGCCGCGATAATTACCATCGACACCAAGAAGGTGCGTAGCCATAGGGAGCGATTTATGATCATGGGTTCGTGAGTCTGTAACCTTGTCCGCGAATAGTATGAATGGGAGGCTCGGGTAATACTGCCGCCAGCTTTTTGCGAAGCCGACTAATCAACACCTCAATCGTGTTACTGTCGCCCTCACCGTCTTTGTAAAGTGTATCAATTAAACGTTGTTTCGAGATCACTTGTTCTTGATGTCGCACAAAGTACTCTAAAATTTGGTATTCAAACGCTGTGAGCTCTAACGGTGTTTCGCCCACAAATACCTGTTTGCTCAGCAAGTTCATGGTTAATCCAGCACACAAAACTTCCGCTTTCACATACCCAGCACTGCGCCGCGCCAACGCATTTAAACGCGCCAAAAGTTCAGGCATTTCGAAGGGTTTTACCAAATAATCATCGGCTCCCGCGTTAAGTCCGTCAACTTTATCTTGCCACCCAGTGCGAGCAGTTAAAATAAGCACTGGGAACGGCATATTCTGATCGCGAAACTTCTTAATCAATTGCACACCATCGCCATCCGGCAATCCCAAATCAACAATGGCCAATTCGATTGGATATTGTTCTGCAAAAAATAGCGCTTCTTTTGCTGTGCCCACTGAGTGAACTTGGTTGCCTGCATCTTGCAGTTGAACGGTGAGGTGGTGGTTAAGAATTTGATCGTCTTCAACAACTAGAATCAACATATTGGGGCCCTAATCGACTTTCGCACATACACTTGAGTCATATGCCAACGCCATTTCAAGAAAAGTTACAAATGAATGAATAAACATCAACTTGCTGTTACGACTAATGTACAGGAGTAAGGCTGAACATTAGCTGAATTCCAATTCAGTATGCGATTCCAACTCACGAAATAATGTGTGAGGTATCAGCAGTGCTGGCTCATCTGCAGTTAGCCTGATCAACAAACAACTGACACAAGAATACAATGATTTGGCATAAATCGAACACAATTTTATCAGAGCGCTAAAAAGTGCAATTGTTCGGGTTTGCTCTTCGCGACCTCAATACAAGTTTAATTTAAAACTCTTAGAACGAAAAAACCTCGGACAAGCCGAGGTTTTTCTGAGACTAGAAACGCTTTATTTAGAAGCGGTAATTCACGCCTAAGTAGACTTGTTCTGTGCGGTCCAACTCAAACTTGTCGCCGTTTGACGCCGTAGCACTGAAGTCTTGCTTCAAGTAGCGATAGCCTAATTCAGTTTCCCAGTTGTCAGTGATGCGGTAGTTCACACCGACTTGAGCACCGTACACAAAGTCGTTTGCGCTGTCTGCGCCATCAAATTTGGTATGAGCCATACCCGCAGTTACACCAGCGAAGGCACGCCAGCGGTTGTCGGCACTCAGGCTATACAAGTAGTCGTACGATGCTAAAAAGTTTTGTTGCTCGTAGTCACCATACGTGCTTCCGCCATCGGTGTTGGTGTAAGTCATCGTCACACGATGCTCATCATTTGCACCTAAATATTTACCTGCTTTGAGTTCAAAACCCCAGTCGCGGTCTTTTGAACTAAAATCTTGCCCCAACATTGGGTTTTGAGCCATTGGAGTCTGTTCGCTTTTGCTCATCTGCTTCTGAGCAGCGCCACCTACAAACCAGCTATTATCGGAAGCTTGCGCCACATTTGCGCCAAGTAAGAATGTTGCTGGTACTGCGATTAAGGCGATTTTCTTCATCATGTTTTTAGCCCTCTCTGGCTGTGTTATTTTGACGAGAGAGAGCTTAACAACGGCATACTGAACCCAAGCTGAACATTAAATATTTTTGTCGAATTAACTAATAATCCATAGGAATTCAATTCCTTAATCAATATAAACTAAACTAAAGTTAAATTCGTAGTGCTTAGAGCTCCGCATTCCGACGCTTACATTCAATCCTCTAACCATAAACTAAAGATATGAATTTGTGGTGAGGGCAACTACAATCGGCGCTTATACTAAAAATCATCAATATGGATTGGAGATGCAGTGCTGCTTCGCGGTTTCATTTTTTTCATCGTCCTTGTCGCATCAACGTCAGCATTCGCTGAAATTCTTACCGTTAGTATCAAAGGGACAGACAAGCAGCAATCGGCCAATATCCGCGCTTATCTAGGGAAGGTGCCAGAGACCGAGCAATTACGCGCAAGCTTTATATTCAATGCTCGCTCTGCCAGTGAAAAAGCCATGCAAGCCATTGGTTACTACCATTCTTCGGTAAAGTTAGATTTAGATAAATCTAAAAAGGTTTGGCATCTAACCTTGCACGTTCATCCGGGCCCTGAAACCACCTTGACGGAAGTGTCGATTCGAGTTCTGGGTGAAGCCAAAGACCACCGTGGCTTTAAAAAAATTGGACAAGAGTCTGGATTAATCGTGGGTAAACGCCTTAATCATGGCGCGTACAACGAAGTAAAGTCTCAGCTCCTAAGTCGCGGTTTAAATTTAGGTTTTTTCGACAGCAAACTGACTCAAAGCCGAATTGAAGTCAATCGAAACAACAATACTGCAAAGGTCTTTCTAGAGTACGACAGCGGCCCGCGAAATCGTCTTGGAGAGGTCACATTTGTGGGAACCGATCTGGAGTCCGACCTACTGTATCAAATGGTCGATTTTGAACCAGGCTCTCCTTACCGAAGCCGAAAACTCAATAAACTGAATAGCGAACTTGCCGAAAGTGGTTATTTTTCTAGTATAAAAGTATTACCTCTAATTGATGAACGCAGTGATAACATAGTTCCTGTCAGGGTCGAACTCACGCCAGCGCCACGCCATAAAGTCGACTTGGGTGTGGGTTACTCTACCGATTCAAAAGGCCGCGTTTCAACCACTTGGCGTACGCCCAAAATTAATAAATATGGGCACTCCCAAGAAACCAAGCTCGAATACTCCAAGGTAAACCCCTATCTGCGGTTTCGTTACAATGTGCCACTAGAGCACCCAACAAACGATGTTTTACAGTTTGGCTTGGGTGTTGAAAGTAACGAATATGCTGATCTAGACAGCACTATGTATACTGCATTGATCGGTCGCAATACCGTCAATGACGGATGGGTACGGCAATATTATGTACGTTACCTACAAGAACGCTGGGACGTGCTCGAAGACAGAAACCGCGGTGAATTCATATTGCCAGGCATTACATTATCTAAGCTTCACCGTCGCGGTAATCCGTTAGATCCTGAGCATGGTTTTCGCCAAATCTATTTGATGGAAATGGCCGGAGAAGAACTCGGTTCGGATGCCACCATTGTTCGAGCTCAAGCACAATTTAAATGGGTCAATCGCTTTGCAGAAAAACATCGGCTGGTCACGCGCGCCAATTTCGGTGCTTCTTACAACGAAGATCGTGAATTATCCGATGTGCCACCTTCGTTACGTTTTTATGCCGGTGGTGATGAAAGTATTCGTGGCTTTTCATATCAATCTCTCGGCCCTCGTATTGACTATGTCGATGCTGAAGGCGAAGACCAAACGATCACCATTGGTGGCCGATACCTCGCGGTGGGGAGCCTAGAATATCAATATTACGTCACCGAAAAATGGCGGGTGGTGACATTCAGTGACTTTGGTAATGCTTTCGACGACGTTGAAACCGACATTGAGGCCGCCTATTCCGTCGGTGGCGGTGTGCACTGGATGTCGCCAGTCGGCGCGATCAAAGTAGAAGTGGGATACGGAATCAGTGAAGACGATCCTCCTTGGCGCTTGCACATTAGCATGGGAGCCGAATTATGAGTTGGCGCACCCTGGGCAGAATTCTGTTTTATCCGTTATTCAGTACCCTCGTTTTATTGGCGGTTCTGGTATCGACCGAGTTTGGCAGTCGGTTGGCAGCCAATATCGCCAATGCTGTTGTTCCAATGGTCGAAATCGACTTTAAAAGTGGCAAACTAAACCAACGCGTGGAACTCAATCACTTTCATCTCGATCTTGGTTTTTTAGTCATTGATATCGAGGATGTCATGCTCGACTGGAACCCATGGTGTTCTGTAAAGGGCGAAATTTGCGTAAACGATGTACAAGCACAACGCCTCGATTTATTCCTGATTGACGACGATAACAATAGTGAGCATAACGACAATCAAAGCTCAGAACCGATCGGCGTAAACAATAATCCCGACGCTTCGTTAGCAGACAACAGCGACGAACCCTATCTATTAGAACTGCCACTGGTTATTTCAATTGAAAATGGCCATGTAGAACAAGGCCGCCTCGAGATTTACGACATATTAATCGAATGGACTGACGCCAAAGTCGAAGCTTACCTGCACGATGACACTATCGACATTCGACGGGCAATTATTGACGATGGGCTTGTGCACCTTGGCGCAATTCAATCAGACAAAGCGAGCCCACCCAAAACCATTGAAATAGTTGAATCGACAAACACCGATAAAGATGATGAGTGGTTACTGGCGCATGTGCCTGACACCTATTTACCGCTCAATTTATTGCTGCCAAACGTACAAGCCAATACCTTTCGATTTGCCATGGATGATGCAAAACCCGATGACTTTAGCAATATTTCCATCGATGCGAACTGGCAACAAATTCAAGTCGAGGTCAATCAAATCTCGGCGACACATTCGGTGTTCGGACGCGCTCAAATATCTGGGCATTCAACACTGAGCCATCCCTACCCTACGCAGCTTGATATCAGCCTCGCACCGCAGCATGTACCGGAATTTAAGGTCCTCACTGATAGTGAATGGCAGGTGACGATTGATGGCAGTCTCGACGAATTGATTGTTGCCGCTCATGAGCAGAAAAACCTGCACTGGACGATTAATGGCGATGCAGTATTAACCGACCCATCAGTCCCCTTTCGGATATCGCTCGCCGGAGACCAAATGATTTGGCCAGAAGGCATTGAGCCCCCTGTTGATTACCGGCAAGTCAATGGCAATGCTTCGGGCACTCTCCACCAGCAAAGATTTGAGCTCAACGCAGAAGTTTCAACGCGTGTGGATGATCTCAACATCGTGTCGAAGCTAGAAGCCAAAGGTCAACATCAAAACCAGACCGTAACACTAGACCATTTTTCATTGGCCTACCCAGACCATTCTGGAGGAGCGACAGGCCATGCCGAGGTCAGTTATGGCGAAAACATTCAATGGGTGGTGGATACACAGTTCACCAATTTATTACTGCCAAAATTCGGGTTCGCCACTCACACAACGCTCAGTGGCCAAGTCAAACATCAAGGAAACTTCAGTGATGAGCAATGGCGCTTGCGCTTCTTGCCACTTGATGTGAATGGCGAATTTTTATCGAAGCCCTTTTCTGCGCAAGGCAAGGTCGATATAGACAGCCACTGGCGCGGACAAATCGATGACCTTGAAATTCATTACGCTGGTAGTGAAGTGGCGATTAATGGCGCAGTGGCTGACCAATGGAATGTTATCGCTCAAGCCAAGAGTCAAAATCTCGAGGAAATTGATGCCAATCTCGAGGGAAGTGCCGATCTCACTCTAAAAATTAACGGCCAATACGATACCCCCAATTTACAACTCACAGGCTTAGTCAAAGATATTGCCTATGAAGGGCTATGGATAGAACAAGCCCAGCTACATGCCGATTACCAGCCTACGCTGCAGCACCAATCTAACGCAACACTCACTGTGCCTCATATGGCCTATCAGCAACTCGATATGGAGTATGTTGAACTCAAGTTATCTGGCAATGCGAAGCAACACCAATTGACTTTGACCAATGGTGGTGAGCTTCAATCAAATATTGAGTTAAATGGTCAATGGCATGACACCCAGGAACGCTGGACAGGACAAATTCCAACCGCTCATTTGGGATCAGACATTGGGCAATGGCAAGCTGCAATACCCATCAACTTAACGGTTGATACTTCACCGGCCAGCATCGCAATTAGCGCTCACTGTTGGCGAGCTAATGAAAGTCAAATTTGCCTCGATAAACCAACAAAGCTTGGCGAAGAAGGGCATCTTGATTTAAGTCTAAATATTGAAGCGGGTGACATAGCCCAATTCATGATGAACGATGACTACGATTTATCGGGCATTGCTACAGGCCACCTTTCCGCTCAATGGAGCCCTGAGCACGAGCCCACAGCCTTGCTTGAATTAGACTCGAATGATATTTCAGTCACCTACAGTAGCCTCATTGACGACACGGCGCATGAAGTATCAGTAGACCGGCTCCACATCAAGGCATCTATTGAAGAAGACGTGAGTCGTATCGAACTATCGGTTGATGACAACGCCAACAAACAATTGCAGTTGGCTGCATCAATGTTGCACAACGACGACAAAACGCTCGACGGCCAACTGAAAATAGTTCAATACCAACTGGGACAATTTCGACATATGTTCCCAGATGTCGACAAAATGAATGGTACGCTTAACGCAGACATCAAACTGGGCGGAATGCTCAACAAACCAGAAATCAATGGCAGCGCCAACATTTCCTCAGGGATGGTCGAACTTTTATCGAATCCAACTCTCCTTGAAGACCTCAATTTGAACTTAACCTTCAATGGTCTGAATGCAGCGATGAATGCTACATTTGAGATTGGAGGAGGCAGTGCAACGTCCAACGCATCGACCAACTGGCAAGACGATCTGCAGGCGAAAGCCGCCATCAAGGGAGACCAATTAGAAGTACTGATCCCACCAGAATCGGTCGTTTGGGTCTCTCCTGATCTGACATTTACCTATGAAAATGGTTTGGCGAAGTTGCGCGGTGATGTCACCGTTCCTCAAGCTGAAATTATTATTTCAAAGCTGGAATCCTCGGGCGTTGAGCTCAGTGACGACGTTGTATTTGTCGACTCTTCGGATGCAGATAGAGACAAGATCGATTCTGAGCTCGATATGCGCATCAATATAGTGCTCGGCAAAAAGATTAAAATTGATACCTTTGGACTCCGTTCTAGAGTTGAAGGCGAAATTGAAGTTCGCCAAAGCCTCGGCCTCCCTCTCCAAATGTTCGGAAATATGTCTCTTGTCGACGGAAAATTTGCCGCGTATGGTCAGCGTTTAACCATCGAACCTGAGTCGATTGTGCGCTTTAATGGCGCACCTGATTCAGCACAATTGGATGTGCGAGCCAGCCGTTACATTAAAGCTGAGAGTATCACCGCGGGTCTTCATGTCACGGGCAATGCTGAACACCCGAAAATCACCTTCTACTCAGACCCGGCAATGGAGCAACAAGAAGTTTTGTCTTACATTGTCAGAGGCCGAGGTCTCGACAGCGAAGGCGGCAATGGCACCTTGGGCGCTGCCGCTGCGGTGGGTGTATCGGCAGCATCATCGCTAGGCTTAGGGGAGTCATTTGAAAAATTACCCGGCATTTCTGATGTCACACTCGACACTGAGGGTGATGGTGACGAAACCCAAGTCACCATTAGTGGTTACATAGGTAAACGCATCTTTTTGAAATATGGAATCGGTGTGTTCGAGCCCGTGAATGAGGTAACCGTGAGGCTCTATATTCTGAATCAACTCTGGTTAGAGTCCGTTTCTGGCTTAGAGCAATCGCTAGATTTATATTACTCATTCCTCATTCGGAATTAAATAAAGGAGCCCGCAGGCTCCTTTTCCCAACTCACCGACTAGTGCGATGAGACCGACTTCAATCGATACACACGCCCTTCGTGCGAGCGCAAGCTCTGACTAAAGCGTTCACTAAACTGCCCCAACTCTTTGCCTTCCCACAACTCAGTGATTTGAAAACGTCCTTCAAGCGCTTCATGCTTGTACTCAAACGTGACTTCTTGCGTTTGTTCAGACAGGTTGAAAAGTGCAATGTAATAGTCATCACTCAGACTATCTTCTGAAATCCAAACGGCGTAATCATCATCTATACGCACAACTTGGCGGCTGTTTTCACCATACTGGTTCACCGCTAAGATAGCTTCATTGCCAAAGAAGGTTTCAATGGTTTCAATCGGTGTTGATAATAAATCCGACCCAATAATCAAAGGTGAACGCGCGATCGAAAACAAACTCATGAGGGCATAATGTTCGGTTTCAGTAAAGTTAGACAGGCGTTCTGGCCCATGTGGACGATTGTCTAAAGAGATGCGTCCAAAAGGAATCATGTCGCCATCGGGCCAGTGACCTGGGCCTGCATATGGCGTCCATTTATCGAGCAGCTCAAAACTGCGTTTCAAATCATCCCAACGATCCCAAAAGTCTGCTGAAATACGCCACATGGTGGCATTTTCCTTCAGGTGATTAGCTTGACTAATAGGTGCTTCACCACATGACAAACTCAGTATCATATCGCGGCCGCTGTTCTTAATAGCGGTATGCATCATTTCAATTTCGCCCTTGGCGTAACCATAAAATGGTGCTCCGCATGACCCCATCATGTCATCGGCTTTCACATAGTCGACACCCCATGAAGCGTACAGCGCAAAAATTGAATCATAATAAGCCTGCGCGCCTTCTTTCCGAGCGTCCACACCAAAGGTATTGTTGAGCCAACCCGCTTGGTCATTCGGATCTGAAATTTGTTGAGCAGTGACTGACGCACCTTTAATTGGCAAATTCTTTTCATACGCTAAGCGGTGAATACCGCGCATAATGTGCAGCCCAAACTTCATGCCTTTGCTATGAACATAATCGGCTAAGGGCTTAAAGCCAGCTCCGTTTGCCGCTGAAGGAAAGCGCTCAACTGCAGGTAATAATCGTCCAAACTCGTCCATCGTAACCAATTCAGGGTGCGTCATTTTGCCATGCTCATCCAACCGTACATTGGGATGACCGACCCGGCGCGTGTAATTCTCAGGGGTGTTGTAAGCTCCCGGCTCAGGGTTCCACCAAATGTAGTCAATGACTGCGTATTCCCAGCCTTTATCAACGAGGTGATCCGACATAAAATCAACCGTTGCTCTAAATTGCTCTTCGTTAATTCGACTGTCATAGGCATCAAAACTATTCCAGCCCAAAGGAGGCCGCTCTGCAACGGGGGTGGTTTTTGGGGCAGATTCAAACTCAGCAATGCGTTGATCGTTTGAGCATGCAACAAGACCATAGCTTGCGCTTAAGGCCAGCGCCGCGGTGATTGCCACGGGTTTCCAAAGTGGGAGTATTTTCATGAATTTTTCTTTCGTGTTTTCAGCAGGAATTACTGCGCGTTACCGCCAAATTCTACGAGCTAAACCATGAAATCAATTGCTTAAGTGCAAATCGGCCAGACTCTCAATGAAGGTAGACACAATCGTCCATAAGCCTGAATATCTGCGATTTATTGTACATTCAATAATGTGACCTGAGGCTTGTTTTTCCCGCTGAATAAATATCGTTGCAACAACTGATAGCAATCTTTATCAAATGACACATGTTCAAGGCTATCGTGTGCATTATTTTCGACCCATTCAAATAGGTCTTGTTCATTGGACACTGTGGTCATATGTATCCAATTCCAAATCACGTAGCTGGCTGATATGTTTGTAAAATCGTCATGTTCATGAATCGCGATTGGGCCATCCCACGGCCAACTTTTTAACTTTAATCCTTGAAACGCTAGTTGCGCTCTTACATTATAATTTACCGCAGCTTCGAGTGATTCACAGGCTCCTTTGCATTTATCCAGTTGACGGCTGAAACAGGCGCCTTGCCCTTGCTCAAGTCCGCACAACTGCGGGCACAGTTGATAGGACTGACACAGCCCTTTTATCGCTTTTTCAGCTTCCTTGACGGTTTTAAAAATGCCAAAAAATTGGTTCAAATTGCTGCTATCAATACTCGAAACAATGTGGGCTTTTAAATAGCCATCATCATTTTCAAGTAACTGAACGGTCTTTAACTCCTTCGCTGCTCGGCTTCTTCGGTTATGAATGGGCTGTAGTGATTTTATTTCTTTCAGCTCGAGCAATTGTGCCCCTAAATCACCGGCCGTTTGGGTAAAGTCGATATGGAATAGTTGTTGTGAAAGTCGTTGAGATTTGTGTAACCGGTGGTCGTCTTGAAAATGACTCATCACCCGCTGATAAATATTGATACTTTTACCCACATATAATAACGCGCCCTCCTCTCCCCAGAAGCGATAAACGCCGGCACTATTGGGCAGACTGTCTAGTTCGTCCGCAGGTAAATTGGGCGGCAACGCAGGGCGCTGAATCAATTTATTCACCGCTGTCTCGATCACTTCGAGCCCCAATTCATCACACGCATGTTGGTAAAACATCAATGTAGCAAGCGCATCGCCCAAAGCTCTATGCCGCGCATCACAGGCTAAACCATGACGCTTTATGAGCTGATCAAGACCATGCTTTTTAAACTGAGGATATATGTGCCGAGATAATTTAACAGTGCATAAATTTTTTGATTGCCAATGCTGACCCAATCGGCGAAATTCAGATTTCAAAAAGCCGTAATCAAACCGAGCATTATGCGCCACAAAAATAGCACCTTCGAGTTGCGCCCGAATTTCATCTGCAACATTTGCAAACAAAGGAGCCGTGGCCAACATTGCATCAGTGATGCCCGTTAGTCGCTGAATAAAGGGAGTTAATGTTTGCTCTGGGTTCACCAACGTCGACCAGCGGCTCACTTCCGCCTCATCCCGGTATCTGACCACTGCAATTTCGGTAATGCGGTCACGCTGTGCCACCCCTCCGGTTGTTTCTAAATCAACAAAAACTAAATCCACAAAAATTCCTATCGGGCACTATCCACAACTATGCCGATTTCACAAGGCTCATCAATAGGCATGATTGTAGCGCGAATTGACCATGAACTATGGGAATTTTTGGCGCGATAGACACTATTCCAATCGAGCTAAGAAACACTTTAAAAAGCTAAAATGCTCAGCGCAAAGTAATCGACAAGAGCTCAAAGCATGGCTTGGATTAACGGCTATATGACTTATGTTACTGGTATCTTGTTTGCGATACGCAGAACCCACCAGCCAATGAAAATGCTTGAAACCACCCTCACAGGAAAGTAAACCAGAGCGGGTAGCTCAAACAACCAAACAACAACCGTACTTGGCAATACATAAATAGCAACTTGCTTGACCCAATATAAGGGATAGATGTGATTTTTGATCAGCTGCTCAACACTGATATTGAGTTCTACGGATGGAACAAACGCGACCAAGAATCCCCCATACAAGGCGATAAAAGCGTCACCAACACTGCCTAATATAGATATCCACGCAAAAATAATGAGTCCCTTCTTCATAATTCCCTTCAGTTCTTGGTATCGCTTGTTGTCTTGAGAGCTGTACTGCGTGAGCAATGCCTTAACGCAAAATCGAGTGGATCAGTCATTCGTAATAATCGGCGATGCCATGAGTTCACCGGTTTTCGAGACGTTCATCTTTTTCTTAAAAAATGAAGCTGTACAGATAGCCCGCACTGATAGCCATGGTCACGATAACCGCGACAAAGGCGACGATAAGCGCATTCTTAAAAATAGATTTGAGCAAAATGACTTCCGTTAAACTTGCCCCAGCGCTACCAATAATTAGTGCCATTACCGCTCCCAAACTCATCCCCTTTGCGGCAAGCGCTGCGCTCAGTGGAATGACAGCTTCTGCACGAATGTACAATGGAATGCCAATGATAGCTGCAACCGGCACCGCAAAGGGATTATCGCTGTTCGCTACACGAGCAACAAATTCCGAAGGCATAAAGCCGTAAATCAACGAACCCAATGCGATTCCGCCAATCAAATAAGGCAAAACCGATTTAAAGTCAGACCAAGTGGCGTTCCAAATACGACGGTATTTGCTTACTTCTACCGTTTGTGAGCCGCACGAACCACCGCCACAAGTGGCTTTAGGCTCAACATACGCATCAGGCTTTACATATTTCTCAAAACCTAATTTCTCTAATGTAAACCCTGCGAACAGCGAAATCCCCATGGCCATGACAAAATAAAAAAGAGTCACTTGAAGACCAAAGGTCACAGCAAATAGGCCGATGATAATAGGATTAAGCAGCGGACTAGCAAACAAAAACACCATCATGGTACCGAAGCCCGCTTTCGCTCTTAAAAGCCCTTTTAGAAAAGGAATTGTAGAGCACGAACAAAATGGCGTTATCGCCCCCAGAAATGCAGCAATCACATAGCCTTTGCCATGCTGAGCACTGAGTATTTGTTTGATTTTATTGGGCGATATTTTATCTTGCAAGACTCCCACTAAAAAGCTGATGAGCAAAAATAGGGCCGTCAGTTCGACTGCCAAAAAAGCAAACATATTGAGAGTATCTGCCACCGCTGTAGCGTCAATATTGAAGTTGGACACATTACCACCTAACGATAATTCTGGATTAATCGAAACATAGAATTAAGGAGTGACTTTGTCAACATATTTCCGGTATTATCGAAATATAATATGAATGGAGTTGATGATGAATTTAGAGCAAGCTGCGAAAGCATTGAAAGAACTCGGGCATCCCACACGGTTGCAAATCTTTAAAAAAGTAGTGAAAGCGGGCCATAGTGGGATTGCAGTGGGAGCGATCCAAGAAGCCTTGTCGATCCCCAGTTCAACTCTTTCTCACCACATCTCTAGCCTCGCTTCTGCACAATTGATCTCTCAACGACGAGAAAGCCGCACCCTTTATTGCGTGGCTTCCTTTGAACAACTTCAAGATGTCATTGGATTTCTACAAGACGAGTGCTGCCAAGATGAGCATTAAATACAAACCTTCCATGTTCATCAGCATGCAAAACCAAGCCCCTGTCCCAAATAGAAATAATTAGCCTAATCCCCCCACAGGCAAAGCCTTTACAACCATGTCGTTGGTTGCAAATCTCCTTATAGTAGCTCTCATATTGAATTTTCCTTGTTTGATCAATGAGTGTGCTTTTAGGGAGCCTGAATTGAATTGCAAGTCATTAATTTCACCTTCATTGTTAGTAGGAGTACAACATGAGCTTTCGACAGATGATATTTAAATCATCAATCGCAGCGCTAGGCCTGTCGTTGGCCTTAATCAGTACAATAGCGCAAGCCAAGCAACCTAATGTAATCATTGTATTTACCGACGATCAGGGCTGGGAAGACTTAAGTAGCTATGGTTCCACAACGATTGCCACGCCACGTTTAGATGAGTTGGCGCAAAGCGGTATTCAGTTAAACGATTTTTATGTGGCCTCTTCGGTGTGTTCAGCATCAAGAGCGGCCTTGTTGACTGGGCGAGCTCCTGTTAATAATGGTGTATTAGGTGTCTATTTCCCAGACACCAAAGGTATGAAACCTTCAGAAATAACCATGGCAGAAGTATTAAAAGAAGCAGGTTATGCCACCGCAGCTATTGGAAAATGGCACCTGGGCGATCAAAAAGAGTCTCTGCCAACCGGTCAAGGATTCGACTACTACTATGGCATTCCGTTTAGCAATGACATGTTTATCGGGCATAGCCATTCCTTTGCTGAGGACGTCACCTTTCATCAGGGCTACGATCTGGCCAAGGCAAAAGCAGACCAAGCTCTGGTCAAAAAAGCGGGCAAAAAACGGGCTTTTATCAAAAAATCAGGCATTAAAGAGCTAGTGCCTATATTTGAGAATGAACAGATTATTGAATACCCGGCAGAACAGGCTAGTTTGAGTAAGCGGTACGTCGATAAAGCCATCGACTTCATCAACCAATCGAATGATTCGCCTTTTTTCGTTTATCTGACGCCATCTATGCCCCATGTCCCACTATTTGCCAGCCCCGAATTTAAAGGCAAAAGTAAAGGCGGCCTATACGGTGACACCGTTGAAGAAATCGACTATCACATAGGGCGTTTAATGGACTTTTTAGAAGCCAAAGATCTGCGCGACAATACTATCTTAGTGTTTGCCTCTGACAACGGACCATGGCTTGGCTATGGTAAACATGCCGGCAATGCTGGGCCATTTAGTCACGGTAAATTCACAAATTATGAGGGCGGAATTCGAGTCCCTGCCATTATTAGCTGGCCAACAAAGATCAAGCAAGGGCAGCAAAGCTCAGAGATCGTCAGCGCATTGGATTTACTCCCTACCATCGCTCATTACGCCAAAGCTGAATTACCCAAGCGAACAATTGACGGGCACAACATTGCTGACTATCTAGAAGGCAAACAAAGCACTTTAGAGCACCCTAACTTCCTTCATTTCAAAAACAAAGTTGCTGGAGTGCGTGTAGGCGACTGGAAATATATTCGCTCAGGGATGGCAGTGTACGGTAAGTCGGGCAGAACGCCAAACAATGAACAAGAGCTTCTGTTTAACTTGAAAGACGACCCTGCCGAGCAAACAAATCTTGCTGATCGCTTCCCTGAGCGAGTCGCAGAATTACAAACGATGGTCACAACCTATGAATCGTCGCTTTAACAGCAAAGTTCACTCGTAAATATAGCGAGTTGACGCCCTCAAAGCGGCTGAAATTAACCTTATCAAAGGTCTTATTTCAGCCGCTTCATCAATACAATACTGCGATCTCATTCCGCTGCGTCATACTTCTAGAGCTTATACTTCTGCTCAATCATTAAGCATGCAATTCGATAAATCCCCCATTCCTTGGATTGCTGCTAGGCTATAAATGCTGGGTCATAAAAATGACTCTAGACAAGCCTTTGACATACAAAAAGAAAATCTTGAAATGGTTTTTTTTAATGGTAAGGTTTGGGCGTTTTTCATATTTGGATAGAGCAATGAGCTGGTTAAAAACTGCTGCGTTATTGATGATGACGACCGTGTTATTCGCCTGCGGTGAACCCGAAGAAAAAGTACCGACTGACCCTGAAGATGTTGCTTTAGCATTCTTTACTGCCATTTATGTTGATGACAATGTAGAAAAAGCGCTGGAAGTGTCGGGCCCCGATTTACAAGATTTGCTCAGCCATTACCGCAACGTCACCGCGATTAAACGCCACGTGATAGGAATGGAAATCGAGTCGCCGGACATTCAAGTCAAAAACAGTAGTGCCGACTTCTTTAGGAAACTAACCGATGATGTGGAAGTAGAGCTTCACTTTAGCGCTTACATTGATGGTCGCGTATACAAAGACGTTCGGTTTGTCATTGTCTCGCAAGAATTTCAGGGCCAATGGGTGGTCAAAAAAGTAGTGGCCGATCCATTCGCTTCAAATGGCTAATAACTCATTCAAAGCTATCGGTTTAATGACCGATAGCCAACCCTTCACGGCGTAAATCAGCGCCACCTTGCCAACCTTTTTTGACTTTTAAAATGCCATGCAAGCCCGAGTTTAAATCTTGCTGCTTGACCACATGACCACGCTTTTCAAACTCGTTGACCGCTTCTTCCGACCAGCGTCCTTTTTCAAGTGCTGTGTAATCATTGCGATTCGTAATTTTTGGCAGATTAATGGAATACTGAACCCCTACTTTACCATCAAGCACCGACAATATCGTTTGAGCCACATAATCTATAATTCGACTGCCCCCAGGCGAACCAATGATCAACAAAGGTGAATTTTTCTCGTCAAAAACAATCATCGGAGCCATTGAACTTCGCGGACGCTTTCCCCCAGCAACAGCATTAGCCACCAAACTGCCACCTTGAGATGGCGCTAAAGAAAAGTCTGTCAGTTGGTTATTCAATAAGAATCCGCCGGTCATCAACGCTGAACCAAATGCCATTTCAATACTCGATGTCATGGACACAATATTGCCCCACCGATCAACAATACTTACATGACTTGTGCTGGGTAATTCTGGCGTATCCCCCGCAGCTAGATTCATTTGAATAGGCGTCCCCGGCTTTTGGCGTCCAATATCTTTGTCACTATCAATCAACACAGCGCGGCGTTTAAGGTATTCAGGAGCTAACAGTTTTGCAGTGGGAACATCTATGAAGTCTGGATCGGCAATGTAAAAATCGCGGTCAGCAAAAGCTAAGCGCGAGGCTTGAGTAAACAAATGGCTTGCTTGCACATCTGATGTGGAAATTCCGCTCATGTCAAAGTCTTGCAATAACGCGAGCAGCTGAATAATGGCAAAGCCACCGGAACTTGGAGGCCCCATTCCGCAGACCTTGTATTGCCGATAAGGGCCGCACAAAGGCTCACGTATGACCGGAGTGTAAGACGCCAAGTCGGCTTCTGTTATATCCCCAGGGTTTGCCGGTGAGTTGCTCACGGTGTTCACGATGCCCGTTGCCACTTCGCCCTGATAAAATCCCTTTGCGCCCTGAGCCGCGATGGTTCTCAACGTTTTAGCAAATTCGGGGTTTTTCAACAAAATGCCCGCTTGCAGTGGTTTTCCATCCGGATAAAAATAGCTTGCAGCCGGTTCAATCTTGGTCAATCCAGGGTTGTAACGTCGGCTCAACAGCCCTGCAAGCCGCGGAGAGACCTCAAATCCTTGTTCTGCAAGTTCAATAGCAGGGGTAAACAATGATGTCCACGGCAACTTACCATGTCTTTTATGCGCTTTTTCAAGCATCGCAACGACACCAGGCACTCCTACTGAACGCCCTCCCACGAGTGCTTCTATCCACTTCATGGGTTTACCATTGTCTTGCAAGAAACGGTCTGGCTTAGCTGCGGCGGGAGCAACCTCGCGACCATCGTAAGTCACTAATTGTTTTTGTGGACCTGAGTAATGCAATAAAAAAGCGCCGCCACCAATGCCACTGGATTGAGGTTCAACCAGCCCCAAGACCAATTGCGCAGCGATTGCGGCATCCATTGCTGAGCCCCCGTTTTTGAGCATTGCATCAGCAGCATTTGAGGCGTGAGGGTTTGCGGTTACCACCATCGATTGAGCGCCAATCACAACCTGATGCGTTTGAACCCCCGTTGTTACTTCGGGGTCAAGCGGCTCTTCAGCGCTATGTACTTGCTCTGCAAATAACATCCCGCTCATTAATACCAACGCGGGTACATACGTCGATAGTTTTACTACACGTCTCATATTCACTCTGCTTGTCATTTGATTAGTGCTCAACGTCACCGCCTATTTGGCGTTCTTTTGGGCCTTATAGCGTTCGATGATGGCTTGCTCCAGTACTTTGACATCCTCGTCAGTCAGCTCGTCAGAGACAATCATCTCGGCCATATGATTGACATACTCACGCTTCATTTTACTCATAAATCCGCTGGCTTCTTGTTCAGCTTTTTGAGCCATTTGTTTGGCTTCTTCAGTCAATTGGCCCATGTGCTTTTCGAGCTCAGACTGATATTCACTGCCGTGATTGTCGAGTTGAACATTGAGGCTTTCTAAATCTTCACCCATTGCATTTAATAGACCTTCAAAAGCCTCAACGCTTCTACTCAGCTCTTTAGAAATGGGTTCTGGTGCAGGCGGTTCAACATCGGCCAGCATTCCCAACACTTCATCGCGCATTGGGTCTGGAACACGTTTCAACTGTGCGGCGAGTTGTTCCGGTTGCGATAGCAATTCAGGCGAGAATTGATATTGGTACTCGTTGCTCTCGGATTGAATTGTAATTTGAACAAGGTCTTGGCTTGGAAATTCAATCACTAACGACTTGAGCTGCTGAACAGGGGCCTGCTCACACGCACTCAAAAATAAACTCGATGCGACGACAACTGCCGTTAGGGGTTTGCGAAAGTACATTCAACGCTCCTTGCATAGGATTCGGTAAGTAATTGTCAGTATACCGATCTTATACTGCATTCTCATAACGTAAATACCGGCACCAACAAAGCTTCTGAATTCACGCGAATATGTGCTAGTTTTAGAGCAATTAATTTTGCCATGGATGACGCTTTATGCAGGGTACTACTCTAGCTTTCCTAATCGTCGCTGTCGTTTTTTTGGGCGGTGGCCTTCTCCGTTTGTTGGAAAAAATACTTGTCTCTCGTAGGCATCCATCGAACTCAGATTTACAAAAACAATTCGAACAACTCGAGTCTCAAACTATAAAGTCATTAGAGCAACGAATCCAAGTGCTCGAAAAAATCGTTACAGATGAAAAATATGACTTAAACCGCTCTTTCAAAGAGCTCAACAAAACAAGTACCGACTAACAGGTACACTTCATTTATCAAAAAAGAGAACCGCTGACTATGCAAGGCGCTACCGCAACTATACGCATTAAGAATTTAAGACTTCGCACCTATATTGGAATCAATACTGACGAGATCAAAAACAAGCAAGACATTATTGTGAATGTGAAAATCAGCTATCCAGCAGACAACGCCACCACTTCTGACAACATGGACGATGCTCTTAACTATCGAACAATTACTAAACAAATTATCGCGTTGGTTGAAAATAACCGATTTTCACTGCTCGAAAAGCTGACTTCAGATATTTTAGCGTTAGCATCAGAGCATCCTTGGGTCGCCTTTGCTGAAGTCGAAGTCGACAAACCTCACGCACTACGCTTTGCCGACTCCGTATCTTTGAGTCTAAGCTATCATAAAGACTCTGCGTAACGGTCCTAAGCTATGAAAGTACTCGTCACTGGCGGCACCGGCTTTATCGGCCGACATCTGATTAAACATTTAAAGCATCAATCCGATGTAACAGTGCTCACGCGCTCTCCGAACAAAGCCTACGGAATTTTAGGCCACGACATTCATTGTCTAACATCACTGCCGTCAGGAGCCGATTTTGATGCTTTTGATGCAGTGATTAATTTGGCAGGAGAACCCATTGCCGATAAGCGTTGGACAGAACGCCAAAAACAACGTATTTGTGATAGTCGCTGGCAGCTCACCGCGCAATTGGCCGAGAATATTCGCAAAAGTCAGCACCCACCAATACTCATTAGTGGTTCTGCTATTGGCTTTTATGGGAGCCAAGGCTGCCAGATTCTAGATGAGAAAAGCCCCTGTCACGATGCGACAGACTTTGCTCATCATGTTTGCCAACAATGGGAAGAGCTTGCACGCTCAGTGAACCAAATTACACGCGTCTGTATTGTGCGAACGGGGATTGTATTGGCTCCAGAGTTTGGCGCTTTGAAAAAAATGCTCCCACCCTATCGCTTGGGCTTGGGTGGCCCTATTGGTGATGGTTCGCAGTACATGAGTTGGATTCATGTTGATGACATGGTTCGGATTATTTTATTCTTACTTGAAAACTCAACCGTGTATGGCACATTCAATGCCACCGCCCCCAACCCAGTATCTAACCAAGCATTTAGCGAGACGCTCGCTCGAACCCTACACCGTCCTCACATTTTCAAAACACCGGCGTTAGTGATGCAGCTATTGCTCGGGGAGATGTCGAACTTATTAACGGGCGGCCAAAGAGTCATCCCGAAAAAAATCGAGGCAGCGGGATTTAACTTCCACCACCCCGAGTTAGGGCCAGCGCTAGAGCGCCTTATCAATAAATCATCGCCATTAGATTAGCCACCACTAATCGATTGACGCAAGCGTGATAAAGCGCCTTCTCGGAGCATACGACGGCACTGTCGCCACCCTGTCAATGTGATAATGCTGGACGCAAACGCTGGCCCAATCAGCCACAACATCAAATGGGGCTGCGCAGACAGCTTAAACACCCACATGAATAACCCACCTAAAAGCAGCTCTGTGACGATAACGGCAACCAAGCCAGCAACCAAACCTAATAGTGCAAATTCGAGTAGAGTGACTTTCACCAGTAATTGACGACTTGCACCTAAGGTTTGCATGGTGATTAATTCTCGTTGGCGAGCATCAAGCCCAGCGCGTATTTGAGCGATCAATAACAGCCCTGCTGCTGCCGTGACTAAAACAAGGATCACCGTCATCGCCATCGTCGATTGCTTAATGACTGACTCTAAGCGTTGCACCACTGAGTCAACGCTAATCAAAGTCACTGTAGGGAATTCTCGTATCAACTGATTCGCAATACCTTTTTGCGTATCGCTCAAATAGAAGCTGCCTAAATAACTAGCGTTGAACGAAGCGAGCACATCGTCCGAAAAAATCATGTAGAAATTTGGCCGCATGCTATTCCAATCAACTTCTCGCAAACTCGATACCTTGGCCGAAGCCAGCTGACCCGCGATGTCGAAGTCGAGCATGTCACCCACTTTGATATTTAAGCGCTCCGCTAATTTAGATTCAACAGAGACTTGTCCTGAGCCGGTTAAGAACTCGCCTTCAATAACTTCATTTCCCTCTGGTAAATCATTGCGATAGGTCAGGCTCAATTCGCGCTGAATGCTGCGTCGGGCCATTTCATCATCTTTACTCACCACTTGGCCAACCGGCTCACCAGCAATCGCCGACAAACGTCCTCGAATGACTGGATACATATAACTAGAGTTAACCTGATGGGCATCTAGCCATTGCAAAAAAGGGTGCTGCTGATGTTGCTGAATATTCATTGCAAAGTGGTTGGCTGCGCCTTCTGGTAATTGGTTTCGCCATTGATCAATAAGATCACTTCGAGCATAGAAAATACTCATCACCATTAAACTGGCTAAGGTAAAGCCACTGAGTAGCAGCCTATTTTGGCTCACTCGACGGGAAAGGTTTCGCACTGCTAGGCGGTAACCTAAACTGCGTTTTTCACCCACCTTTTCCAACACTCGAATGGTGGTTTGACTCGCAATGGCCACCAGCGCAATCGCAATCACACCTGAAGCTAGCAACAATGCCGCTAATAACAACGACTGAGCGAAACCCGCCAATAAGGCAAATACAAACGCCACTTGACTGACTCGCCATAGCATCGATGGCTTAGGGAGCTGGCCTTGCAAGCCTTGAATCAGACTTGCAGCTGGGGTTTCAAGCATGAACCGGAAAGGTCGCCAAGCGAACATTGCACAGCCTCCCCCTACACTCGCAAGACTCAACAATATCGCAGAAGGTACCAACGTAATTTCAAGGTTAGGCATCATCTGCGTGAGTTGAGTGGCCAAACCCACAAGTGCAAGATGGCCAAACACAAGTCCTACGCCACCGGCGAGCCCCACAATAGTGAACATCAGTGCAGCATAGCGTTTGACCAATACGTTTCGAGATTGCCCCAAGGCTTTGAATAACGCCACTTCTCGGCGTTGCATATCGGCAAAACGGGCACTGATAACTGCCATTGCAGCAAGTGTGAGTAGCATGGTTAAAAGGCCGGCCAAACGTAAAAATGTATCGCTACGTTTGAGCGCATCTGACAATGCAAAGCCTTCATCACCCACGCCCTCATATCGATAAATTTCAGTTAATTGAGGCTTAATCCATTCATCGTACGCGTTGAGCTGCTGGTCACTCGCAGTAAGTAGATAACGATACCGAAGGCGGCTCCCTGGCTGAATGATTTCGGTGGTCTCCACATCATCTAATTGCATAATAATGCTAGGCAGGTTTCCAAATATGCTCAGGCCTGAATCGGGTTCACGAACAATCCAACCGGCAATGTTAAATGATGCCACACCAAGTTTTAAAGGCTGTTCAAGGGTTAACCCCAATAACTCTTCGAAGCGTTTATCCACAAAAATCTCGCCCGCTTTAGGGCGTTTCATGAAAGTTCCATCTTGAGTTTCAACCAATAACTCGCCTTTTGCTGGGTAGTTTGAATCAACCGCCTTGACCGACGCTAACTGCATCTCAGCATCATCTGAGTCATCAGCAAAAATCATCGAATTAAACAACCACTGCTCGCTGTATGACACCCCTTGGCTTTGAGCCTGAGCCAGCCAGTCTGGCTCAGCTTTGCGGGTGGCACTCAAAATACGATCTGCCCCCATTAACTCTGCTGACGTGCGCATCAAAGACTGTTGCATTAAAACGCCCATCGATGTGAGCGAGTAGCAAGCAAAAACGGCTAATGTTACAGAAATAAACAACAACCATGTTTCGCCCTGACGCCAATGCCGGCGTTGCATTGTGAACCAGTTCATGCAACAACCTCTGTTAGAATGCCTGCATTCATTCGGTATTGATATTGGCACTGGCGCGCCAACTCGTCATCATGAGTCACAAGAATTAACGTGGTGTTTTGCTCGGCATGGGTTGAGAACAGCAATTCGTTAATCGTATGTCCTGTTTGGCTATCGAGGTTTCCAGTGGGCTCATCCGCAAACACCAAGGCAGGATCAGTAACAAAAGCACGAGCAATTGCAACACGCTGCTGTTCCCCTCCAGAAAGTTCGGCTGGGCGATGATCAGCACGGTCTGCCAATCCTACTTTTGTGAGCCACCGAAGCGCGCGTTCCTTGGCGTCCGCTAACCCTTCAAGCTCTGCAGGAAGCATGACATTTTCTAACGCAGTCAGCCCCGGCAATAACATAAACGACTGAAACACAAATCCAACCTGTCCGGCACGAACGGCAGCTCTTTTGTCTTCATCCAACTGAGCAATATCTTGACCTAATAAATCAATCGAACCTGAACTGGGCACATCGAGCCCAGCTAATACACTCAATAACGTGGACTTTCCCGACCCTGAGGCGCCAACAACGCTCAAAGTTGTACCGCGCTTGACTTTCAAATCAGTCGGTTGAAGTATGGTCAAGTCATGATCCCGAGTGCTGACATCTTTTCGTATTGCACTAGCATTCAACACATATTCAGGAGCAGTTGTAGTCATGTTTAAAAGTCTCGTTTGTTGTTTAGTGGTTATTTTTTCATGTTTGGCGCAAACGGCTTATGCCAAAACCATATTGGTGTTTGGTGATAGCTTAAGCGCCGGTTATGGATTAGAGCCGCACCAAGCTTGGCCTATTCAACTTGCCGAACGTTGGAAAACCTCGACACCTCAACTCAAGCTTGTGAATGCAAGTGTCTCGGGGGAAACCACGCAAGGTGGAGTCATTCGGTTACCTTCCGCTCTCAGAGCACATCAACCCGACTTAGTCTTAATTGAACTCGGCGCAAATGATGGGTTGCGCGGTTATAAAATACCATCGGTCCGCCAAAATCTTGAGTTAATGATCCAAAAATCAATCGATAGCGGCGCCACCGTTGTGCTGGCAGAGATTATGATTCCACCTAACTATGGCCCACGTTATACGCAGTCTTTCACTCGTATGTACGCAGATTTGGCGCAACAGTTCAATATTGCTCTCATGCCGTTCTTTTTAATAGACATCGCGCCAAATCAACAATTAATGCAGCCCGACGGCCTCCATCCTAATCTGGCGGCTCAGCCCAAAATTGCTGACTTTATTGCCCCATTCTTGCTTGCCAATATAAACGAGTGAGGCTTGCGAGAATGTTTCAATTTGTAAAAAAGAAATAGAAAGCATGAATGATTTTTTGGGGCATTGCCAACTAACGCCCCAAAAAATATTTTCAACTCATTGATAGGTAATCAATTTAACAAATTTGTATACAATATTTCATCATTTATCATTCACATCTGTTACATGTCTGTCATACCCGGTAATACCTTCAATAAAAAATAGGTTTAGCATTAATCCTGTCCAAACAACTGGAGAGGAAGGACCATGAAAGCTTCAATAATTACAGCCGTATTAAGTACTGCTATTTTTGCCAGTGCAGCTCATGCCGATAGCATGGATGATCAGCTGAAAAGCGCCTTACAAGATATTTGTTATAGCAGTTTGTCGAACAGCACCCTTGAACTTCGAAAAACCGCTCAATCATATCGCTTGAGCATGAAGAAGGTCGCAAATGGCGTGGTGTGTAATGGCAATGATATAGGTACATTTGCTGCAGAAAATGGTGCCGATAGAACCGCAAACCTAATTCGCACGTACCAAGAAGGGAACGTCCAAGTACAGGACCTTGTAAAATCTTCAGCTAAGACCAAGCCGAAGGCCTGATTGTCGCTAGCCCTCTAAGTTTTCTGTCAACTGAGAGGTTCAATCTGGCAAACATAGTTTGTTTTTTCTTTTGATCAATTTTCGCCGCGTGTCCCCGCGGCTTTTTTATGCCCAAAAAAGAGGATTGACTTAGTAGGTACACGTACGTGATTAAAAATGGAATGAGTCGCAAAAATAAAACCAAATTTTGGACACAAAAAAAGCCGCCTAAGCGACTTCTTTGTGTTTAGCGTAATGCTAACTCTGATCTCCGGAAAGAGAGATGGTATCCCGTAGGGGATTCGAACCCCTGTTGCCGCCGTGAAAGGGCGGAGTCCTAGGCCTCTAGACGAACGGGACACACAGAGTGTGACCTTTTTACGCTCACCGAAATGAACGCTGGCCCAAACGCATCGTTTAATCTCCGATACGAAGAGATGGTATCCCGTAGGGGATTCGAACCCCTGTTGCCGCCGTGAAAGGGCGGAGTCCTAGGCCTCTAGACGAACGGGACACACAGAGTGTGACCTTTTTACGCTCACCGAAATGAACGCTGGCCCAAACGCATCGTTTAATCTCCGATACGAAGAGATGGTATCCCGTAGGGGATTCGAACCCCTGTTGCCGCCGTGAAAGGGCGGAGTCCTAGGCCTCTAGACGAACGGGACACACGAAAGCGGTGTCAGTTTTACATCAACTTTTTCTCGTAAAGAGAGAGGCGCCTAATTCCTCGTTGATGGTTTAAATTGAATGATCAATTTAAACGATATTCTTGGTGGAGCCAGGCGGGATCGAACCGCCGACCTCTTGCATGCCATGCAAGCGCTCTCCCAGCTGAGCTATGGCCCCTGGGTTTTGCACTCAGTCAGACTTGACGTCATGCCCTGAGAGCGAGCGGCATTCTATGCAGATGCCCCGATCCTGTCAACAATTTTTTAAGGCAAATGTTGCAATCGACTGCCTTTTGAGCGAATTGGATAAATCGCATTCAGTTCAGTTCCCCAAAAGACCGAATGAAAGCAATTTTCATCGCACTGTTACAGAAAGCTTGTTTGAAGACTCCCCAGCCCGCCACTCAATGAATATCAATCAACGGAGTCTGCTCAATCCAGCTCTTTCTCTCAACAACATAATCAATATCCAACAATTAACAGAATAACTTTTGACATCCAGATCAAATACACTAGTCTACCTAAATCAATGATTTACAGGGAATTAATAAATCAAACATGAAATACATACTAATCACGACGATTGTGGCAATAGCGCTGGTTAGCGTATACCTGTTCTGCAATGACTGTAGCGACCAAAGTTCGCCCATAACCAATACAACACACGCCCCCCCTTCTCATATAACTAAAGAGACAACGATTGCCGAACACTCTCCTTTGACGGTTCCTCCAGAAAGCGGCGTTGAACAAGCACAAGTAGCCATCGCAACTCCCACATTTAATCAAACGCTACAAAATACTCATATGCAAACCAGTCCGATCTTAGATGACACGCTGCTCACAACCTTAAAAAAACAACTTTCAACTCCCAATAGTGAGCTGTTTGCACTTCAAATAGACTTAGCGCAAATCAGCACACTTAAAAGTGGAGACGTCTTAAATTTCGTTCTCGACTCAAATAGTCATCTCGATATCATCATTAACTCCACACAACAAATGAACGAAGGCCTGTTAGTGAATGGTTACATCGAAGGTCTTGGGCCCGAATATGCAGCTATTGCGGTGTTGGGTGAAGACTATGCATACGGCGAAATTATGTCGGAGACCACGACCTACAAATTGGAAAGCTTAGCGGGAATGCAACCTATTGTGATTGCTTTGGCTGCCAGCGATATAGTTTCTAATCAGAATGATACGGAATTTTTACACAACAACACGGAAGAAAGTAATCATGAAAAAACTCATCACTAGCATCGGCGCTTTGCTGTTCATGGCTCAAGCGGCCCATGCTACCACGCTGGATGTGATGGTGGTTTACCCCATAAGTTACAGTGCTAAATACTCGAACATAGGTGCTAAAATTGCAGCCGAAGTTGCATTGGCGAATACGGCATTCTCAAATAGTCAGATGAGTACCCGCATCCGGCTCGTTCACCACGGTGTTGCCAATGTAGCGAACGATCAAGAAGCGTCAAGTACGTTACTCAATAGTTTATCAAGTTCAACGCACACCTCAACCACTGCCACCATAATGTCATTGCGCAATTCCCATAAACCTCATTTAACAGTTTATGCCACCAACCACAGGCCTAGAAGTGCAAACGACAACGGCCTTTGTGGTATTGCTCACTTTCCTCCGGGCACCTCTTATCGAGGTTACCGTCAAGATCGGGAAGCCGCATTTAAAGGAACAAACATTTCAAGCTTAGACAGTGTTTGCACCATGACTATGGCCCATGAAATTGGCCATAACTTAGGTGCGGGTCATGGCCCTAAACAAGGCAGTCGCGGAGACGGTCGTCCGCATAAATACTCCAGGGGACACGGTATCGACTATAGCTTTTCAACGGTGATGGGCTACCCAAGTGAATACAGTGCTTCAAGAGTGGCATATTTTAGCAACCCCAATGTTCGCAATTGCAAAGGACAAGCATGCGGCACGTCGAAAAATAATGCCGCGCGATATATTGATCAATTTGTGGAAGATTGGGCATATCGCTATCAAGCCTGTTACCCCACAACGAACAAACGTGTGGGTAAAGCGCCGAGAAATATCCATGCATGCGGCAACAATGTATGCATTGGCACGTTCAGAGGTCGATGCAATAAGTGGCTGTAAGTCAAAAGCCTTCATGAAAAAGGAGCCAGAAGGCTCCTTTTAATCACTCACGTTAAACTCATACTTTCAATCGAGTTCGCTTTGAGATGCACAACAGCAACAACAGAGTCACTCCTAACATTCCCCAAGCACCGCCTGAGTAACCTTTCTTGTGTTCGATTTTAGCCACTTTCTCTTCTTCAACACGAGTTTTAAAACGCGCCAATTCTGATTCAAGATTGATGGTCATATCCTCTACAGCTCGCTCAAATCCTTTAAATGAAGCTTCTTCTTTGACCTCATCTAACCTAACCGCGCTCGTGCGCTTTTCAATCTTGTTAATACCTGGCGCTCGAAATAGCATTTTTCTGCTTTTCACATCGAACACCGCTGTATCGACAAACGTTTGTGTTGAATTTTCATTTCCAGGAATGACATACAAGCCCACAATGGTCCAATACAACAAAGCAGCATTGTTTTCGTGAGATTGAGTCACTTGGTCATAAGACACTAAAGCCATGACATCAACATCATAAAGACGAGAAACCTGCTCAAGCGAATCAAAACCACCTTTGGATTGCAGGTAATCATTTGGAATCACTTCGATTCGGTCAATATAGTCATACTTTAAAAATGATTGTTTTACCTTGTCTAGTAACTCTATCTGACTAGCAGAATTGATGTGGTTCTGATAGCGATTCTTGGTGGGTACGAATGCAAGGCCAACAGTTACCGGTAATCGCAGCGTAGGTATTTCAGATGAATGTGTTTGACGCGATTCCTCATCCGGATAAAGGAAGTCCATCAAACTACTTGAGACGGTATTCTTTTCTCCACTATTGCTCATCAAAGAGCTACAAGAAACGAGGCAAAACAAAACCATTAATACTGATAACCATTTAATCTTCATAAACATCCCTGCTCAAGCAATTGAAAACAATCTCATGCTATTAAATTTTGAAGCACAGAACTAATGCTGCGTTCTATTTTTTAGATTCTCAAACAAAAATTCTATCACGTAAAAATCATTTCACTTCGCAGTGCCGCATAAAAAAGGAGCGCTAAGCGCTAATGCCGATCAGTTAACGACAAACTGATCGGTTAACCGATCTTCCCAAGGCTCTATAAAGGTCTTAACTGCTTCAGTTAGGACCTTTTTCTTCTGCAACTGACAACCGCGCGGGCGATGGCCAATGGCTATGCCCCAAACACCGAAGAGCCCGGTCAACTCTCCGATATACTCTGCCCTGATTTTATCAATCAATGCCTCGAAACCCGTGGTGTTGCGACCGTTAGAAAACGCCGAATTCCGTGAGATATGGCAGTGTGGGCCGTCATTGCGATGTCGCTGTTCCGGCAAGAGCCGGTTTGGAGCATTGTCAGTAAAGCTCAACTGATGTTGCCTGGAAAGAAGCCCTTGGTTGCTCCGAGCCCTGTGGTTCAAGCACGTCAGCGGCTAGGAGCCGACGCAGTAAAAGAAGTCTTTACGTTTGATTGAAACCACGCCAGACCACAGTCCTCCCTGATCGCGTGGAAGTCAGGTTGTTGACCAAGACGATCAAAGGAAAAGAGATCAGTATCCTGACGTCAATGACTGACGCCATGCGGTTTCCTAGTGCTGATATTGTTGATTTATATGGTCACCGCTGGGAAATTGAAGTGGGCTATCGAGAGATGAAATCATCGCTGCTCAACAACGAGTTTACGCTGCGAAGTAAACTGCCAGAAATGGTTGAGCAGGAGCGATGGGGTCTGCTGCTCGGCTACAACATCATTCGCTATCAGATGGCTAAGATGGCACAAACGGTGCTCGGCTTGTACCCCAATCAATTAAGCTTTACCACCAGTGCAGCAGCGATTATCCACTTAATATATGGCTTCTGGCTCGAAGCGGCTGGCACCATCCCGAAGCGAATCAATCACCTACTTGATGAAACGTCACATCACGTTCTACCGCCGAAAAGCGAAGGCAGAATTTACCCTAGATGCGTGAAGCACAGGGCGCGGAAACACCCCAATAAGAAAAATGCCAGTCAGCTTAACTGACTGGCATTAGCCAAAAGGCTCCTTTTAATATGCTTCAGCGCACTACTATTTACTTTTCAGGGAAGGTTCTGAATGCGCGTTCAAGTGATTTGGCTTGCTTCTTACTCACACCAATATGGGTCAGTGCAACACGTAGGCGAGCACGGGTCATATCAGAACCCAAAATCACCATCGCATCAATGACAGAGGTTGAAGATTCTTTCCCTGTAATCGCCACAAAAATAGGTTGTAAGAAATCGCGAATTTTCAAATCAACGTAGGACGAGGTTTCTTTCACAATTCCGAATACAACGTCTTTATCCCACTCACGAGCAGCATCGAATTGCCACAACATGAACTGTAGCGCGATACGAACTTTGTCGGCTTCAATTTTGCTAGTGAGCAATGCTGGATCATATTCAGGCAAGCCACTCACAAAGTGCCCCATCAGTGGTGTGAAATCACTAAAGGTTTCTAAGCGCCCTTTTGCTTCAGGAATAAGAGACAACAGCGTGTCACGATTCAACGCCCAATCAACCATGCGCTGAGCCAACTCTTCATCGGTCAATTCTTCGCGCATCCACAAGCCATTAAGCCATTTGAGTTTATCAACGTCGAATACAGGCCCCCCCAAAGAGACGCGCTTCATGTCGAAATTTTCGATCATATCCGTCAAATTGAACTTCTCACGCTCATCAGGCATAGACCAGCCCATGCGCCCTAAATAGTTCAGTAATGCTTCAGGCAAGAAGCCCATGCGCTTGTAATAGTTTACGCTGGTTGGATTCTTACGTTTGCTCAGCTTGCTCTTGTCGGTATTTCGCAACAATGGCATGTGGCCCAATACAGGTGCAGTCCAACCTAAGTCGTCATACAGCTTTAGCAGTTTAGGGGCTGAGTTCAGCCATTCTTCACCACGGAATACATGGGTGATGCCCATGAGGTGATCATCCACAACGTTCGCTAAGAAGTATGTTGGGAAGCCATCAGCTTTTAGCAACACTTGCATATCGACTTGCGCCCAAGGGATTTCAACATCACCACGCAAGTAATCCTCAAACACGAATGAACCTTCTTCAGGGATCATCATGCGAACCACATAAGGGCGACCTTCATCAAGATAGGCTTGAATTTCGTCTTCAGTTAGCTTTAAGCCGCGGCCGTCATATTTTTGCGGTTCACCGGCTTCAGCTTGCGCTTTTCGCATAGCGTCCAATTCTTCTGACGTAGCAAAACAACGAAATGCCTTTCCTTGGGCAATCAATTGGTCAGCATACTTGCGATACAGCTCTGTGCGCTCGCTTTGACGATATGGCCCTTTATCACCACCTACATCTGGGCCTTCATCCCAATCCAGTCCCAGCCAATGCAAGCTATCATAAATAGCCTGCTCCGATGCTTTGCTACTGCGCGCTTGGTCAGTATCTTCAATTCTAAGTATGAATTCACCGCCTTGTTGCTTGGCAAATACATAGTTGAACAAAGCAATATAGGCTGTGCCTACATGAGGGTCACCGGTCGGTGATGGAGCGACGCGAGTACGAACGGTCATAGCGAGTAAAAACCTCGAGATTAGATAAGAGTGATTTCGCCAGCAAGTTTAGCGATCCGATGGCAAAGACACAATCAACACACTAGGAAATACTGATTTTGAAGCAAAAAACAAAATCGTCTCGTCAATTGTCTATTTAATAAACGTAAAACTCGTCATTTTGAACAAATATTCGACATAACAAAGAGAATTAAAAAATTGTGTTGACACTCTTTCCGACCTCCCTATAATACGCCCCCACGAAAGGACGCTTAGCTCAGTTGGGAGAGCACCTCCCTTACAAGGAGGGGGTCACTGGTTCGAGCCCAGTAGCGTCCACCAAATTTCGTCAGGACGGTTAGCTCAGTTGGGAGAGCACCTCCCTTACAAGGAGGGGGTCACTGGTTCGAGCCCAGTACCGTCCACCACTATCTCCCTGGACGCTTAGCTCAGTTGGGAGAGCACCTCCCTTACAAGGAGGGGGTCACTGGTTCGAGCCCAGTAGCGTCCACCAAATTCTTATGAAAAAGCCAGCTCATTGAGCTGGCTTTTTTGTGTCTGCATGTTTTGATTTAAGCCAGCCACAATAGCTGACTCCAATCATTCCAATCTCTTAATCTGCAAATGCTTTGTCAAAATGTCTTACCACTTTGGCGCGTGAAAAATACGCAGTCCAAGGCGATGGTTTAAGCGTCACTTCGCCGCCCTGCCCTAAATTTGCAAATGGGTCTTCCACAACCCAAGTGGGCTCCAAGCGATCCCAGCCGTGATAAGCAAATGGGTACATTTTCAAATCCACCAAATCCTTGTCGGCAGGGGCAAGTCCGTTGACTAGTAATGGGCAGCTAATCGGCAAATCATAATCATCTCTGCCACCGCTTTGGATTAATACCGGCGCAGTAATGTTCACCAAGTCAAATCCAGGTACAGGTACCAAGTCGTTGTTATACAAATAACAGATTGGGTAATGCGCCACATGTGCGGCAAAGCGATAACCGGTTTGGTTCATTAAGGCGTTGTACTGCTCCGTTGCAGATAACAAGGTTACAACCCCGCCCCAAGAAAAACCCATCACGCCAATACGAGTGGCATCAATTTCTTCCAATTCCGCGAGGTATTTCAATGCTGCAAACGCATCGGGAATGGTTTGCTGAGGTAACGCAGGACGGCTATCAGAGCCCCCCGCAAAGCCGCGAGGAGACCACATATCTAACTCAAGTGTGGCATAACCTGCTTGATTCAGCGCAGCAGCATAGTAACTACCAGTGCTATCAACACCACCGGTACTGTGCAGAATGACAACAGCAGGAATAGGCCCGTCTTCTCGCTCTCGCGGTAAGCGATACTGAGCAGACACGTTGAGCGTGCCTTCTAACGTTTGAACAGGCAGGTTTACGTAATAAGTAAACGGTGATTGCTGCTTCGCAATGGTTGCTGAAGCGGCGAAAGGTATGAGAGCGGCCACGCAAAGGGCCGTGAGTAGTGTCCGAAACATAGATACATCCTTTTATATGAATTCGTTTTAAACAATGTTGCCTTTATTGGCCTATGCAGCATAGGAAATTCAGCATAAAAAGTCCATATTTCAATAAGTTCTGGTTTTATTGACATGATGCACACATCTAGTTGAAATTTAGATCAAAAGTTTAGATTTCCTTTGAAATATGAGGTCTACAATTCTGCTGATTTTGTCTAGTTTCGCACTGAATTTGGAGATTGCTTTTAGGTGTTAATCACGTTGATTGCAGTGATACGGCATTGAGTTGACGTTTTGGTCGTTAGGGAGGTTGCTGGGCTTTAAATTCTCCAAAAATTCAATAAAGACAAAAAAGCCGATCCTAGGTATGAACAGAGAGTCGGCTTTATCATGAATGGTTAGTGTATTTACTTAATCGTTGCCGAACACCATGTTGCGCCCTGCTTCTTTTGCACGGTACAGCATTTCATCTGCGCGGTTGTACAAGTGATCAACCGAGCCTTCAGAATCGGTGATCACACCACCGCTGAATGAAACATGGAATTGTTTTCCGTCCCATTCTATAGCTTGAGCCACTAGCGCCTGCCGCAAACCGTTCACTAAAGTAAGTGCTTTATCGTTGTCGAGCCCAACCATGACCATAGCAAACTCTTCGCCACCGATACGGGCATACAAAAATTTCTCACAATGTTTATCAAACAGTCGCGCGAAGCGCTTTAATACTTCGTCGCCACACGCGTGGCCATATTCGTCGTTGATCAGTTTGAAATTATCTAAATCGATAATACAGAATGATGTGGGTACCTGTTTCTTTTGAGCCTTACTAATGAGCGCCTCTGCACGTTCAAAGAAAGCACGGCGGTTATACAACCCCGTGAGATAATCACGATTAGCGGCATCTTCAATTTCTTCGATTAATTCAATAGCTTCAAGGTTTTGAGAAATTCGGCAGTAGAATTCTTCGGGGTAGAATGGTTTGTTTAAAAAGTCATTGGCGCCGTGTTTAATAAATTGTGCAGATAAAATCCCACTTTCTACTGACGACAAGCCAATAATGGCTAAACCGCGCTTATCGAACTTCGAACGAATTTCGTTTACAAGTTTAAAGCCGTCCATGTTGGGCATTTCAAAGTCGGTGATCACGAGCCGAACATCAGGGTGAATCCCCATTTGCTCAATGGCTTCTAAGCCATCCTGCGCTTCAATCACGCGATACAAATGACGCTCTAAAAGGTTACGAATATGATTGCGAGACATTTTAGAGTCGTCCACAACCATCACTTTAATGCGATGATTTGTTTTGAGTCGCCTCGCCAGTTTAAGTGCGTAATGGTAGGCATGACGACTTTCTTTAACGACATAATCCACCACACCGCTGTCGACCAAAGACTTACGGCGCTGTTCATTAAAGTTGCCCGTAAGTACGATGGTCGAAACGCCCTGTTTCAATGTGAATTCAACCACTTCACCATCCGGTGCGTCAGGTAAATTCAAATCCACAATTGCGGCGTAGAAATCTGGGTTCTGAATAAATGCTTGTTTGGCTTCGGCCATACTCGTGGCAAAAACGGTGTCGACATTCGGAAGTCGAGTACTGGCAAGGTGCTTTAACACCCGCATGACTGTTGAACTATCTTCAACAATTAAAAGACGCGGCATGTCCCGCTCCTCTATAAAAACGATACTTTGAGCATATGACAAAATTGGCAATCTAACTTGTCACATAGCGAATTAAAATAATTAAGTGAGACCATGATCCTCGAACAGTTTAAGCATCGCGTCTTCATCTTTTACTTCTACGCCTAACGATTGCGCTTTGGTCAATTTTGATCCCGCATTGGCGCCAGCAAAAAGACAATCGGTTTTCGCCGAGACCGAACCGGAAACTTTTGCCCCTAATTGCTGTAAAAGAGCCTTCGCATCATTTCGTCCCATGGCTGACAAAGTGCCGGTCAAAACAACAGTTTTACCGCCCAGCGGTAAAGCATCGGGAGAGGTTGGCGCCTCAATTGTTGGCCAGTGAATGCCAACCTCAAGTAGATTCGAAATAATGGTTTGATTATGCGATTCAGCAAAAAAACTGACAATTCTAGAGGCGACGATTTCGCCTACATCGGGCACTGCGACCAGTTCTTCATGATTCGCCGCCATCACCGCATCAAGCGTTAGAAAGTGCATGGCTAAGTTCAATGCTGTGGCTTCACCCACTTCTCGAATTCCTAGTGAATATAAAAACCTCGGCAAGGTTGTTTGCTTAGCTTTATCGAGCGACACCAACAACTTTTCTGCCGACTTATCTCCCATTCGCTCCAATGAACGCAGTTGGATTTTACTCACCTTGAATAAGTCCGACGGGTTTTGAATGAATTCACGATCCACCAGCTGTTCGACTATTTTGTCGCCCATGCCATCAATATCGAATGCTTTTCTGGAACAAAAGTGTTTAATCGCTTCTTTGCGTTGGGCTGCGCAGACTAAGCCTCCGGTGCATCGCAATACCGCTTCGCCTTCTAAACGCACTACCGCAGAGTCACACACCGGACAACTGCTTGGAAATTCAATTTCAGCGCCGTCCTCAGGGCGTTGCTCCAGCACAACGCTCACAATTTGAGGGATTACATCGCCTGCACGCCGCACAATCACGGTATCGCCCACACGAACCCCTAGACGAGCGATTTCATCAGCATTATGCAGTGTTGCATTACTGACGGTGACTCCGCCTACAAATACCGGTTTTAGGCGTGCTACTGGTGTAATCGCTCCGGTTCGTCCCACTTGAAATTCCACATCTTGTAGAATTGTGACTTCTTCTTGGGCTGGAAACTTAAAAGCAGTTGCCCATCGCGGAGCTTTGGCAACAAAACCCAATTGTTGTTGAGCGTCAACCGAGTCGATTTTAATCACAACTCCGTCAATCTCGTAACTTAGTGAACCGCGTTGCTGTTGGATTTTTTGGCAATAGGAATTGACCGCGTCAACCCCCTTGCATAGCTCTAACTCTTTCGCGATGGGAAGTCCCCATGCTTTTAATTGTTGCAGACGCTCAAAATGGCCTGACGCCAGTTCAATATTGTCGTCTTCAAACACGCCCACGGCATAAGCTACAAAGCTCAACGGCCTGCTCGCAGCAATTTTAGAGTTCAGTTGCCGAATACTGCCGGCCGCTGCATTACGCGGATTGGCAAAAATCTTCTCATCTCGTTTACGGGCCCGCGCATTCATAGCTTCAAAATCTGCGCTTGGAATAATGACTTCGCCCCGCACTTCAATGCGCGCAGGAATATCATTGCCAATGAGTTGCAAAGGCACCGCCCGAATGGTTTTCGCATTAGCGGTTACATTCTCGCCTTTTTGGCCATCACCCCGTGTCGCTGCCTGCACAAGCTCACCATTCATGTACATCAAACTGATTGCTAGGCCGTCTAGTTTCGGCTCTGCTGAATAAGTGAGTTCGGATTCATCGAGTAATCGGTCGTGACAGCGGCGATCAAACTCTGCAAAATCTTGTGCATTGAAAACATTATCGAGCGACAACATGGGCTGCTCATGTTGAACTGATTCAAAGTGAGGCAATACGGCCCCACCTACTTTTTGAGTTGGCGAGGTTGGAACTTTTAGTTCTGGAAATTCAGCTTCAAGACTTTGTAGCTCTTTGAACAAGCGGTCGTATTCAGCATCGGGAATGGATGGAGTGTCCAACACATAGTAATTGTGACTGTGCGATTGCAGTTGCTTCGAAAGCTCAACAACTCGACTTTGGGCCTGCTGTATGTTCATAGTGATTGTTCGTCATAGAGACCGGCACTCGTCAGACAACGAATACCGGTTAAGGATGGGATATTTAACTAACAATTAAACGTTGGCGTTCAAATTCTCGAATTCGTTCTTGATAATGACGAATTTTCTGGTTTGTCAGGACGCTTCGAGACTCATCGAGTACTTGGCATTTGAGCTCGCGCGCTAGCTTTTGAGCGCCGTTAAGCATCATATTGAAAGACTGAGCGGCATCACCGGCATTTGGCAATGTCATGAACAAGGAAATTCCCGGAGTTTGAAACTGCTCCATATTATCCACATCAAAGGTTCCAGGTTTCACCATATTGGCAATGCTGAACAGAACCGCGCCTTGGCCTGAGCTATCTTCGTGGCGGTGAAAAATTCCCATATCGCCAAATTTGAAACCGAGCGTCAACATGTTGGGCAGCAAATCTGCACCACTAATTTCGTCGCCTGGGGCTGCAACAACCGTGAGGATCAATACCTGTTCGGGTTCGCTCACAACTGTTTCAGGCTCTGGTTGAGGCTCTGCTTCGGCGGTTATTTTAGGCGTTTCGTCAGACATTTGAGCTTCGGGCTGCTCCAACTGAAATTCCACTTGTTCAGGATCAGGTTCGTTGTCGCTGATGGCAGAAAAAGAAGGTTCCAAGCGTTGAGCATCTGACTTGTCGGCACTCTCGCCACCTAAGGTCTTCACTTCGCTCACACCCACGCCGTCAAACCCTTGGTCATCTCGATCGCGCTCTTGCTGCTCTTTATAAAGCTCGGCAAGTGGTTTTTCTTTGCCAATAGAGCCCCGTTGTTGCTTTCTTAGAGACCAAAGGCCGTGCCATAACAGACCACCGATCCCAAGCGCACCTGCGAGGATCAACACCCATCGAAAATCATCCATTCCATGTCCTTCTTCATCTTTTTTAAGACACTTCAGCCAGTGCCACTGCCTCGTCTACATCTACTGAGACAAGCCTCGACACACCAGGTTCGTTCATAGTAACGCCAGAAAGTTGCTCTGCCATCTCCATGGTCACCTTGTTGTGACTTATATAAATAAACTGCACCGTTTCTGCCATTTCTCGAACGAGATTACAAAATCGTCCAACGTTCGCATCATCCAGCGGCGCATCAACTTCATCCAACATACAAAACGGAGCAGGATTCAGCCGAAAAATTGCAAACACCAATGATAAAGCGGTCAGCGCCTTTTCGCCACCAGACAATAGATGAATCGTCGCATTCCGTTTGCCCGGAGGCCGAGCCATAATGGTGACTCCGGTGTCCAGCATATCATCATCGGTCAATTCTAAATAGGCCGCACCGCCACCAAACACTTTAGGAAACAGAAACTTAAGATCTGAATTAACACGTTCAAAAGTGTCTTTAAAGCGTGTTCTGCATTCTCTATCGATGCGGCGAATCGCATTTTCGAGCGTATCCAACGCGCTGACTAAATCATCATTCTGTTGATCGAGATACGTTTTACGTTCAACCGATTGCTCATATTCTTCAATAGCGGCCAAGTTAATCGGGCCTAAACGAACCACTGACTTTGCAATCTTCTCCAAATCTTGTTGCCATTGACTCTCGGAAAATTCGACAGGAAGACTCTCAACAATCGCTTTGAGAGGTTGCTCCATTTCATGCAATTGTTCGGTGGCACTTTGAGCTCGCACACTTGCAGTTTGCTGCTCCAACAGCAAACTATCACGCTGTTGCTGAACGGATTGTTGCAGAGAGTAAAGTTTTTGTTCGGCGTGCTTTAATTCAATCAACTGGTTTTGCGCATGATTCATTGCATCATTCACGCTGGTAACATGCTGTTGCGCTTCGATACGGGCGGCCAATTGCAATTCCAACTCTAGCCGCATTTGCTCGTCGTTCTCGCCTTGTTCCAGCTCTACAGAAAGTTCTAGCTGGCGCTTTAGACCTTGCTCTTTTTGTTGCTGAGCGCGAATGAGCGCTTGCTGAGCACTGTCTAGGCGCGCATGATTAGCCGACTGTTGCAATACCAACTGATGATGTTGTTGCAGCTGTTGATCACGCTGTGCTCTGTGGCCGCCGACTCGCTCTTGCCGTTGCTGTAATTCCGCTTCAAATGCGCCATATTGCACGTTCGCTCGTTCGAGGCGTGCAGTGAATTCTTCGTGTTCTTCGTCATTCATCATGAGCGCTTGCTCAAGAGATTCTAACTGCACCAATCCCTCGTCATGTTCATGCTGGAGTGCTGAGGATTGTTCCGATTGAAGTAAAATTTTCTGGACCAATAGCTCCCGCTCGGTATTCAAACGTTGCAATTGTTCGGCTATCGTTGCACTTTGTTGCTGCACTTGCACCAATAAAGCGGCCTGCTGCTGTTGTTTTTCAGACGCTTCAGTGACCGCCTGCTGGGCACTATCAAGATTGGTTTGGAATGCATCAATCTGTTGCTGAATGCGTTGCAGTTGTGCACGAATGGCATACTGCCCTTGGGCCTGCTCCGGTGCTTTGATCCAAATTTGTCCCGCCCATACCCCAGTGATAAGCATGACAGACCGCTGAGCGATTAATTGACGCTGAATACGCCAAAACTGTTCGTTCGATTCTGCGACGAGTATTGTGCTCAGTAGTTGTTGAACGCCCTCGTGCCCTTCTACTTTTTCTGCCAGTGTTCCATGCCATGCATTGGATGGTTTATCTGGCAACGGCAGCATCACCGACTTACCATTTGGCAGATCATCTAATTCAATTTCATCAGTCTCAATTTGCAATGCGTGACTTAGCGAGCCAAGCGCAACTTCAACAGCTTTTTCCCAGCCTGGCTCAATACGCAATAGATCTGCAACGGGTAACCCGGTTTGCCCTTTGATAGGGCCATTCCATTCATCATCGGCAGAAAGCCATTGCGTGAGTGTTGCTTGTTGCCCTTGCAACCTTGAAAGCTCTTGTTGGCGTTGCTGTTGCGCTTGTTGAGACTGCGCATATTGGGCTTCATATCCGACTAAAATCTGCCGGTGACGTTCAATGTCCTCTGTCAATTGTTGCACGTGGGCTTGTTCATCCGAGATCTGAAGTGTTTTTTGTTCTAAATCGCGATCAATGGTGTCATTGCTCAACGCATGTTTTTGTCGTTCAATTTGAGTGATGCGCTGCTGAACTTGAGATTGTTGCTGTTTAAGAAGTTGGGACTGCTGGGTGCTCCGCTCCAACTGATGACGCACATCACTCACCGCATCAACATGCCCTTTCGACTGACTTTGATAGCGCAACAAAGCGTGCTCGGCTTGCTCGAACTGACAGCTGAGTTCTTCTTGAATTAATTCTGACTCAGCCAACTGCTCATCGAGTAACTCAGCTTCTTGCTCTAACTCAACTGACTCTTGTTGTTGCTGATCTATGAATTCGGCTTGGTCAGTAAGCTCTGTTTGGATACGATCTAGCTCTTGTTGTATCCGATGCTGATGCTGATTGTGATGCACAATTTGTTGTTCAAGCCGAGTAATGGAATGGCTAATTTCAAATAATTTTTGTTGTGCATCAGTATGCGATAGCGATAGTGTATCAAGCTCTACTTGCAACTCAGACTGCTGACTTTGCTTGGTGATCCGTTGAACTTCAAAGCCTTCAATTTGAGCATTTAAATCTTCGATTTTCGTGGCCAAGTCATCGTATTGGCTTTGCCAATTTAACCATCGAATGGCCGACAGTTCGGCTTTAAGACGTCGTTCATCGGCTTTCAGCGTTTTGTATCGTTGCGCTGCGGTTGATTGACGATGAAGTTTAGAGATTTGTTGACCCAGCTCCTGTCGTACATCATTTAAACGGTCTAAGTTTTCTCGGCTATGGCGCAAACGTGTTTCTGTTTCTCGTCGACGCTCTTTGTACTTTGAAATGCCAGCCGCTTCCTCGATAAACACACGCAATTCACGGGGCTTCGATTCAATCAGGCGAGAAATCATGCCTTGCTCAATAATCGCATAAGAGCGAGGCCCAAGGCCGGTACCTAGGAAGATGTCGGTAATATCTCGGCGGCGACACTTACTGCCGTTGAGAAAATAGATATTTTGACGGTCACGATTGACCTGACGTTTAATCGCAATTTCGTTGTAATTGGCAAATTCGCCTGACAATCGCCCATCTTGATTGTCGAAAATCAGTTCCACACTGGCTTGCGAGACAGGTTGGCGTTCTAGGGCTCCATTGAAAATGACGTCGGTCATGGAGTCACCGCGCAGATTTTTAGCAGAGCTTTCGCCTAATACCCAACGAACGGCATCAATAATATTCGATTTGCCACAACCATTGGGGCCCACGATTGCGGTGAGCGCCTGCGGGAACGGAACTGTTGTCGGATCGACAAAGGATTTGAAACCGGCCAGCTTTATGGATTTCAGGCGCATGACGTTGTTTAGAAGCCATCAAAAAGTCAAAGACAGTGCGAACATAACACGGTTATCTTCATGATTTAAGCGATTGATAATTATTTTGTTACGCTCTTAAAGAAGTCTTCTAGCAAACCAAACTCGCAGCCTAATTCAACTCCACCAAAGCCCTTTCATGACGATAAAATCATGCTTTGTAACAAAGACAAATTTTACAGCGCGATGGGAAGCTTTATAATCCAATCAAACATTCTGGATTAGACACTCTATGCAAGTCACTGATCGCAAAAGCTCGGGCGCAGCCTATTTTTTCAAAGGTTTTGATCTCATCACGGTACCGGGCATTCGCCCCTTTGTGATTGTGCCTTTAGCCATCAATTTCATTATTTTCGCCGTATCGTTCACCTTGCTATTGCAGCAGTTGGGCGACTGGATGACCCAATTAGAAAACTACTTACCAAGCTGGCTCAACTGGGCGCATTATGTGCTGTGGCCACTGGCAATTCTTTCAGTCATCGTGGTGTTTTCTTTCCTTTTTGCCACCGTCGCCAATTGGTTAGCCGCGCCCTTTAACGGCTTATTGTCGGAAAAGGTTGAACTGTATATGACGGGTAAACCGATCAATGACGATGGTTTTCTCGACTTGATCAAAGATATTCCAAGACTGTTCGCTCGTGAGTTTCAGAAGCTGGGCTATTACCTTCCTCGCGCGATAGGTTGTTTGATTTTGTTTTTTATTCCCTTGATAGGACAAACGCTTGCACCTGTGCTTTGGTTTTTGTTTTCAGCATGGATGATGGCAATTCAATATTGTGATTACCCGTTTGATAATCACAAAATTTCGTTCAAAGATATGAAAGCAACGCTCAAAGCCCAGCGCGGGCAATCTATGAGTTTTGGGGTGATGGTGATGCTATTCACAATGGTGCCCATTTTAAATTTATTGGTCATGCCCGTCGCCATTTGTGGCGCAACAGCAATGTGGGTTCAGACACAGCGAGACGACGTGTTGGCGCACAAAAAGTAGCCGCATTTCACGCAAGCAAAGCATGCATTTTCTCGCTTGCTTTGTTTGCAATCGCACCATGTTAGTGCAAACCTCTTGAGCTCGCTTCAGAAACAAACTCACCACTTCAGTGCATTACATCTAAAGATACTGATTTAAATCATTTTTCTCTAATTATTAGTCATTTTTAAAATTGGTATGGTCTTTGCTTATTACTCTCTATTGATTTGTTCTTATCAGTTTTAAATAGGCTTTTTAATGAAAAAACGTTTGGTGGTCATTGGCAACGGAATGGCGGGAATGCGCACCGTAGAAGAAGTACTCGAAGCCAATCCAAACGCCTACAACATCACTGTGTTTGGTGCTGAGCCTTACGGCAATTACAACCGCATCATGCTATCTCCTGTACTCAGCGGCGAGAAAACCGTTGAAGACATCATGATCAACGATCGTCAGTGGTATAAAGACAATGACATCACACTTCATGCAGGCGAATCCAAAGCTGTTGTCGCAATTGACCGCAAACATAAAATTGTCACCACCCAAGACGGTACTGAAGCCCCTTACGACAAATTATTAATAGCAACGGGATCAAACCCCTTTGTACTGCCAGTCCCAGGCCACGAGCTCGACGGCGTTATTTCTTTTCGTGGTATTTTCGACGTGAACACCATGTTGCAATACACCAAAACACATCGACACGCGGTTGTCTTAGGCGGCGGTTTGTTGGGGCTCGAAGCCGCTAATGGCTTACGCCAGCGAGGCATGCACGTTACGGTATTGCATAATAGCGATATCCTTTTGAACCGCCAACTCGATCGCACCGCAGCGGTCATGCTGCAAGATGAGCTGGAAGGCCGAGGAATTCATTTCAAAATGCAAGCAAAAACCGAATCTCTTGAGGGCAATGAGCACGGCCATGTTCGAGCGGTAAAATTTGCTGATGGCACTGAATTGCCCTGCGATCTATTTGTGATGGCCATTGGAGTGCGGCCAAATCAAACCTTGGCTCAATCTGCTGGGCTACATTGCGAGCGCGGCATCGTGGTCAACGACACCTTACAAACCTTTGATCCAAGTATTTATGCTGTTGGCGAGTGCGTGCAGCATCGAGGGCAAACCTTTGGTCTGGTTGCGCCGGTTTTCGACCAAGCAAAAGTATGCGCCAATCATCTATGCCAACACGGTGTTGCCGAATATAAAACACTCCCCTCTGCCACTAAACTAAAAGTATCTGGCATTCACTTGTTCTCAGTGGGCGAATTCAACGGTGATGATGACTGCCAATTTCAGCATTTCCATGACCCTAAGTTGCAGGTCTATAAGCGACTTGTATTTAGAGGCCAACGATTAGTTGGCGCAGTTGTGTATGGCAATACAATTGACGGCGGCTGGTATCAACAATTAGTTGAGCAAGAAACCAACGTGAGCCATTTCAGGACAGTGATGATTTTTGGCCAAGCATATGCAAATGCAGTGACCGAGCAACTTACGGAATCCAATGTATCAACAACGTCTCAAATGGAGGTTGCTTAATGTCTGAATCAACACAGCCTTCATGTAAAACGATTAAAACAACATGCGCATACTGCGGTGTGGGATGTGGCATTAACGCCACTGTGAATACCGACACCCGCGAAGTCACCGTGAAAGGGAATGAAGATCACCCTGCGAATTTCGGACGCTTGTGTTCAAAAGGCTCATCCTTGGGTGAGACTGTGGGCTTGTCCACACGACTGTTAGATCCACAGATAAATGGACGCCAAGCAAGCTGGGATGAAGCTCTTGATGAAGTGGCGCACAAATTCAAAACGATTATCGACAAGCACGGCCCTGAAGCTGTTGCAATCTATGGTAGCGGACAACTATTAACCGAAGATTATTATGTCGCCAACAAGCTCATGAAGGGATTTATTGGCTCTGGCAACATCGATACCAACAGCCGTTTGTGCATGTCGTCTGCGGTAAGTGGCCACAAACGAGCTTTCGGCTCCGACACCGTTCCAAACAGCTATGAAGATCTAGAACAAGCCGACCTCATTATTATTACCGGTTCTAATATGGCTTGGTGTCACCCAGTTACTTTTCAACGCATTCGCGCTGCTAGAGAACGTAATCCAAACATGAAAATTGTGGTGATTGATCCTCGCCGCACCGACACCTGTGATATTGCCGACCTTCATTTGCCATTGGCAAGTGGCACCGATGTATTGTTGTTTAATGGCCTTCTTAAATTTTTAGTGGATGGTCAGTACATCGATCAGAACTATGTTGAAAGCTACACTCAAGGTTTTGAGGAAGCCGTTGCCGCGGCGCAAGATGACTGCCCCTATTTAGGAACCATTGCCAATCGTTGTGAACTGAATGAAAAAGATCTGCTGACATTTTATAACTGGTTCGCTGAAACCGAAAAAACGGTTACGGCGTACAGCCAAGGTGTAAATCAGTCATCGACCGGAACCGACAAAGTAAATGCCATTTTAAACTGCCACTTGGTGACCGGAAAAATAGGTAAAATCGGCAGCGGTCCATTGTCGATGACAGGTCAACCGAATGCGATGGGCGGCCGAGAAGTCGGAGGCTTAGCCACCACTCTTGCGGCTCACATGGATTTCCACATTGAAGGCGATGCAGATCGAGTAGCCCGTTTCTGGAAGACCGACCGAATGTCCAAAGGCGTGGGTTTGCCAGCGGTGGACCTGTTTAACGCAGTGTACGACGGCAAAGTAAAAGCCGTTTGGGTCATTGCAACCAACCCAGCGGTAAGTCTGCCTAACGCTAATAAAGTGAAAGAGGCGCTTAAACGCTGTGAATTTTTAGTGGTCAGTGATTGCGTTACCAATACAGATACACTTGATTTAGCACACGTGAAACTCCCGGCAGCAGGCTGGAGCGAAAAAGACGGTATGGTGACCAACACTGAACGCTGTATTTCTCACCAGCGAGCACTATTCCCACTTGCAGGCAATAGCAAGCCTGATTGGTGGATTATTTCTGAAGTTGCAAAGCGTTTAGGTTTTGAGGATGCCTTCAATTATTCGCATCAAGTTGAAATATTTAGAGAACATGCAGCTCTTTCAGGATTTGAAAACAGCAGTGATCAGCGGCTTCGAGATTTCGATATTTCACTACTGGCTGATATTTCAGAAGAACAATACAACAACTTTGAGCCCACCCAATGGCCCATTACCAAAGAGTACCCCAAAGGAAAAGCGCGATTCTTTGCTGAAGGAGAGTTTTACACGCCAAACCGCAAAGCAAATCTTGTTGCATTGAAATACAAAGCACCTGCTAATCAGCCGTCCAAAGAGTTTCCTTTAGTATTGAATACTGGACGCCTTCGCGATCAGTGGCACACCATGACCCGGACTGCTTTGGCGCCGCGACTGAACTTACATCGGCCTGAGCCTTTTGTAGATATTCATCCTGATGATGGCCACAAATTCAAGCTCACCGATGGCGATATTGCGAAATTGAGTAGCCAATGGGGCGACATGTTTGCACGCGTTAATTTCACTGCATCTCAAGCTGTAGGTGATGTGTTTGTCCCCATGCACTGGACTCAACAATTCGCAAATCACGGACGAATGGGGACGCTGGTTAACCCGATTGTCGATCCGTTTTCTGGTCAACCTGAAAGTAAGCACACTCCTATAACCATCGCTCCGTTCGGTGCAGATTGGCACGGCTTTGTTCTGTCTCGTCATTCTCTACCGCTGTCAGGTTTAGACTACCAAGTGACGGTTAACTGTGAGGGTTACAAGCGTTATGAGCTCGCTCATACTGAAACCATCGATAACTGGCAGCAATGGAGTGAAGATTGGATAGGCAAACAGTACGATGCGATCAACTGGCAACATTTTGATGACTCGCACCAGGGAATTTTCCGAGCTGCGGGTTATCTAGACGGTCAATTACAATTTGTCGTGTGTATTGCTCGGTCACCAGAAAGTGCTCTTCTTCCAGAGCGAGCGTTTTTGAGCAGTTTATTCGCCAAAGCAGAACTGACGGATATAGAACGACTCGCATTGTTAAGTGGCCTGCCCACAGCGGGTACTGAAGATGTAGGCACGCAAATCTGTGCGTGCTTCAATGTGGGTGAAAAGACCATTCGCAAGGCCATTAAAGACAATAATTTGTCAACCTATCAGCAAGTTGGACAATGTTGCAAAGCGGGCACTAACTGCGGCTCATGTGTTCCTGAGATTAAAGGAATCCTTGCCTCTGTGATTGCCACAGCACCGGCATAAAATGCCAGCGTCAGATTGAAGGCTCTCATACTGAGTGTGAACGGCCTTCAATCAATCTAAAGCCTTGGCTTACCGAGCCCGCCACTCATATCAAAAACAGAGCTAAAACTAGCGTCAAATCGGCATCTTAGTTTGATGTAATCCCTATCAAACACAAGGAAATTAAGTACTATAGAATCCTCAACATTTAGTGATGCTAGCAAATTGGACTTGTAATTATGGGCAACGCAATCAGAATTTTTGACTTTCTCAAGCCTCCCTCCTCGCGTTCGCCTTTGTTCGTCACGGCCATAAAGGCCAGCATACTCACGGTTATCTTTTTGGTGATTGGAATCATCCAAGATCAGCTTATTATTGCCAGTTCAATGTCGATGGGGGTCAATGCTGCAGCATTAGCCGATCACCCTTCACAATATCACTATCGTTTGCGCTCATTGCTTACCCTCGTTGTGTGCTACACACCCGCTTCGTTATTTGTGGTGTATTCATACGACATCCCTTGGCTGTTTTTGCTCGGGTTGTGCGCCAGTACGTTTTGCTTATCAATGGCTTCTTCTTTGGGCCCAAGGTTTGGAAAAATCAGTTTTGGCGCGTTAACTATTGCCGTTTTTACCATGCTGAGTTATCCGCATTACCAAGACACATTATTGCTTCCAGCGAGCTTGATGTTCGGTGCGCTCACCTATTTTGTAGTATCGACATTAGTTCATTGGTTCATGCCAAATTTCGATTTAGAGCACGATAACCAAAAGCTATTTTCAACTCTGGCCAAATATCAGCTGTTCAAAGCTCGCTTTTTTGACAATAACAGTGACCCCGAGGAAGTTCGCCTACACCTTGCCAAATTAGGAGCTCAAGCATCTTCAGCGCTAGCAGATGTTCGACAACAGTTAATTATTCGCCAACAGCAAAATAAACACGCGAATCATAAATCTGGCTATTTGGCCCAATTCTTTAAGGCTCAAGTATTGCTAGAACGGCTAAGTTCATCGCACATTTTATATCAAGATTTAAGGGTTGAGCTGGCCGATACGTCTTTACCTGCCCGAATTCAGCGAGTCATGGTAGGCCTTTCAAAACGTATGCTCCGGCAACCGCGGTATCGTCGAGTTGAAAATTATGAAATCGACGATCAGGTCAAATCAGAGCTTGCTGAGTTAGTACAGTCAACCAAGCGACTCGCTGAACGTAATGTGTTCAGCGCACAATGCGCGAGTCAGCTCAGCTTTTTGCTTGAAAATCTCAACAAAATTGCTGAAATTACAGAAAAAGAATTACCGTTCCCAAGCTCCGATTTTCTGTTCACCGAACAGCGCAGATACAGCTGGAACTACTATTGGAGACTTTTCACAACGCCTAAAACACCGTTATTTAGGCATGCTGCTCGGCTCACCGCATGTATGTTTTGTGGCTATATGGTGATCATGTCACTGCCGCCCGACAGTCAAAATTATTGGATTCTGCTGACTATCTTGTTCATCACTAAGCCGACCTTCTCTGAAACGAAACAACGGTTATTGCAGCGCGTAGTGGGAACTGTATTGGGCATTGGTGTTGCTACCGGTTTGTACTTGTTAAATCTACCTGTGTTCACGCTAATCGTCATTGCTGGCATGGCCAAATTCGCCTTTTTCTGGTATTTGCAGCAAGGCTATAGTATAGCGGTTGCTTGTGTGTCAGTTTACGTTGCCATTATCTTGCAATTTTACGGCCTGAATGCCGAAGCACTGTTTGTAAAACGAGTGGTGATCACTTTATTTGCCGCCGGCATGGTATTTCTTGCATTGAGATTTTTGTGGCCAAACTGGCTCAAGCAGCGCTCAAAAGGTGCCATTTCAAATAGCCTGAAACAACTTCGCCTTTACCAAGAACTAGTCTTTCAGCAATACTTACAGCAAACCAGAGTGGAAGACGAGGCATACCGATTGGGCCGCTTTCATGCGCACGTTGGGGAAGCGACTCTGGTGGAACATTGGCAAGCGCTCTTGGCGGAGCCACGTTCAAAAAGATCTGAGTCAGAAATGCTCTACCGTCTGACCGGCCGATTGCATTCTTACCTCAGCCACCTTTCGGCATTAGCATCGCATAGAGGCCGTATTAAAGCCGTCAGTGCTTTACCTCTGATCGATAGTATTGGCTCACAATTGAACACCCAATTATCTCAACTTGAAACTTACTTAAGCGCTGAAGGCGAAGTCGATATTCCCGGTGCACAGCCCCAGCTTTCTGAGCAGCTTTCGACACTCACCACAACCTTGCAAGGAGATGATTTGCTGGTGACGTTTCAGCTACTTCGCCTCAACGAAAATATTCAGCAGATCCGAGCACTCATCGTGGCAAAGTCACATAGACCGAATATTCAGGGAACTCCGCTTTAAACGACTAAAACCTGATTAACCATATTGGGTGAAAGGAGCCATGTTGGAACACCAGCGAACCAACACGGCTTTTGTCTAACGCCTTTAAGCGTTGGAGTAAAGTGAGGATACGTATTGGAACATACGTCTAAACTGGGTTTTGAAATCGTCCAGTATTAAGTATAAGCAAGGCACCATAAATAAAGTAATGACAGTCGCAAACAAGATTCCAAAAGCCAGCGACACCGCCATTGGAATCACAATTTGAGCTTGTAGACTTTTTTCCAACACAATTGGGGCCAAACCAAAGAATGTAGTCAGAGAAGTTAATACAATCGCTCTAAAACGTTGCCCGCCGGCACTTACAGCCGCATCATAAATTCGAACGCCTTCATTGCGAGCTCGATTGACAAAGTCCACCAAGATTAGGCTGTCGTTAACCACCACTCCGGCTAACGCCACGATGCCACATAACGAAAGAACGCTTACCGACAAGCCTAAGATCCAATGCCCAACAATGGCGCCAATCATGCCAAATGGGATCACTGACATCACAATTAACGGCTGAGAGTAAGATTTAAGCGGAATCGCGATCAGCCCAAAAATCACAATTAAGGCTACGCCAAATGCTTTTGCTAAGCTCACCAGTGCTTTTTGTTCTTCTAAACTTGCGCCTTCAAGTGCATAACTTACATCAGGATAACGTGCTAACAATTCTTGGATGAAATTGTCTTCAATATCAGCTCTAATTTTGTCGGATTCCGCTACCGCTTTATCCACAGCAGCAGTGACATCAATTGCGCGGCTGCCATTAATACGAGTAATTGACGAATAGCCATCTGAAATTTCAAAGGTAGCCACGCTGCTAAAAGGTACTTCTTTGCCAGATTCGGTGCGCACTCGCATGTTTTCGAGGTAGCCAATAGAGCTTCGCTCACGCTTGGTATAACGCACCATCACTTTTACTTCTTCATCGCCGCGCTGAATGCGTTGCGCTTCGGCACCATAAAATCCAAAACGAACTTGTTGGGCAAGATCAAACAACGACAAGCCTAGCGCCTCTGCTTCGGGTTTAATACTCAAGGTAATCTCTTGCGCACCACCTGAATAGCTATCTTTGACATTGTAAACGCCACCATAACTCACCAACTTAGCTTTTAGCTCAGCAGAGGCAGCTTGCAAGCTTTGCATGTTCTTACCGGTCAACTGAAAGCCCAAATCTGCACCAACTCCTGGGTTGGTCGAACCTTGAAAATCAAGTACTCGCACGCCGGCAATTTCGGGAGTTGCTTCGCGCCAAAAATTGACGATCTCAAAGCCATCAACATCACGATTTTCATTCTTAAGTAGCTCGACGACCATACGCCCGCTCAAACTTCCTTCCATCCACGTATTGCTGTGTTTCACCACGCGGTAGCCATGCTCTTCAAACAGCTCTTGATCCATTTCATAAAGGGAATTTTCAATCGTTTCAAGCGCTCGAATAGTGGCCGTGTCAGCACTGCCTTCAATCATGTCAACGCTGACCATGATGAAATCACTCGGAATGTTGGGGAAGAACTCCCATCGCACCTTGCCACTGCCCAACAGGGCAACCGATAAAATCAGCATGCCAATAAAACTGGACAAGGTGACATAGCGGTATTTCAAGCAAACTAACAGCGCTGGTTGATATTGATTGGCAATAAACAACGACATGCCTTTGGCAAAAAATGCTTGAAGACGATAAAACGGATTTCGGCTGCTGCTGTCAATTTTCTTCACCTTCATGTGGCGAAGATGCGCCGGCAATATCAGTTTTGATTCAATCAAAGAAAACACCAAGCACACAATGACGACAATACCGATGGTTTTCCAAATCACACCGAAGGGACCAGGCACCATTAACATGGGCCAGAACGCTGCGATGGTGGTCAGAACACCGAAGGTTGCTGGCATAGCAACCTTTTTTGCGCCACGAATAATGTTCTCCAGTGTATGCCCTTTTTTTTCGGCCTCCGCCCAGGAACTCTCGCCGATAATGATGGCATCATCCACCACAATCCCAAGCACTAATATGAAGCCAAACAAGCTGATCATATTAATGGAGACGTCTATCGGTGGCGTGGGCATCACAATGAAGGTACCTAAGAAACAAATGGGTAAACCCAGCATCACCCAAAACGCCAAACTAAGCCGCAAAAACAATGACAGTACCAAAAACACCAACAGGCCGCCGTAGATCATGTTACGCGTCATCAGATCTAAACGGTCTTGCAAGTAGAACGAGTTATCGGCCCACTCGGACAATATGACGCCTTCAGGCAAGCTTGCCTGCTTTTCTTTCGCGTAAGCTTTTACGTCGGCTGCAATTTCGAGCACGCTCTGGTTACCTACGGCTGAAATTTGAATGGCGATGCTTGGGTTTCGGTCAAAGTGTGAATAATTGAGTTCTTCCACAAAACCGTCATTTATCGAGGCCACATCGCCAACATATAAACGCGTTCCGTCAGGCCTAGTTCTTAAGATGATTTTCTCGAAGTCGGCCCCCGTATAAGCCTGCCCTTTGGTACGAAGTAATAAGCTTCCTGCATCGGATTTGATCGAACCTCCAGGTAAATCAATGGAGCTACGACGCACTGCCGACACCACTTCATTAAAAGTTACGCCATACTTTTGCAATTGTGACTCTGAAACCTCAATCGCAACCTCATCATCTCGTGCACCAAAGATCTTGGCTGATGAAACCGTCGGTAAATTTGCAACTTCGTCGCGTACTTCATGAGTAATCGCTTTCATGCTGGCTTCATCAATGGCGCCATTAATCGATAGCCACAATACTTGGCTAGTCGGTTTTACGCGTGAAATGATGGGTTTTTCAGCGTTCTCAGGGAAGCTGATAATGGCGTCAACATTGACTTTTACTTCGTCGAGCACTTCTTGCACGCTGAAGTCATCTTGGACTTCAACGTCAACTGTGCCAAGCCCCTCGTAGGCGATCGATGTGACTTTTTTAATACCATTAATGTCAGAGAGTGACTCTTCAATTTTGGCGTTAATCCCTTCTTCCACTTCCAGTGGAGCAGCTCCGGGGTAAAGCACACGCACACTAATAATATTGAACTCAATATTGGGGAAGACTTGCTTACGAATGCTCGAAAGTGACATCAACCCGGCAATAATAATGAGCAACATGAGTAAATTGGCAGCTACAGGGTTATATGCAAACCATGCAATTAAGCCCTTGGATCGCGTTTGCGAAGACTCATCCATTGAGTTTACTCCTGCACTAATTGAGCGGATTGTTCGGTACTCTCAGCAGTACGAACAACAGAACCTGCCGGCAACCCCGATACAGGCGTGAGTGACACTTTTTCACCGTCTTCTAGACCAGAGCGAATATACACATGCTCTTGTTCAGAACGTTCTATTTCAACCGTACGAAATTCAATGATGTTATCAGCGTTCACCACCACAACTTGCTGCCCAGTGCGCACCACGCTGCGAGGCACTCGAATCATATTGCGCTCGGTTGCACCCACAATTTGGGCACTGACAAAGCGTCCAAATTTAAGCGGCAATAATGAATCGTTTTTCCCATCACGCTGATACGGATCTGCAACCTGAACCACAGCGTATATGAATCGCGACGACTCATCGATAATGCCTTCAGAGCGCACTAATTTAGCAGGCCATTGAATAGTTTTATCACCAATGACACTGCTAAGCTGAATACTTGATGGTGTGCCGTCGGATGGCAGCTCTAAATAGGTCGATTCTGTGTCAGTAATGGGCAGACGAACTTCGGCTATCTCTGTACCATAAAGCTCAGCAATCACTGATGCCTTGTTTAAAAACTCTCCCATTTCCACCTGTTTTTTACTAATGATTGCATCATAGGGCGCAACAATGTGTGTGCGCTTCAAATTGCGCTTGGCTTGGTCAAGCTGTGCTTGTGCATAACTGAGGTTGGCAAGCTCCTTAGCCAGTTGCGGCTTGCGCAAGCCAAGCTCTGGAATTTCTTCAGTTTTATATTGGCGCCAATCTTCTTCTGCAACCCGTGCTCGGGCTTTTTCTTCTTCAAGAGATGCTCTTGCGCCATACAGCGTTGCTTCTGCCGCTTTCACTTCAGTTTTAAAGTCGGAGTCATCGATTTGGAGCAGCAAGTCACCTTTGCGAACAAACCCGCCCACGACAAAGTTTTCAGAAACACTCACTACTTTACCGCTAACTTCGTTAACTAAGTCACCACGAAGTTTCGGTTGAACTGTACCTTGGGAGGAAATTTTGTAACGCACATTACTGCGCTCAGCGGTCATGACCTTAACCAACATGGGTAGTCGCTCTTCAGCTTCCTGTTGAGGCGGTTCCGCTCCGGACAGGAGTATAAATGCAAGCATGAATACCACTGATAAAATAACAATCGGCAAGCCGGCCTTAATCCACATGTTATTCATACTTCAATCTTCTCCTTGATCTTACTTCAAAAAGTCGCATAACTGACCGACATGGCGGATGATTCCTGATGCGACTGAACTGTCTCTGATGATATAGAATATTGATTCTATGTGATTAAGCACATTACATGAATAGCAACCAAACCTTAACTGTCCATATCATAATCATCTGCAATATCGATAAAAATACGGCTGCCGATGCCATGTCTTTGGCACGCCCACTGAGTTTATGAAAGTCAGTGGAAACCCTGTCTGTCAATGCTTCGATGGCAGAATTCAGAAGTTCAACAATTACCACGATTAAAACACTGCCGAGTAATATCGCAATTTCGGTAAAACTGTCGCCTAACCAAAACGCCAGCGGAGCCATCACCAACAGTAGTAGCACTTCTTGTCTGAATGCGGCCTCGTGCTTCCACGCTGCCCTAAATCCTTTATATGAATACTTTGTCGCCGCCAAAATACGGGCAATACCTGTTTTTTTATTCATCATCCATTCCAAATTAAAAAACGTTGTAAATGTCTAAACAACTCATCACATTGCTTTAATTAATAGAGCCAAACCGACCGCAATAGTGACGCACTCAAACGCGCGCTTGATCATTTTATTGCCTTTCTTAATGCTCAAATGTGCGCCTAGATACCCCCCCAACAGCGACCCAATTAATAAAGCGGGTAGCCAGCTCCAATGCACTTGTCCTATCACGCCCAATAAGCCTGCACCACTACCGTTCCAAACAATTCCGACCCATACTAAGGTGTGCGCCACCGCGCGTTGATAATCGAGTTTGAGATGTGTCACCAACCATAATGTGACAAATAAACCTGTACCAGACGTGAGTGAGCCATTAAGAATACCAATCAAAAATAGTCCAATTCCGGCGGTGACATATTGTTTTCGGCTCATGTCTCTAAAATAGTGATATGTGCCTAAGTTTGGTTTGAGAAATGAATAGATGCCAAGACTGATGGTAAGAACGCCCAAAGAAATTTGAGCTAAGCGCTCTGGCACACTTAAAATGCCCCATGCGCCAATCAATACGCCAGGCACGCCAGACACCACCATTAACACCGACAACTTAAGATGCAGGTTTCTTTCCTTATAGTGTCGGAATGCAGCTCCCACCCCAAGCGCAACCGATGCAACCTTGTGCGTTGCCAAAGCCACTGCGAAGGGTAAACCCAAAAAAATTAGCGCTGGGAATTGAAGTAAACCTGCCCCTCCCCCTGAAAATGCAGAAAACGTATTAGCAATCAAAGAAATAAGAAAAAGTTCAATCTGTTCAAACATGTGACATCGCGGCTTGAGGTACGTGAAACAACACTTATAATTAGCATCGCTCTATTTTATATCTGTTCATAACATAACGATATAACAAAGTTGACTTTCAAGTGATCGCCATAAGCTCATATGCTAGCGACACTCCTGTAACCATGGATCAAGGACCTGGCCATGAAAGTATATGAAGATAATTCTGCCGCTATCGGCAACACGCCTCTTGTTAAATTGAACCGTGTCGTCGAAGGCGGCAATGTTTACGCTAAAGTTGAAGCTCGCAACCCAAGCTTTTCTGTGAAATGCCGTATTGGCGCCAACATGATCTGGGATGCAGAAAAACGTGGCGTATTAACGGCCGACAAAGTCTTAATTGAGCCAACCAGTGGTAACACGGGTATCGCATTGGCTTTTGTTGCTGCTGCTCGCGGTTACAAAATCATTTTAACCATGCCAAATACAATGAGCTTGGAGCGTCGTAAATTGCTTAAAGCTTTAGGTGCTGAGCTTGAACTCACAGACGGCGCTAAAGGCATGAAAGGCGCAATTGCGAAAGCCGAAGAGATTCGCGACAGCAACCCAAGCAAGTACGTTTTGCTTCAGCAATTCGATAACCCTGCCAACCCTGAGATCCACGTTAAAACAACGGGTCCAGAAATTTGGGAAGACACAGACGGTGAAGTTGATGTTTTCATCGCAGGTGTTGGTACCGGCGGCACGATTACCGGTGTTAGCCGTTACATTAAAGAAGTGAAAGGCAAGCAAATCTTGTCTGTCGCTGTAGAACCCGTTGAATCTCCAGTGATTGCGCAAGCAAAAGCAGGTGAAGATTTGACACCTGGTCCTCATAAGATTCAAGGGATTGGTGCTGGCTTCATTCCCGGCAATCTCGACTTAGATTTGGTTGACCGCGTAGAGCAAGTCACCAGTGAAGACGCGATTGCAATGGCTCAAGAGCTGATGCAAAAAGAAGGGATCCTGGCTGGGATTAGCTCAGGTGCAGCAGTTGTTGCAGCACAGCGCTTATCTGCAGAATTCCCTGAAAAGAAAATTGTGGTCATTCTGCCAAGTGCCGCTGAGCGTTATTTATCAAGTGCCTTGTTTGCAGGCATCTTTACTGAACAAGAAAACGTTCAGTAGTTAAAACTGATTGATTAAAAAAGCGACGGTTCTGCCGTCGCTTTTTTTGTTTTTCGGGGCGTAGCGAATTTTTATGCGATAAAGTGAATAAAAAGTCACTTTTTCATCTTACTAGTGGTTGCGCGGCCACCAATTTTGGTGCAAAGTTGCCAGTTCATTTTATGTTTGTTGGACGCTGTTCTAGCGGGCTTTGAAAGCCAGAGGTTCAAGCTCCGATTTCCAAGCAGCAAGTTTTCAATTAAGGAGTATGTATGTGTTCTATTCTAGGCATTCTCGACATCAAATCTGATGTTGCGGAGTTGCGTAAGCAGGCACTGCAACTATCGAAACTGATGCGTCACCGTGGGCCAGACTGGTCCGGTGTATACACCAGCGATAATGCAATTCTGGTTCATGAACGTCTATCTATTGTTGGCGTCGAAAATGGAGCCCAGCCGCTTTATAATCCGAATAAAACACATGCACTTGCAGTGAATGGTGAGATCTACAATCACAAAGAACTCGCTGAAAACTTGTCCATCGACTTTGAATTCCAAACACGTTCAGATTGCGAAGTAATACTTGCGCTCTATGAAGAGAAAGGAATCGAATTCTTAGACGAACTCAATGGCATGTTTGCTTTTGTATTATATGACGAAAGCAAAGATAGCTATTTGGTTGCTCGCGATCACATGGGAATCATTCCTTTGTATATCGGCTGGGACGAACACGGAAACTTCTACGTTGCTTCAGAAATGAAAGCGTTAACTCCTGTTTGTAACAAAGTAGAAAGCTTCCCTCCGGGTCATTACTTGGATAGCTCCACAGGTAAAATCACACGTTATTACAGCCGTGATTGGCACGACTATGATAACGTGAAAGACAACGAAAGCAGCGTAGACGAATTGCGTCAAGCCATGGAAGATTCTGTGAAGCGCCAACTGATGTCGGACGTGCCTTACGGCGTATTGCTATCAGGTGGCTTGGACTCTTCTGTTATTTCTGCTGTCGCTCAAAAATTCTCGAAGAAACGAGTTGAAGATGGTGAGCAATCTGAAGCTTGGTGGCCTCGACTTCACTCATTTGCTGTAGGCCTGAAAGGTTCGCCTGATTTAATTGCGGCACAAAAAGTTGCGGATCACATTGGTACAGTTCACCACGAAGTTCACTTCACCGTGCAAGAAGGGCTAGATGCCATTCGCGATGTGATTTATCACCTCGAAACCTATGACGTGACCACCATTCGTGCATCCACTCCAATGTATCTTATGGCTCGCCAAATTAAAGCGATGGGCATTAAGATGGTGTTATCAGGCGAAGGTTCTGATGAGATCTTTGGCGGGTACTTATATTTCCACAAAGCGCCCAACGCGAAAGAATTCCATGAAGAGTTGCTGCGCAAGCTCGACAAACTCCACTTGTTTGATTGCTTACGTGCTAATAAAGCAATGTCTGCATGGGGCGTTGAAGCACGAGTTCCGTTCTTGGACAAAGAATTCATGGACGTGGCAATGCGCATTAATGCAGAAGACAAACTCTGCGGTCGCAACGGAAAAATTGAAAAGCATATTTTGCGTGAGGCATTTGAGCACACTCTACCGCACAGTGTTGCATGGCGTCAGAAAGAACAGTTCTCTGATGGCGTAGGTTACTCGTGGATCGACACACTCAAGGAAATGACTGAATCAGAAGTGACTGATCAAGAGTTAGCGAGTGCGGAATACAAATTCCCAATCAATACTCCTGACAGCAAAGAAGCTTTGTTCTACCGCACTATTTTTGAAGAGCACTTCGGCAATAACGAGACTGTATTGAAAACAGTGCCTCATGGTAAATCTGTGGCCTGTTCAACACCAGAGGCGTTAGCTTGGGATGAAAGTTTCCAGAACCTCAACGACCCTTCAGGTCGCACTGTGGGTGTTCATAATGAGTCTTACGACGAATAAATCGTCATCACTCAAGACTTAGTGATAAAGCCAGCTGATGCTGGCTTTTTTGTACCTTCCATTCAGCGACCAACACAAGGCATTAAAGCCGTTGACGAACCAAGTCACCATCGTAAAAAGGCATATTCACGACCTCCGCTCTTTCCCAACGCCCACTGGTTGATTTAAATGCTAGAGCTTGGCCTGCACAACTGTATTGTCGGTCCACGATGGCCAACCCGATCACTTGCCCTGTGGAAGGTGAGAAATCGCACGTACGTAAACTTCCGCACAAGCCTTGATCCGAAAAGATAGGAATACCCAGGCTCTCTGGTTTGTCATCTGAAAAAATCCGAACACCCACTAGCAACTGAGTGCTCGTATTCTGAAGATTTAATAAGCTCTGCTTACCGATAAAATTGTCTTTACAAAGATCAACTAAGTCTCCCAACGACAGCTCATAGGGAGTTGAGCTAAGGGTTGTGTCGCAACCGATGATCATATGGCCTTTTTCCAGCCGAAGCATGCGTTGCGCTAAGAGTCCAAACGGGCGAATTTTCATGGTTTTCCCTGCCGCCATTAAAGCATCCCAAAGGGCTTCTGCATGTTGGGTTTCCACATGTATTTCGTAGCTAAGCTCGCCCACAAACCCCACCCGTATGATACGTGCGGAGAAACCCAAAACCGCCATTAAACGATGATTCATATAGGGGAATTTATCATTTTCTATTGCAGCTAAAGGCACAAGCTCCGCAAGAACATGTCGCGCATTGGGCCCCGTAAGATTGATCGCTGCATAATCAGTCGTCACATCATTCACACTGACGTTGAATTGCTCTGATTCTACAATTCGCATGAGCTGATCCATAACCTGTTTAAGACCTCTGGTGGTTGTCGTCAGCCAAAATTCATCCTGTTTAAGACGGCACACCAATCCATCATCGGTCACGATGCCAGAATCATTGGTCATCACCACGTACTTCGCCCGCTCAAGAGAGAGGGTAGAAAAACGGCCGGTGTAAGCCCAATCTAGCAATTTCACAGCATCTACACCGCGCACATGAATACAGCCTAATGTACTTATATCTAACATTCCCACATTACGACGCACATTGAGCGCTTCGGACAGCACTGATGCCTGCCGCTTATGCGCATACCCATAATATAAAGGCCGTATCCACCCGCCCTGCTGCTCCATTTGAGCACCATTGGCAAGATGTTTGGCATGAAGAGCCGTATTTAAAGTGAGAGCTCTTGTGTGCTGAACTGTCGCTTGAGGATACCTTTCTACAGAAGAGTACTTGTCCATTCTAACTTCCTTGTCGCTCATGTATTCGACCCTTACTAGATCAATGTTTCTAGCGGGCACTACGTCACTTGATGTGGCCTCAAATATTTAGCGCACTTAAAATTCGAGACCTGAAATTTATAGAAGACTCAGAAACTCAAGGTAGAAGGGATCTGAATATTGTCAAAATATCGAAGGGAGATGCACAGGTAAGATGTGCTCTGGCTTGCATTTATAAGGAAATTTGGGGCGCGCAAAAAAAAAGCACCACAAGGGTGCAGACGGAGTGTTAAGTGCGATTAAGCTTATAGTTATAGTAATTAGATAAACACCGGCTCTAGTGAGCCGGTGTAACATGAGTATTAATACTCGTATGTGAATTGAAGCGTGAACTCTGTACCTGGATCTTTCTGATAGACCGTTGTGTCCTCTTGGTCATATTCAGATTCTTCACCCAACATGTTCTTTGCTTTGAATTTGAACGCAAGGCTATCCGTTGCGAAGTAGCTGTAGGTCAAATCAAGACTGTGAAATGGCTGCTCGTAAACGTCATCCAGTCCGGCGGTTCCGCCCCAAGCAATTCGCTCACCAAATACATTGTAGGCAAGTGTTGCTGAGTGATATCCGTCTGGAGAATCAAAGCTAAATTGCATGTTTGCAACCCACTCCGAATGGCCTGTCATGCGGCGCTTCAGATTCGTTGGGTCAATTTCACCACTTTTAGCGATTTCAATTTCAGAGTCGCTGACAGTTAAGTTGCCCGATACGAAGAACCCTTCCCAAACGTCTGATTGCGAATCGATAAACGAGAAGTCACGCAAGAATTCAGTTTCAATACCATAGATGTATCCTGATTCAGCGTTATAGAACTTCAGCTGTCGACCCGCTTCGGAAATACGCTGAACCGGCTCGATAGGCGCTTCTAGATCTTTGTAGAATGCACCGACGCTTAAGTTAGAACCCGACTCCATGTACCATTCCCAACGTACATCGACGTTGATAATGTCAGAGCTTTCCAACTCTGGGTTACCGAAGAAATCAAAACCGGTGACCGGATCTTGGAAACGTACAGGAGACAATTCACGCAAATCAGGGCGAACAATTGTTTTACTCGCACCAAAACGCCATTGCATTTCGTCCGTTTGCTGCCAAGTCACAGACAAAGATGGATACCAACCATCTTCGGCAATCACATAATCTTCTACGTCGTAACGGCCACCTTCATCAGAAATATCGCCATCTGGCGTTAAAGGTAAAGTAGCGCGGCGAAAATCTTCATAGCGAACACCAGCAACAACACGCCATACGTCGTCGAAATTCAGGTCAATTTCACCAAACGCTGAATCGTTTTTCTCTGCTGCAATATAGTCTTCTGTGTCGGTTGAAGCATCTTTAAGTTCAATGTCCAACACGTTAGTGCTGATATTTGAGTCTGAGAAGATGTCGTTAAATTCTTGGCTCAGAATGTCGCCGTTTGGATCAGAAGGTGCTAAGTCGACATCAAACCCTAAACGTGTTGCATAGCTTTCACGGGTGCGCTCGAAGTAGTTGTAACCACCGGTCAAACGTACTTCAGCCCATGAAAGACTCAAAGGCAATGTTACATCCCAAGCTAAGTTTTCAGTGTCATCATCGAGACGACTGTAGACATATTTGGGCGCATCTTGCGTATTCAATGAGCGTCCAGTCATTGTACCTGCGTCGTCAAACGCGACGTTGTAGGTGTACGACAATTCATTGGGAGCGTATCGACGCGAACGAGCATCAGACGCCATCCAGTTGACTTCTAAGTCCCAAAAGCGGGGCAAAAAGTGAGTCCCCTTGGCTTGGTTACTCATCAATGTACGCTCTTCGTAATCGATAGAGTAAACTTGCAGTGCTTGAGGTTCACCTAAGGTATCAATCGTTTCTTCAATGGTGACGGATACATCATCTGATGTGTCACTCAAATAAGTTGAGAAAGTTTCAATTTTGTTGTTTTCGTTGAGTTCAAAACCCATGTTCAAAATTGCTGACCATTGAGTAATTGAATCGGTACCTTGCTCTTCTTTAGAGCCTTCTAACGATACATTATCGCCTGAACCTGCAATTTCTTTTTCTGATTGGCTGTAGTTCTCAGACTGTTCCTTGTAAGAAAGCGCCCCGACAATACCAAAAATAGAATCTTTGCCTAAATCCCAGCTGTTTCCTAATGCCACGTTGCCACGTAAACCGAGATCGGTATCTTCAGTTTTAACCGTCATATCGCGGTTCATGTCCAACGCCAATTCACGGTTCATTTGCTGAGCCGTAGCAAAATCAATTTGGCCATTCGATCCAGTCAAGATATCAATGGGGCTGATGCCACCATACTGGTCGATTGTACTGTTAATACTGGATGGCATTTCACGCGTGCCATCATCCTTGCCATACCAATCGTCATCGCCACCAGCATATGTGTAGGTGTCGTCTGAATCATTGGTGTTATAGCGCGTTCCAGCAGATAGCTTGAAGAAAAAATCTGAAGGAATAGATTTAGTGCGAATATCAACGTGTCCACCACCGAAAGCGGCTGGAGTCTTCGCTGTGCTCGACTTTTGGACCGACAGCGACTCAATAATAGACGCTGGGAACATATCCAGAGGCACAACATTACGTGTTGGATCTGGAGAAGGAACTATAGCGCCGTTTAGCGAAGTGCTTGAATAGCGCTCGCCTAAACCACGTACGTAAATAAATTTGCCATCTTTCAGCGTCAAACCGGTCACACGACGTAAGGCTGCAGCGGCATCACTATCACCTGTTCTTGAAATTTGGTCCGCCCCCATGAGATCTGCAACATAGGTTTGGTCACGACGCTCTTCCATGACGTCTGATGCAGCGCTTTTCAGGCGAGCTGTCACAGCAATGACTTCAATTTCGCCTGGCTCATAAGTTGTTTCGGTTTCTTCTTGTGCAAAGACCGAAGGAGCACTGAACAATGCGGCTACTGATAAGGCTGATGCAACGGCGCGGGTTACCTTCTTGGCGGTAAAACTCGGCTTGGTTTTCATACTATTACAATCCTGTATGCAATTCAGAGTCGGGCCACTCACTTGGAGTAACCCGAAAAATATTCAAACTTAAAAATAAGGAGGTTGAATATCAGGGAGCCGAAGCTCCCTGCTTGTCGGGCTTACTTAGGGCTGTAAGTCCAACCTTCTAGCCAATTGTTTTGACCGTCGAATGCACCGATGTAGTCAGCTTCATCAAAGAATGAATCAACTGCTGGCATATCTTTACCAGTACCAATCAAAGTGGCATCGTCAGCTGCAGGCATTCCGTCAGTTAGCATTACTGCCGTTGCGGAATTACCATCTTGACCTAAGAACCAAGTTTCAACGTTGACAGCATCTACCGTGTTCTCGTTGTCGCCGTTTGAGTATTTGAACTCTTCGTTACAATCGATGATTGAGTGTTGAATTAACAAAGTACCGTCTTCAACGTGCTCAATAAGGCCTGCTTGCTCACCATCAAGCTCTAAACATTCGCCTGATTCAGTTTCACCCGTGTCACCTTTGCGGCCTTGAACCAATAGGTTGTAAAGCTCGCCCGCTGTGCCTTTGCGAAGAATAATACCTTCGCCTTTGTCACCGCTTGGGTTAGCAACGTCTACACCTGGAAGGATAGTTACGTTGGCAAGCATTGGAGCTGAAGTTGGAGTTGCTTCCGCTTCACCATTTTTTGGGTCTGAGTGGCTGTCGGCTTCGATACCACGGTTTGCAACACCATCTTCGTGCTCGATGAATACAAACTGTGCTTTACCTGTCCAACCGTTAGTCCAATCCCAGCTATCATCCAAGTTGTGAGTCAAGTAAACGTATTTCAAGTTCACCGCACCACCCCAGAATTCGACCCCATCATCGCCATTCGCATGGACTTGGATGTGGTCTACTTGAGTTCCAGAACCGACTGCTGCAAAGCTGATACCGTTCATTTCTTGAGTATCGTTCACTTTAAAACCAGCATACTTAACAACAACGTAGCTTAATTGACCGCTGCTATCTGTGTTGTCATTTCCGCCGTAAGAATGGCTACCTACTTCAAATGAAGCATCGCAATCATTTTTGTCAGGACACGCATTAGTTAAGCCGTTACCCAACAATACCAAGCCGCCCCATTGAGCACGTTCGCCTTCAGCGCCCGCAATCACATCTTCTTCAGATGTCATCACGATTGGCAAATCAGCAGTACCCAAAGCCATGATTTCTGAACCACGACTCACCGCAATGTAGCTATCGCTTGTACCGAAAAGGTTTACACCGGCTTGAATAGCAAGTGTTGCTGATTGTTCGTTGTCGCCGCCAACAATGACTGGGCCGCCGTCAACTTTGTACAGGACGTTTGAGCCAGCTAAAAGCGTCACATCAGAAGTCAATGTGCCCGAGAACGAACAAACTAAAGTGACTGCTGCATCTTTATACAAGCCGCTCGCAACCTGTTCGGTTGTTGTGCCAGCAGGGCAAGATGTGAGTGGTTGAAGTTCTACTGGAGCAGAGACTGCATCAGCATCGTAAGTCCAACCTTCGGTCCAATCATTTTCACCATCGAATGCTCCGATGTAATCAGCGTCATCTAAACGGTCGTCCATGTTAGACAAGTCAGCCATGCCGCCTGTCAATGCAACAGAAGAAGTGTTTGGCATGTAACCCGTAAGGTCAGCAGCTGCCGCCAAGTTACCTTCTTGCCCCATGAACCAAGCTTCAACGTCATACGCTAAAGTTGTGCCTTTCTCTTCATCTGCTTTTGCATTTTTGAAAGGTTCAACACAGTCAATTAAGCTGTGCGTCATTTTCAACATACCCGCTTCTGCGTTTGTGACAGTTGAGTCATCGTTAATTTCTAAACATTCACCTGAATCGACGTCGCCTTTAACCAGAACGTTGTATGCAGTAACTTGCGTTCCTGCACGGTAGATGATGCCTTCAGCGTCGTCGTCAGAAGAGTTTGTGCCGTTCGCAACTTGAATCGTTACGTTAGCAAGTGTTGGGTGAGAAACAGGGATTGAAGCAGGTTGACCGCCGTTGCTATCACCTTCAATACCACGGTTAGAACCGTTATCAGATTGGCTGATGTAGACGTGTTGCGCAGAACCGTTCCAACCGTTTGTCCAATCTAAAGAATCATCAAAGTTATTCGTCAACACAACGTGAGAAATAGAAACGTTACCGCCCCAGAACTCTACACCGTCATCGTTGTTTTCGTGGACTTGAATGTAATCAACTTCAGTTCCTGAACCCACACCAGCAAAGCTGATACCGTTCATTTCTTGAGTATCATTGATTTTGAAACCACCAAATTCAACACGAACATATTTCAATGAACCTGAACTATCAGTTTCATCGTCGCCACCGTATGAGTAGTCACCTACTTCAAACGATGCATCACATGTTGCTGCTTCAGCACATGTATTTACAGGAGCGTTACCAAGAAGTACTAATCCACCCCAATCACCTTTAGAGCCTTCAGTCACTTCTGCTGCCAAAGAGGTCATTACGATTGGCGCGTCGGCCGTACCTTCTGCCATGATTTTTGAACCACGGCTAACAACGATGTAAGAACCGTCGTCACCTAAAATCTTAGTGCCTGGAAGAATCGTCAACTCAACAGAGTTTTCGTTATCGCCACCAATGATGACTGGCTCTTCAAGCAACCATACAACGTCGTCACCTAAAACAACTTCATTGCCGCTTTGGCCGCCTGTTAAGAAGTTTGATGCAGATTCAGTCGTCGGCTCGATCAACCCGCCGAGGGTCCAAACTTCTTTTCCATCAATCGCAGCAATTGTGGTACTTTTAGTCGCGAAACCGCCGTAGGCTATTTCTTGAGGAGTCTGTTGATCGCCACCAGTACCACCACCGGTACCGCCATCAACAATTTCATCGCCAGTATTAATGTTGATGTCGCCACCGCCACAACCAGCAAGCACAAGCCCAGCTGCAATCGCGCCAAGCTTAAACAGGTTTTTCAGTTCCATTGTCTTCTCCGAGGATGGAATTAATCGCATTTAGTAATAAGCGACAGCAAAGCTACCCCCAAAAAATTACAAAAAGACTTCAACTTTGTTACAGAACAGCAACACAAATGTTTCAGAAAAATTTCAGACCAATAGGAATAAGGGATACAAAGAAATTACAGCCGCATCAAAAAATCTACATTTGTAATAAATATTTCACTAGCTGCTGAGCTTTAACGGCTAAAGCACTATAACAAGTCGAATAAAACTTAAAAAACTGCCTATATCGACAAGATTAATAAACATTGATTCCTATCAAACTAATAGGTTTATACGACTTAACCTTTCAATGAACTTCGGTAATACTAGGTTCCATCAACACGACATTTGAATTTTAAACAAGTTAGGAGCTTTACCATGTTAAATAATAAAGAAGGTCAATCAGTTCCACAGGTTACTTTTCGCACTCGTAAAGACGATCAATGGCTGGATGTAACGACCGAAGATATCTTTGCCAACAAAACCGTGATTGTATTCTCTCTTCCGGGAGCTTTCACTCCAACGTGTTCCTCAACACACTTACCTCGTTACAACGAGCTTGCCAGTGTATTCAAGGAAAATGGCGTGGACGATATCGTTTGCATGAGCGTTAACGACACATTTGTTATGAATGCTTGGCTGGCTGATCAAGAAGCTGAAAATATTAACGTCATTCCAGATGGCAATGGCGAATTCAGTGACGGTATGGAAATGTTGGTGGATAAGTCTGACATCGGCTTCGGCAAGCGTTCTTGGCGCTACTCGATGTTGGTGAAAAACGGGGTCATTGAGAAAATGTTCATCGAACCCAACAAACCAGGTGACCCGTTTGAAGTCTCAGATGCAGACACAATGTTGAACTACATTGCTCCAGAGGCAGCAAAGCCGCTTTCGGTGAGTGTGATCTCAAAACCAGGTTGCCCGTTCTGTGCCAAGGCGAAGCAAGCACTACAAGATGCCCACATTCGCTATGAGGAAGTGATTTTGGGGACCGATGCCACCACGGTCAGCTTGAAAGCGATGACGGGGCGCTCAACAGTGCCACAAATCTTTATTAATGGTGAACACATCGGTGGTAGCGAAGAGCTCGACGCTTACCTTAGTCAAGCATAGGTCATTGCTCTCAAGGCTCGGGTTGCCGAGCCTTTCTTCTCATCACTCAATATCGTATCTACCTCTTCTACTGTATTTCTTGGAGCTGTTATGAAACAACTAACTGTTGACGTCGCCGTGATTGGCGGTGGTACTGCCGGCTTATCTGCTTACCGCGCAGCAAAGCAACATGCGAATCACGTCGTTATGATTGAAGGCGGCCCATTTGGAACAACGTGCGCTCGAGTGGGCTGTATGCCTTCAAAGCTTCTGATTGCTGCCGCCGAGGCCTCTCATCAAGCACAATCGACCGACGCCTTCGGTGTACACATTGAAGGAGCAGTGGTTGTTGATAGCAAACAAGTGATGGCTCGTGTCAAAAGTGAACGCGATCGATTCGTCGGCTTTGTGGTCGAAGGCGTCGACTCAATTCCGAGTGAAGACAAGATTGAAGGCTATGCAAAGTTTGTTGGCACTCATACGTTGCAAGTGGATGGGCACACACAAATTCATGCTGAACGCATTGTCATCGCAACCGGCTCACGCCCAGCCTATCCGCAAGTCTGGAACGAACTGGGTGACCGATTAGTCGTCAATGACGACATTTTTGACTGGGATGATCTTCCTGCCTCTATCGCGATATTTGGCCCAGGGGTGATTGGCCTTGAGTTAGGGCAAGCTTTGCATCGTCTTGGCGTTCAGGTTCACATGTTCGGTGTTGGCGGTAATGTGGGTCCCTTAACGGATCCAGCTGTTCGAGAGTATGCAACACAAACCTTCAAACATGAATTTCCACTCTACCCCGATGTTAAACTTGAGCATATGAAACGCAATGGAAATGCTGTTGATATTCGCTATGTTGATGATCACGGTACATTGCAAGACATCAAAGTTAACTACGTAATTGCTGCGACTGGCAGACGCCCAAATGTAGATAAACTTGCCTTAGAAAGCTTATCGCTGGATCTTGATTCGAAAGGCGTTCCAATTGCCGACCCTCTCACTATGCAATCATCTATGCCGCATATATTTATTGCAGGAGATGCCAGCAACCAATTGCCGCTATTGCATGAAGCTGCAGATCAAGGGCGAATCGCGGGTGACAATGCAGGACGATACCCAACATTACAGAATGGATTGAGAAGAAGCGCCATTTCTGTTGTGTTTAGCGACCCGCAAATAGCAATGATCGGTATGACCTATCAAGAAGCTCAACGTCGTCTTGGCGCGTGCAATTGTTTGGTCATTGGCGAAGTAAGCTTTGAAAACCAAGGCCGAAGTCGAGTGATGCTAAAAAACAAGGGACTCCTTCGTATCTATGCAGAGCAAGGCACCGGCATACTCATGGGGGCTGAAATGATTGGTCCTGCAGCCGAGCACCTTGCCCACCTATTGGCTTGGGCGCATCAACAGCAAATGACAATTGCCCAAATGTTGGACATGCCATTTTATCACCCTGTGATTGAAGAAGGCGTCCGCACAGCACTCAGAAGTGCAGCTGACCAACTCGATTCGAATTCTGATTGTGCAACAACCTGTATGGAATGTGAGCAAGAAGGCATGGCCTAGTTTTTAATCAAGGACGCTCAAATCGAGCGTCCTTCGAATTAATTGAACTAACCGAAGGTTTGCTTCTCTAAATCATATCAATATGTACTCCCAACACTACCAAGGAAGGTCATTGTTTTAGCTCTGTGGTTATGATTGGAGAGCCTTATGACCGAAGACATCCAAGAACTTGGAAGTTTCAAACATCATTCCGACCATTTGGTCGAGTGGATTCCTGCGACCGATGCTGAGGTCGATAGCACCACCCAGTTAGTGTTTAATCACTGGCTTCAGCTCAATACCACAAAACCGTTTGCGCTGTTATTTGAATGGCGAGACGATAACTACTTTGACTTTGACGGTATTCGAAATTTTGGCAACCAGCATCGTCTAAAAGCGATTGCGATGATCGCCACTAGTAGGTTCGCGCGCTTGTCGGCTGAATCTTTTGTTGAGATCAACACCATTGCTTTTCCATCTCGACCTATGCGCATTTTCAATTCTCGCGACAGTGCGCTGACTTGGCTGAATACGTTATAGTGCCCACCTGGCCGTAAAAATATGTGGGTTTCATGACTGTCTTCGGATTATTTCTAACGAGCTTATTGGCAGCAACTCTGCTTCCTGGTGGCTCTGAAGCAGCACTATTAGCAGCCCACCTAAATCAATGGGCACCCACGTTCCAGCTTTTCATTGCGGCCACCTTAGGCAATACAATAGGTGGGTTAATTACATTCTGGATGGGCATTCAGGCCGCTCGGTATCGCACGCCTGAACAGCTGGCCCAAAAAAACCAACAATTAAAGTATCTAACTTATGTGCGCAGATGGGGTGCATGGGCATTACTTTTCAGTTGGTTACCCATTGTGGGGGATATCATTTGTTTGGCGGCTGGCTGGCTTAAACTGCCCTATTTGAAAACAGCGATCGCCATGTTCATTGGGAAAGCTGCACGCTATGCCATTATTTTGCTGATGGCATCACCTTTTATCGCCTCTTAACGCCTTGTTCTCTATTTGCAATTGTCTGCCGAGACGGTATGGTAATGTTTAATTTCTTTGTATCATTTAACAAATCCAAGCGCCTTATGTATCAATTATATCGACTCATTTTTATTGCTCTTTTGGCGTCTCTCGTAGGATGCGCAAGTGACCCAGAAGAAGTCAATCCTATCGAATCTGAGGAATTCAAATTTGATCGTCGCGAAGATGGATTAGTAGGGGTCATTTATATTGCGCACCTCATCAAAACCGGTCCGGAGCTTAGTCGAGAACTTAGCGATGATCAGCCTCGCAGAACCAAGAACAAACGCAATGGACGGGATCCGCGTTTAGCGACACGCAAACAAGCGCCTTACATTTTAAGCACACCTAGCAATACCGATGTGTTGCGCGAACATATCGCTTTAAATGCCCTTGAACAACAACTTCGAGAACGAAGCCTATGCCCCGTGAATTACGACATAGATATTGTTGAACATTTCCGCAGTGAAGTTCGAATAGCAGCGTATTGCACTCAAATGAAAGCCACCGCTGCAACTCTTCCTTCGGCACGAGTGAACTAAATAGCAAAAAACCCGCAAGCAAATGCATGCGGGTTTCTGTACTCAATTCGAACACCTCACATCAATTTCACTACAATACTCTTGTGAAGTACCTAGCTTATGTGCTTCAAACCTTTGGGTAAAAGGCCGCCACATCATAACAAGTAGTATTCTCTTCCGTTGCTAGGATCACCAACTCAGGAAGCAATGACGTTATGACACAGTCTATCTTGATTGATTGAGCGAGTGTCACTAAAAAATCATTACAGCCAACAAAAACTAACGACTTACACTACAAAAAAAACAATATTGAGTTAATATCACCAAACATAAAATAGATATCACTTTTAGTCTCTATATAGGCCTTGTTATGTTGAAGCTCGACCATTACGACAAACTAATCTTGTCTGAAATGCAATCCAACGGCCGCATCAGCAATTTAGAGTTAGCCGAAAAAATAGGTTTGTCCCCTACCCCATGCGCTCGCAGAGTAAAGCGATTAGAGCAATCAGGAGTGATAAAGAAACATGTGACCTTGCTGGATCAAGAAGCCTTGGAGTTGAAATTATCAGTCATTTTGACCGTCACCATGGATCGCCATACGCCAGAACGTTTTGATAACTTTGAACAAACCATTGCTCAATTTCCTGAAGTCATCGAATGCAGTATCGTCACGGGCCAATCCGCAGATTACCTATTGCGCGTTGTGGTGCCCGATATGGATTATTACCAAGCGTTTTTGCTGGGCCGCCTCACGCGAATTGATGGCGTTACAGGTGTTCATTCAAGCTTTGTGCTTAGAAAAGTTATCGACAAAACAGAACTACCACTGGAGCCCTATTCTTCTCGTTAATGTGTCACAGAAAATCTTAACTTTCCAAAAGCTTGCAAGTTAAGATCTCGCTGCTAAATTAGCTTAATGACACTGAAGCGTTTTCCTTCGGATGGCTATTGGTTTTCAAAACGACCAATATTTGATGAATTTAAGACAATTGTATGAATTTTTCTATTAATGCTTGGCATTTGAGATTTTTTCTTTAAAATCCGACATAGCTAGAAAGAAAGTCGAATATTTATCCTCTCGTTTTGGATGCGCAGCTTGTCATCACGTCCTGTAGGTTTAAGTTTCAGTCTGTTTTCCCGCTACACCCGCTCACCAAAAATGGCGAGCATTAAGATATAGTTTTAACCCATAGGATATAGTGATGTCAGAGACAACTACTGGAACCGTTAAATGGTTCAACGAAACAAAAGGTTTTGGTTTCATCGAGCAAGAGTCTGGTCCAGACGTATTCGCTCACTTCAGCGCGATTTCAAGCACTGGTTTCCGTACTTTGGCTGAAGGCCAAAAAGTACAATTCCAAGTGACTCAGGGCAAAAAAGGTCCTCAAGCTGAAAACATCGTTGTCGTATAACTACGATTAAGTTAGCAACACGGCTAACACGTATGTTTCGAAAAAGCGGATTATTCAATCCGCTTTTTTATTGCCTGAAATTCATATTCCCCATTTGTTTAACTCAAGCATAAAGATTGCGCTGATGCGGCAAATCACTGAAATACTGAACAAATTCAACCTCAAACCCTGCCGGATCAAGATAGTAAACATTTTTACGATAAGGGTCTTGCGCGCCTTGTTTTGCAATATTAAACCCAGCAAGCGCTAGCCTTTCATTCATCGCATCTAAATCATTAATAACAAATGCAAAATGAGCAAGACCCACTTGATGCCCTTCTAGATTTCGATTGTGACCTTCGCCATCATCGTTCAATGTAAGGTAATTCTCGTCATCACCAAAATGTACCCATTGCCGATCTTTGCCATACCATTTTGCAGTGCCCTTACCACGCACCCTCCAATGAGGAAATGCCGCCCGATAAAAACTCAGAACTTTTTCGATATCTGATACCACCAGATTGATATGCTCTAAACGAATCATCATTGTCTCCTTTGGCGCTTTATTGCATTACATGCCGTAAATAAATTGCTGTTGTTGAGGGTGAGGCTCACGGCTAATTCGCTCTCTGAGCGGAACCATTGCATCGGTATAGTGTTTTAACATGTGTAAATAGTAATCAATTCTAGTTCTTAAGCTTTGATCGCGTTCTGACACTTGCTCGGAGTGGTGGAGTAAGTCATTCACATTTCTCACGATCAAATGGTCAGGAACGACCACCGACTTCAAGTTCTTCAGCGCATTCATTTTTAGTTCTGCGATGGGATACGTACCACTAACGCCACTCACTACAGCGGATAAAAACAATGGCTTATGTGCTAGCGTATGTTGTTCACACATCAGCAAAAAATTTTTCATCAACGGCGATGCCATGCCACCCCACTCCGGTGTCACCAGAGCAATGGCATCTGCATTGTTGAGTGCGTCGGATATTTCATTCCAATGAGGATGATTTGCTCTGCTTTGCTGGCTACCATCCCAAAATGGCAAGTCCATTTGGCACAATTCAATGTGACGCGTGTGTTCAAACATAACCGCCGCTCGGGTTATATATTCAGCAACGCGGGCACTCTCTGAATGAGGTCGCTGACTGCCGCTTACGATCACTAGACTCATCATTTAATAAACCTTTTGCTTTACATTTATTTTATAAACTATTTGCTTTACCTATAAATGTAAATAAAAAACTTTACTTAATTAAATTTGGTTTCGATAATAAAGGTCTCAAGAGAGGTATTACGTGAAGTCAACAGAACGAATTATTCAGCTCATCAAGACATCGGGCCCCATGACTGCATCTCAACTCGCTATAGAGTTACAGATGACATCAATGGGCGTTCGACAGCATCTGCAACACCTAGAGCAAAACGGGGATCTAACGATAGAAGATCGCAAAGCCAAACGAGGTCGTCCAACGCGATACTGGTCATTGACCTCAGTTGCCGATCAACACTTTGAAAACCGACATGATGAACTGACTGTGCAACTCATTGACTCGGTGAAAGAAATCTTTGGAGATGAGGGGTTAAGCCAATTAATTTCGCATCGAGAAAGTGCAACAGAATTAAGTTATCAAGCACTATTAAACCCGCTCAATAGTGTTGAAGAGAAGCTGGCCAAATTAGTAGAACTGCGCTCACAAGAAGGTTACATGGCCGCAATTGAAACGCACGATTGTTATTTTCTGCTGCTTGAGAATCATTGCCCTATCTGCGCTGCTGCAACTCACTGCATCGGTTTCTGTCGCTCAGAGCTCGAAATCTTTCAACGCCTGTTTGACGGAATCGCCTCGGTTAATCGAGAAGAGCACATTATCAGTGGTGCCAGACGCTGCGCCTATAAGGTCACACCATGCAATGAATCGCAGATTTAAACTTGAAGTGACAAGGAACATTGGAATGCTGATCTCAGTTCGGCTAGTGAAGCGTCATATTGATGCTAATTGCCTTAGCGGCCAGATATGGTAAGGATTTATTGAACTTCAGACATTTCAACCTGCCAAAAGCCCACATCGAGCCATTGTTCAAATTTAAATCCAACTTCTGAAAAGTGCCCTACTTTTCGAAAGCCAAATTTTTCATGCAAAGCCACGCTGGCTTCATTGGGAACAGTGATTCCGGCAATCATGATGTGAACGGAGGTTGCTTTTAACGCGTCAAAAAGGGATTGATACAACGCAGTTCCAATCCTTTTGCCAGATGCTGAAGGTGCAAGATACACCGTCACTTCAACTGAAAACCGAAAGGAGTACCTTTGTTTCCATTGACTAGCATAGGCATAGCCAACGACATCTCCGTTGTGTTGTGCCACCAGCCACGGCAAACCTTGATGGTGAACTGCTACAAACCTATTTTTCATCTCATCTGCAGATACTTCATGTTCCTCAAATGTGATAACCGTATGATGAATGTAATAGTTGTAGATTTCACTTATTGCACCAGCGTCAGTGCTTTGGACCTCTCGAATGCTAACCACAGCGGTAATCCTTTCACTTCAATAAGCATTTCAACATATCCATTATTCGGCTGCTGTTCAACATCAAATATACGCATTTACATTCGTTTTTTGTCGTCCAATTGACGCCCAAAACGAACCACTAAGTCTTGTAAGCTCACAGCAACTTTGCTCAACTGCACGACTCCTTCTGCCGCTTTGGTGCCAGTATCTAAGGTGTCGTTGGCTAAATCTGAAATATTTGTCACCTGTTTATTGATACCTTCCGACACAAAAGTTTGCTCTTCAACTGCGGTGGCAATCTGGTGCGTCATATCATTAATAGTGACGACAGACATTTGTATTTCACTCAATACACGCTCGGCTTCTGCAACTTTCTCCATGCCCGCTAGCGCGTCTTTTCTGCCGGTTTTTGCCATACCTTCAGACTCAGTCACTGTCACAGTGAGTTTTTTCACAATCTCATGAATATCTTGGGTTGACCCTTGCGTTCTCTGGGCTAGTTTTCTAATTTCATCGGCCACGACGGCAAAACCTCGGCCTTGTTCGCCTGCCCGAGCCGCCTCAATTGCAGCATTGAGCGCCAATAAATTCGTCTGTTCTGCAATTTGCTCAATAATTTGCGCCGCGTCGATAATCAATGAGGTTTGTTCAGACAAATCCGTCACCGCATCTGAAATATCGTTGACCGAATCATCTAAGTTTTCAATCGCACTTTTAGCGGTTGTAGCCACATTCATTCCATGGCTGACCAAGGTGTTCACTTCTGATGATTTTTCAGCAGTACTTTGAATATGGGATGACACCTCCAAAATAGTACTGGTCATTTCATTCATTGCTGTTGCGACTTGTTCGGTTTCCTGTTGTTGCTGCAGCATAAATTGCGATGCGTCGCTAGACAGTTTTAAGCCTAAATTGGATTCGTCAGATACGCGCTGAGCTGCGTCTAAAACCCGAGTCATCACGGTTTCTAATCGCGCTTGATGACTCCTGAGTTTTGAATGTAAACGAGCCTCATCCGCTCGCTCAGGGCTGATCACCGCTGCGGTAAGTGGATGACAAAAGCCAGACGAAAGTGATTGCTCGATCCGATTCAAAATGCCGTTTCGCACAACTTTTCCATAAACGAAAGCCGTCAAGCCCGCACACACCGCTATCAATAGTGACAGGTTGGAAAAATCCAACACATATAACGTCATAACTAACGTAATCAGCGCAACAACAATGATGCCCTCAATCACAGGCGCATAGTTTTTAGGGAGATTTTTGCCGGCTTTAACTTGGCTATAAAGGTACTCTGCGCGTGCTATATCGTTGCGCTCGGGCATCGTTCGAACAGACTCATAACCAATGAGTTGTCCTTCTTCAAAAATCGGAGTGACATAAGCGTTTACCCAATAGTGATCGCCATTCTTACAGCGGTTTTTTACAACCCCCATCCAAGGCTTGCCGTCTTGTAAATAGTCCCACATCACTTTGAAAGCAGCGGCTGGCATATCAGGATGCCTAACAATGTTGTGAGAGTGACCAACCAATTCCTCTTCACCGTATCCACTAATATCGATAAACGCTTGGTTTGCGTATGTGATCACGCCTTTTAGATCTGTCGTTGAGATCAATTTTTGTTCTGCGGGAAATAAGCGCTCCCGACCGGTCGTGGCGCGATCTCGTTTCATAGTTCAGCTGTTACGTTAGTCAATAAATCGCGAAGAGTACACCATCCAAGCTGAATCCAAGCTGAATCAATATTCGATATTCAATGCCGCTAAAAACGATTGTCCGATGACATACAACAATAAATTTTCCACATACCTGTTTTGAACTGATTTAATGAAATCTATCAGCTGAAGGTGTGCCCTTGAACGCGGGCTTTGATATGCTTGGCTACAAATAATATGCATCAGGATTTTTTATGTCAGTGCCACACATGACACTTTTAGGTATAAGCAATTGCGATACCGTTCGAAAAGCCCGTAAATGGCTGGAAAAAAATAATATTTCTCACGATTTTCAAGATGTTCGCGAAACACCTCTCAATGCAACAATATTGCAAGGCTGGGCGGCTCAAGTAGGATGGGAAGTTTTATTCAATAAGCGTTCAACAAGCTATCGTGGATTGGAACAATCGGTGAAAGACAATCTCAATGAACAATCTGCATTGACGCTCATTATTGAACACCCAACGCTGATGAAGCGCCCCGTACTCGTCAACAGCGATCAAGTAGTTGCTGTCGGTTTCAACGAAAAATTATATCAACCACTAACATCAGGTTAAGTCGATGACTGATATAAAGCACCCCACCATAGATCTAGCCAAAGATCTGATTGCTCGTCCTTCGATCACGCCTCTTGATGAAGGCTGTCAAGATTTAATGATTCAGCGCCTTAAAGCTTGTGGATTTCGCATAGAACACATTATATTTGAAGATACCGTTAATTTTTGGGCACGACGAGGTACTCAAGCTCCGCTTATTTGCTTTGCTGGGCACACGGATGTTGTTCCTCCTGGGGACCTTACTCAGTGGCACACTCCACCGTTCGAGCCCACCATTATCGATGACCATTTACATGGCCGCGGTGCCGCCGACATGAAAGGCTCATTGGCCGCTATGGTCGTTGCGGTAGAACGGTTTGTAGCTGAGAATCCAGACCATCAAGGCTCAATTTCATTTCTGATCACCAGTGATGAAGAAGGGCCATTCATCAATGGTACGGTCCGCGTCATTGACCACTTAGAGCAACGCCAAGAAAAAATCACTTGGTGTATTGTGGGAGAGCCTTCGAGCACCAATCATGTGGGCGATGTTGTGAAGAATGGGCGCCGCGGTTCACTCACCGGAGACCTAACCGTCAAAGGCGTTCAAGGGCACGTCGCATATCCGCATTTATCTGAAAACCCGGTTCATAAAGCGGCCCCAATGCTGGCTGAATTAAGCAGTAAATCTTGGGATGACGGCAACCAGTATTTTCCGCCTACTAGCTTCCAGATTGCCAATATCAATGCCGGCACAGGGGCTTCAAACGTAGTGCCCGGAGAGTTGCATGTGCAATTCAACTTCCGCTTTAGCACACAGAGCACCTCTGACGGATTAGTACAACGAGTAGAAAGTCTGATCGATAGTTATGGTTTAAATTACGATTTAAGCTGGACCTACAACGGTCAACCATTTTTGACCGACGCAGGCAAGTTACTCGAGGCGGTAAAAGTCGCCATCAAAAAAGTGAACGGAAACGAACCTGAGCTACTCACAACTGGAGGTACTTCCGATGGCCGATTTATTGCGCCAACAGGCGCGCAGGTAATTGAATTGGGTCCATGCAATGCCACGATTCACAAAATTAATGAATGCGTGAATTGCACCGATCTAATCCAACTCACCGATATGTACGAAGGTATTTTGGAGCACCTGCTCGCATGAACCTAACCGCTGCGAATTGGTTAGGCGATGACGATAGCCACATAGTGTGGCTATCTGAACGTCACGGACTTACGCAGGAAACACTTGATGCTTGGCGTTCTATGCAACACCATGCAGCGGAGTGTGGATTATCATTGGACTTGGTGAGCAGCTACCGTAGCTTTGATCGCCAGTTGGCTATTTGGAATGCAAAGTTTAATGGACTCAGACCTGTTCTTGACGATCAAAATCAACACCTTGATATAGGTTCACTGTCAGAGTTAGAACGTGCTATCGCCATACTGCGTTTCTCAGCACTACCCGGTGCAAGTAGACACCATTGGGGAACCGACCTCGACGTTTATAGCAAACGTCTGCAAGGTGACATTCCATTTGATTTAGTCGCTTCTGAATACGGCAGCGGAGGCCCACAAGCCGACGTGTCAAGCTGGCTTCGTCAACACGCGTGTCAATATGGCTTTATGGCGCCTTACTCAGCAGACTTAGATGGTGTGGCCATCGAACCATGGCACTTAAGCTATTGTGAAATAGCACAACACATCGCACGAGAAATTTCCGTCACTATACTTGCTGAACGCTTGAATCAAAGTAAAATCTCGGGAAAGCAAACCTTGCTTGATAACCTTCCAATGCTGTTCGAGCGCTTCGTATTACGGGTCAACCAATAAGGGAATGACATGGAGTTAAACCACTGGGCTGTTATTGGCATTATTGCACTCGCAATTGGCGTAATTGTGAGCAACCTGATGTTGTTGAAATACTCAGCCAAAATGAAACTACCCAGCCGAGAAGATCTGGTCGACCCAGTGGCAAAAGCGAAGAAGCAACGAGATGCTGAGAAAGAACAAGATGAGAAGGTTTAATCAGAGGCAGTTTGCCTATCGTTAAATGAACTTGACATAAAAAAGGCCTTACATGTGTAAGGCCTTTTTTGTGGGTTCTTGTGACTACTTTTCAGCAGCATCCAGAGAAGCCTTCAGTGCATTGTAAGCTTTGGTCACTTTCTTCGAGCTTAACGGCTTGTTGTCATCATCGAAGATCGAGATAGAGGTTGTTTTGCCTCGGTCACCAAAGAACAGTTTGTAATCGCCCGATTCAAGTTCCAATACCCCGTCGTCAGTACTAAACAGGTTAGAAAAGCTCCAACTACCTGGCACATTGACGAAGTAAGTCGCTTGGTTCTTATCTCTATCTTCAACCACAAATCCAGCTTGTGTCAGCACGTCAAACATGTGATCCCAAGCTTGCTCAAATGGCACTGCAGCAATCACAGAGGTATTTCCTTTCTCGTCTGTTTGTAACGACAAAGCAAGTGCTCTGCGCTCTTGTTTCACGCGCTCGCGCTGCTGATAAGCAACATCTTTTTGGTATTGAAACACTGCACCATTCAAAAAGTTAACCGTGAAGTTATCGCGTTCAACAGATGTTGGGGTACTACGTTCTAAGTCACTATCTAAGTAACGTTCAAAACCAACCATGGCTGCGCTCAACTTGGCTGTACGGCCTGATTTACTGAGTTCTAAATTAAAAACATATCGCGCTTTGACTTCTAGATCGCCTCGGCGATCCATGAAGTAATCCTCAAGCCCCCAGAAATAAGCTGGGTCGGCTTGACTGTCGGCCACGAACCAATCAGTGACCAATGTACCGCCTTCTTTATCCCAAAAACGCCCTTGGATTTGGTTGTTTCGTAAATAATTCCACAACGACTCCCACACTTGATCGCTTTGGTCAGCGCCATTTTGGTCTAGAACATCAAATTCAATAGATGCACGACGACCATCTTGCGGACGAATACTGCCGTCAACAAGCGTCAGAACTTGAACTGGAGCCGTAATCACTAAGTCTTCGCCAACCACATTTTCAGGGTTATCTTTGACTTTAGGAATCGCATACTCTGAACGTTGTAACGGCATTTCCATGCCATCAGGTACCATCAGTGGAGTGCTTTGTTGTTCTTCAAGATACTTGTAATCTGAACGAGCTCGGTCATCATTACCAGCACACCCCACGAGAACAAACGCTGCGGGAATTGCGCAAATGAGCGCCTTTTTAACTACCATAAGTGACTACTCAGTTCAGCATATTCGCTTCTCGCATGGCCTTTTCGACAACAGTTTGCCCAGCCTCCGAGAGCGTGGTTAAAGGTAAACGCAAATGCTGAGTTTCAACTCTGCCTAAGCGCCACAAAGCCCATTTCACAGGAATAGGATTTGCTTCAATAAATAGGTTCTGATGAAGCGGCATTAATCGTTGATTAATCACTTCAGCCTCACCACTCTGCCCCGCCAGTGCCAAACGGCACATTTCAGCCATTTCAACGGGCGCTACGTTATTCGTGACCGAAATAACACCGTTGCCGCCAAGAGTCATGAATTCACATCCAGCGGCATCGTCTCCGCTGAACAATAAAAACTCTTCGCCGCAGCCTTCACGCAACACCGCAACTCTTGAATTGTCACCCGTGGCTTCTTTGATGCCCACGATATTATCAATAGCTGATAAGCGAATCACGGTTTCAGGAAGCAGGTCAACGGCAGTGCGCCCAGGGACGTTGTATAAAATTTGAGGTAGTTTAGAGCGCTCGGCAATCGTTTTGTAATGTAAAAACAAACCTTCTTGCGTCGGCTTATTGTAATAAGGCGTTACACTCAAACACGCCATTGCACCGGCTTTTTCTGCCGCCAATGTTAACTCAATTGCTTCATGAGTGGAGTTTGCACCTGTTCCGGCAATGATATCAACTCGGCCTGCCGCAAACTCTACAGTCTTACGGATAACTTCGGAGTGTTCCGATACGTTTAATGTTGCAGACTCACCTGTAGTTCCAACTGCAACAATTGCGCTAGTGCCTGATTCAACATGCCAATCGACGAGTTTCTTGAGTCCGTCATAATCGACAGAGCCATTTGAGTCCATTGGTGTAACCAAAGCAACAATGCTTCCTGACAGCATGTATTCTTATTCCCCTGAAATCGTGAGCGTCTTATGTTAATTTGCGCCCATGTTAAAGACAAGTTTGAACTGCATACTGTTTTACGCCGTAACAGCACAGACTTCGTATTTTTAGAAATAAACAAAGGAAATTACCATGACGCCGATTCAAGCTGGCTCTAAAGCACCTGAGTTTTCATTACTTGACCAAAATGGAAGCACGGTCAATTTAACGGACTATCAAGGTAAAAAAGTATTGGTCTATTTTTATCCTAAAGCCATGACTCCGGGTTGCACAACTCAAGCATGCAGCCTACGTGACGTAAAGTCAGAGCTAGAGGCTCAGAATACAGTGGTATTCGGCATTAGCCCAGATCCAGTTGCAAGACTGGTCAAATTTATTGAAAAATATGACCTGAACTTCTCGTTATTGTCTGATGAAGACCATGCCATAGCCGATGCTTTTGGGATATGGGGCCTAAAGAAGTTTATGGGTAAGGAATACGACGGCATTCATCGCACTTCATTTTTAATCGATGAAAACGGTACGGTTGAGCATGTATTCGACAAATTTAAAACAAAAGAACATCACGATGTAGTGTTAAATTACTTAAAAGGTTAATCCCCTGAGACTAAGTCCCATTAAAAAAGCGACCTACAGGTCGCTTTTTTAATCAAATACTGCCAGTGCAGTTTTATCTACTCTTGCTGTTTCTCGCTTAATATTTCATCCGCGTTTGTAGGCCATGCGTTAATCACAGCTTTAACTAAGGTGGCCAATGGAATCGCGAAAAACACGCCCCAGAACCCCCAAAGCCCACCAAACACCAATACCGCAATAATGATTAAAACAGGATGAAGATTGACCGCTTCAGAAAACAAGATGGGCACTAGTAAATTGCCATCGAGCGCCTGAATGACCCCATATCCGAGCATCAAATATCCAAAATCAGCGGTCGCCCCCCATTGAAATAGCCCAACCACAGCAATAGGAATCGTCACCAACGCCGCACCAACATAGGGAATCAACACACTCAGCCCTACGAGTACAGCTAGCAATGCCGAATAACGCAGTTCTATGATGAAAAAGAAGATGTACGTGGTGATACCTACAATTAAGATCTCAAGCACTTTACCGCGGATATAGTTGATAATTTGCGCGTTCATTTCATCGCGCACTTGGTTGGCTAATCGGCGATTGGCAGGCAAAAAACGACTAATACCTTGAATAAGTTCATCTTTATCTTTTAAGAAAAAGAACATCAATAACGGCACAACCACCACGTAGATCAGTAACGCTACAACGCTCACGAGTGACTGCAACGAGGTTGATAAAAACGTTTGACCGTACTCAATGACAGAATCCCGAACGTTGTGGGTCACACCATCGAGATGCTCTCTGCTCACATATTCAGGGTAAGCTGAATGTAAGTCCCACATTGTGTGCTGAAGTTTTTCCACCATGGTCGGTAGCTCACGCGCTAAATTGACACTTTGGTTCCATACTATAGGCACCAAAATCAGCACTCCTAAAAGCACAATACTAGCGAATGCAAGCAGCACAATTGTAGCTCCAAAACGACGAGGAACTCCCCACGCCTCCAACCGCTCTACCGGCCACTCCAGGGCGTACGCTAATACTAATGCCAATAAAATAGGGGCAAGTAATGCACCCCCAAAATAAATAACTAAAAAGCCACTCAATAAAATCATGAACAAGCTTACTGCGGCGGGATCAGAAAACTTTCTCTGATACCAGCGATTTAACATATTGAACATTACGACTTACGCTCCAAACGCCATCAACTTTTCACGACTATAATTTCAGCTTCGGCTGAACCTCAGCTCAACCCCATTATGAGTTTTTACTCGCTCATAATGCAACGAATGCCTCACTGCCCAATCAATAATATCTTCAATACTCGAAGGATCGGCTAAAACAACGTGTAAAGAATGCCCTATAGGCAGCTTCAAAAGAGCTGCTTTACATCGCACAAATGCTAAAGGACACCTAAAATCGGATAAATCTAGAAACTTTTCCACACTTTCACTGGTCTGACCGTATAAGTTATAATTTCAAACTGTTCTCAGGCCATACGATGGCGTTTTAAAGCCACAACGCGTTAAACTGAGAGAACTCTTAATTGCAGAGTATAATCATAAAAACAAGGAAAGACTTGGTGCAGAAATCGGTAGTCCTGTTTAAAAAGTCCGTCAAAGCCCTACGAAACGTGGGATTCGCGATCATCGGTTCAGCGCTTGTGGTTCACTCAGCGCACAGCATATCAACTGGAAACAACCTTCCAGACATTGGCACCGCTGGCCTTTCAGCACTCACGCTTGAAAAAGAGCGCGATGTAGGCGACATCACTATGCGCCAAATCCGAGGAAGCTACCCGCTGCTTCAAGACCCAGCCTTGCAAGAATATTTAGAATCCGTCGGATACAAGCTCGTAACAGCGGGCTCAACGCCTGTTCACCCTTTCACCTTCTTTCTCATTAAAGATCCAAATATTAACGCCTTTGCATTTTTTGGAGGCCATGTAGGTGTTCATACTGGGCTGTTTATGAATGCCGATACAGAGGGTCAATTAGCCTCTGTACTCGCGCATGAAATCGCTCACGTGAATCAACGCCATCTGGCACGAAGAATGGAAAGCCAAATGGATATGCAAGCCGCAACCATTGGCGCCACTTTAGGCTCTATTTTACTTACAGTTTTAGCGCCACAAGCAGGTATTGCTGCGTTGCAAACCACCTTGGCAGCATCGCAACAAATGTCGATTAACTTTACTCGTAAGAACGAGGCGGAAGCCGATCGAATTGGAATGCAAACCTTAGTCGCAGCCGGCTTCGACCCGTATGCAGCCCCAGAATTCTTTGGCAAGTTAGCAGCGCAGTATCGCTTCGCAAGCAAACCGCCCGCTTTTCTATTGACTCACCCTGTCCCCGAAACCCGTGTGGCTGATGCTCAACTTCGCGCGCAGCAATTTCCGCGCAAGGCTTACCCCCAAAATATTGATTACCAATTTGCCAAAGCCCGAATTGAAGCCCGCTACAGCGGAAGAAGCTCAAAAGCTGTCATTCAACGTCTAGAGCAGCAAATCGCTCGCAAAGAATACATTAATAAGGATGCAGCGTTGTACGGTCTAGCGCTTGCTCAGTTTGACGATAATGATGCCAAAGCAGCACTAGAGACAATTACTCCATTAGCTAAAAAGTACCCTCGCAACTTATTTCTCGTCGACTCTCTGACCGACATCAATATGAAATTAAAACAACCGGAAAAAGCCGAGGAAAGGCTCAAAGGCTTTTACGGCTACATGCCAGATAACCAAGTCATCGCTCTCAACTACGCCAATATATTGATCGAGCAAGAAAAATCAGAAGAAGCTATTGAGATACTTAAGCTATATCGTCAAAGCCGTCCAGATGATTTGCTCGCCATACAACTCATTGGCGATGCCTACTCTCAAATTGGCAATACAGGGCAGCAATACAGCGCCAAAGCGGATGGCTATGCACTCATGGCGCAATATGAACAAGCCATCGCCATGTTAGAGCGTGCCTTACGAGCCACGCCGGTCAAAGACAATATCGAAGTAGTCAAGCTGGAAGCGAAAGTTCGTCAGTATCGAAATGAATTAGCGCGACTGAAAACGTTATAGCTCATCGTGCCACTTCTGAGGAACTTGCGAGTTGCTCGCTGACGTGGCATAAACTGTGCTCTTTTTAGGAAATGTAGGCGGCGCAAGCCGAACAAAACGGATGAACAAATATCGTATTTACCACAATCCTCGCTGTTCTAAGTCACGCGAAACGCTCGCCCTATTAGAACAAAATGGTGTGCAACCTGAAATCGTTGAGTATTTAAAAACACCGTTAACACCGGATGAAATCAAGCATCTTGCTGATATGCTACATGTTGCCCCTCGTGGCATAATGCGCACTAAAGAAGCTGAATATAAAGCACAAAACTTAGCGGATGAATCACTCTCTGACGCAGCTCTAATTAATGCGATTGCCAAAACACCTAAACTGTTAGAGCGTCCTATTGTGGTGAAAGGTGAACAAGCCGTCATTGGCAGACCTCCCGAAAATGTTCTCACCATCATCGATTAACTTCTTGCACTAGGGTGCATTGAGCTTTACCCTGCGCGCGATACAAATTTTTGCAGGGTAAAGCCGATTATGACTGACACTGAAGCCAATCCAAAAAACGTTTTAATTGCCAGACGCTGCGCTGAAATCGGCTACTTCGGTCTCATCGTCTTGATTCTATGCTGGCAAATTTGGCTCTCCCCTCATCCACATGTGAATCCAACGGTCACGGCCATTTTGTGGCTCATCCCCCTGATATTCCCACTCAAAGGGATGATTAAAGCGAATCCCTACACACATGCTTGGAGCTCATTTGTTGCGTGTTTGTATGTCACTCACGCGCTTGTTCAGTTTTACACTGAACCTGCCGAAAGGTATCTAGCCGCAGTAGAATTTATATTGGTGTCGATGTGGTTAGTCGGGTCAATTTTCTATGCGAGGTGGCGCGGACGCCAACTTGGGTTGGGCCTAAAGAAGAAGAAACCTCAAGGTAAAGGCTAATACCCCAACACTTCTTTAATGAATGGAATGGTTAACTTACGTTGAGCCGCCATAGATGCAGTATCGAGTCGAGCAAGTGTTTGCCATAGTTCAGACATGCCTCGACTGGCTCGGTGAAGCAGAAATCGCCCAGCATCGTCGGACAAAACAAGTCCTCTAGCATTCGCTCTAAGCTGTAGTATCGATAACTTTTCATCATCACCGGGGCTCGATAGCTGATAGCTCGTCCCCCAATCCAAACGCGACATCAAGTCTGGCAATTCAATATTCACATGACGAGCAGCAGCGGATGCGGTGATCACCAATAACCTACCCTGCTCTTTGATACGATTGAACAGATCAAAAATAGCCTCTTCCCACCTCATGTCCCCAGCGATCATGTCAATATTATCCAGACACACTAGGTGCATTTGTTCGAGACCATCGAGCATTTCTGGCGATAATTGATTTGAGTGTTGCAATGGAATGTAGCTACTGAGTTGGTGACAGCTGGCACACCAATTCATCGCAGCATGAAGCAAGTGACTCTTTCCAGAGCCGCTTTGCCCCCACAAATACAAAAAGCCGCCAGAATCGGCATTCAAGCCTTGTTGCAAAGAAGACACAGCCGCCTCCTTGCCGCCTAACCAAAAGCTAGCAAAGGTTTCATCATCAGGAAGTTGAATTGCCAGAGGCAACTGATCAGGAATAGAAGTCATCAATTCAACCGCGTCATCGCCAATGCAATCATGCACTAATATTTCCACATATAACTCGGTAACTCTTCTGGAGCCACCTCTAAAGCGTCCAAACGTTTGTCGAGTTCTAACGCCCGATAAAAGTCATCCGAAGGCCCCAGCAAATTAACATTGAATACAGCCTGGTTACCGTCGATTTGTTGCAACTCGACTTGCGACACGATCGCCATTCCGGCAAGGCTCGACTCTGCTTCAAGTACACGTTTTAAATCGCTAAGGTTATAGACAATCACCTGTACACTGTCTGCTGCGACAAGCCCCGTTTGAGTGGCAAAGTGAGCGCCAAACTCATCGGCCATTTGCTCCAGCCACTCCATCATCAAGGTTTGTTTGTCACCTGTGAGCGCATTGCTCATCCAAGCGGGCTGCACATCGAGTGGCCCTCCGGACAAGTCGTAGACACTCCACTGCAATTGATATTGCTCAGCTCCAATGGAAAATAACTTCGCCATGACCATTTGATCAGCGCTGTAACGAGCAGAGGCCTGACGCGCAGGCCCTGGAAATTGGCCCCAAATATCAGAAGGGTCAACCGTCGAGATATCGTCTAAATCAAGCAGCGGCAGCATCAAAGGCACTCCGCGACTACGTGCAGCCACTTTCAATTCAGAGTCTTGTAAAATCGGACTTTGATCATTCAACAGTTCGCGTTTAAAATTTTCTTCTTCCACTAACCAGACAATGGTCATGGGGCGCAAGCTTCCCCAAATTGGCAGATTCGCTTGTCGGAGCAAACGATCAATCGCTTCTTGATTGAAGGCCACTTCTAACCAGCGCTTTCCGCCTTCATCAATGTTGCCATATTGAACGAGATAATCTTTCACTTTGGAGCGCTGCTGAGAGACCAGCACATTGGCTAATGAATCTCGGTGGCCTGAATTGCGAACGATGACTTGATCAAAAGCTTGCGCCAAGCCGTCGTTGAGCTTGAGCTTCGCATCCACACGAGCAGTGTATAAATTTGCGACTTCAACAGCAGACGCCCAGAAAGGACACACCATCAAAAGAACGCACAAAATTCGAACAGTTCGACCCACGATAATTCCTTGTCGAGCAATAGTTTTAATAACAACGGCATTTATAGTAGCAACTCCAGATAAAGGTGACGAGATCCATTATGATCGAAAGTGAGATCTAGCTATTATTGAGCAAAGTTTGTTTATTTTTTGTATTAACGCCTAACAATGGTTCCGTAGACGCGGTGGTATTGGTAGAATATCGCGTCTTTTTTTGGCATGTGCGATTGAGGTTATTAAGTGAGCGACAACAAACCGTCCCTAAGTTACAAAGATGCAGGCGTTGATATTGATGCAGGTAATGCGCTGGTTGATCGAATCAAACACGTTGCAAAACGCACTGCTCGTCCGGAAGTGATGGGTGGCTTGGGTGGCTTTGGTGCACTGTGCCAAATCCCTGCGGGTTATAATGAACCATTATTGGTAGCGGGCACCGATGGTGTTGGAACCAAGCTACGCTTAGCGCTTGATTTAAACAAGCATGACACCGTTGGCATCGATCTCGTTGCAATGTGTGTCAACGACTTAATTGTTCAAGGTGCAGAACCTCTGTTCTTCCTTGATTACTATGCCACTGGGAAATTGTCCGTTGACACTGCCGCAGATGTTGTGACAGGTATTGGCGCTGGCTGTGAACTGTCGGGCTGTGCCTTAATAGGTGGTGAAACAGCTGAAATGCCAGGTATGTATGAAGGCGAAGATTACGACATTGCAGGTTTTTGCGTTGGCGTAGTTGAAAAAGCCAAAGTCATCGACGGTACTAAAGTTGGTGCAGGTGATGCCCTTATTGCTCTGGGTTCAAGTGGCCCGCATTCAAACGGCTATTCATTGGTTCGTAAAATTCTAGAAGTCTCTGGCGCCGATACATCTGCAGCCTTCGGTGATGCAACGCTCGGTGATGCCTTACTGACACCTACTCGTATTTACGTAAAATCAGTACTCGAATTGCTCAAGCAAATTGATGTGCATGCCATCAGCCACATTACAGGCGGCGGATTCTGGGAAAACATTCCACGTGTTCTTCCATCAGGCACAAAAGCAATTGTTGACGGTAATAGTTGGCAGTGGCCAGAAATTTTCAACTGGTTACAAGAGAATGGTAATGTTGAAACACACGAGATGTACCGTACCTTTAACTGTGGTGTTGGATTAGTGATTGCTGTTGCTCAAGACCAACTGCAAGCATCTTTAAACATTCTCAATGCCCAAGGCGAACACGCATGGCACATTGGAGAAATTGCAGATGCAGCAGACGGTGAGGAACAAGTAGAGATCAATTCATGATTGACTCCAATGCACGCATTGTCGTGCTAATATCAGGCAGCGGTTCAAATCTTCAAACGATTTTGGATCATGCCAACGATGGCAAAATTGATGGTGATGTGGTTGGGGTCATTTCCAACCGCTCAGAAGCTTTTGGATTAGAACGTGCCGCAGAGTCGGGCGTTCCAACCAAAGTATTGGACCATACAATGTTCAGCAGCCGAGACGACTACGACGAGTCTCTCGCTGGCTTAATTGATAGCTTTGAACCCGATGTGATCGTGTTAGCCGGATTCATGAGAATTCTAACGCCAGAATTTGTCCGCCGTTTTAGTGGCAAAATGATCAATATACATCCATCATTGTTGCCTAAGTACACTGGACTTCATACCCATCGCAGAGCGATTGAAGCGGGCGATGACGTGCACGGTTGCTCGGTTCACTTCGTCACTGAAGAATTAGACGGAGGACCTGTGATCTTACAAGCAAAAGTGCCAATTTTTGAAGACGATACGGAACAATTGCTGCAAGATAGAATCTTAGAACAAGAACATAGAATTTTCCCTCTTACTGTTCAGTGGCTCGCGAGTGGTCGTGTAAAGCTGGTGGATGGTACTGCAGAGATGGACGGCGAGCGATTGCCCCAAGACGGTTACGCTGCTGATTAATCATTCACTTTAGAGGACGTGCCATGCGCAACTGGCTTATTTCAGCTTGCTGTTTCTGTATCATACCGAACGCTTTTGCTGACACGTCCATTTCTTTCACTCCCTTCCAAAGCAATTACAAAGTGTTCCGAAACGGCAGCGAAGTCGGTACAGGAAAACGCACATTTTACCCAAGACCCGACGGCCGCATGTACTTCTGCACCGAGAGTAAACTCAAATGGTTTATTTTAAGCGATAAGCGAAAAGAGCAAAGCTGGCTTACCATGACAGACGCGGGCAATGTGAATTCATTGGAATATCAATATGAACGCACAGGAACTGGGCCGAACAAAGAAAGTCATCTGATATTTAATAACGGCGATCAGTCGTTGGTTGAGTTACAAGACGACTACCCTCTGAAAACCAAATGGACTGAAGATCTGCTTGATCCGGTAGGCTATCAGTTACAGATGCGAATTGATGTTGCAGAAGGTAAAAAAGAACTCGAATACCCGGTTTTGTATAAGGGTGGCCGACGTGATTACAAGTTTGAAGTCGTTGGCGAGGAATTACTCAAGTTACCTATTGGTGAAATCCATACCGTGAAATTAAAACGTATTCGTTCGAACAAAAAGCGAGAGACATTCGTTTGGCTTTCCAAAGACCACGACTTTATTGTTGCACGGATATGGCAAGCCAAAGAAGGGGAAGAGCAAGCCGACTTAAGGCTTGCACAATTCAAACACATCGACATTCCAACTCAAACACCTGAGCCCTCTAACTAACCGGCACCCCATCTTTAAGCATCAGCCATTCGCCGGTGTCCATCTTGTTCCAAGGTTCGTCTTTAGTCAGTGGTTCTGTGGCAATCACCGTCACCACATCAGTAGGCGTTGTTTCTTGTGAAAAATCGATTTCCCAGTCACTATCAACCAAATGCGCTTTACCAAACGGCGCTTTACGCGTTAGCCAATGCAACTTTGAGGTGCAATAGGCAAACATTAACGTGCCATCCGTCAATAGCATGTTAAAGACTCCCTTCTGGCGAAGTACATCTGCATGCTTGGCCAAAAATCGGGCCAGTGTCACCGGGTTCCGAGGGGCTTTAGCAAATCTATCTTTCATTTGCCCCAATAGGTAGCAGAATGCCAACTCCGAGTCGGTATTGCCCACGGGCATAAAAGCCCCTACCTCCAACGCCCGATAATCAGTGAGCTGGCCATTGTGAGCAAATGTCCAATTTCGCCCCCACAGCTCTCTCTCGAAAGGGTGCGTGTTCTGTAGATTCACTCCACCACGGTTCGCTTGCCGAATGTGCCCGATTACAGCACAACTTTTAATTGGATATTGTTCAAGCAATTGAGCAATTTTAGAGCGGCAACTAGGTTCGGGATCTTTGAAAGTACGACTGCCTTTACCTTCATAAAAGGTAATTCCCCAGCCATCTCGGTGTGGACCCGTTTCCCCACCTCGTTTCATCAAACCAGAAAAGCTAAAACAAATATCTGTTGGGACATTGGCGCTCATGCCGAGTAATTCACACATAAAGTAACTCTTGAAGATTCTCGCGACAGCTCACAAAGGTAAACATAGTAACCCATCGAAAAGCATTTTCACTTGATCACAGCGAGTGAATGATCTATTAATAGACACAACTCGTAAGAGGTCTGACCACTAAAAATAACTATAACCAAGGAGTTCTCTCGTGAACGTCTTACTCTGGATTATCGGATTGTTCGCCATTGTTGGTGTCTTTTCTTATCACCGCAGCCGACTTATCGTCACCACGATCGCCATTGCCGCTTGGATGGCTGCAGGTTACTTCTACGCCATTATCGGACCGATGAGTATTGTCATTTTTGCTGTACTCGCAACCGTATTCAATACTCCGGCATTACGAAAAATGCTGATGAGCAAAAATATGCTCAATGCCTACCGCAAAATAATGCCCGAAATGTCTTCCACTGAACGCGATGCCATTGCTGCAGGAACCACTTGGTGGGAAGGAGAAATGTTTCGTGGAGCTCCCAATTGGAAGATGCTTCATAGCTACCCAAAACCTCAATTGACCGATGCAGAGCAGGCCTTTTTAGACGGTCCTGTCGAGACTGTATGTCAGATGACCAATGATTTTGAAATCACGCATGAGCGTGCGGATCTCCCCCCTCAAATTTGGGAATACTTAAAAAGCAATGGCTTCTTCGCCATGATCATTAAGAAAGAATATGGTGGTTTAGAGTTTTCTGCTTATGCGCAAAGCTGTGTCTTGCAGAAGCTCGCGAGTATCAGCGGTGTTCTTGCCAGTACTGTTGGTGTGCCTAACTCTCTCGGCCCAGGTGAATTATTGCAACACTACGGCACCACAGATCAAAAAAACCACTACCTTCCTCGTCTGGCGCAAGGTCAAGAAATTCCATGTTTTGCACTTACCAGCCCCGAAGCAGGCTCAGATGCTGGCGCGATTCCAGATTCTGGCCATGTCTGTATGGGTGAGTGGGAAGGCAAACAAGTGATGGGGATGCGCCTGACGTGGAACAAACGCTATATAACGCTGGCGCCTGTAGCCACTGTGCTTGGTTTGGCATTCCGCTTGTACGATCCAGAACACCTCATTGGTGACCAAGAAGACCTAGGAATTACCTGTGCGCTTATCCCCACTGATATTGCGGGCGTAGAGATCGGTCGTCGTCACTTTCCGCTGAACGTGCCATTCCAGAATGGCCCAACACGCGGTGAAGATGTATTTGTCCCCATTCATTTCATTATTGGTGGCAAAGAGATGGCAGGCCAAGGTTGGCGCATGCTCGTTGAATGTTTGTCTGTGGGTCGCGGGATCACCCTTCCCTCAAACACCACAGGCGGCGTTAAAATGGCAGCAATGGCAACCAGTGCCTATGCGCGAGTGCGCCGTCAATTTCGAGTTCCGATTGGTCAAATGGAAGGTATTGAGGAGCCCCTCGCTCGCATCGCCGGAGCTGCCTATATGATGGACGCGGCATCAACGCTCACCACCACTGCTATTGATTTAGGTGAAAAGCCCTCAGTTATTTCAGCGATTGTGAAATACCACATGACCGACCGCGGTCAAAAAGCCATGATTGATGCCATGGATATACACGGTGGCAAAGCCATTTGCATGGGGCCCGAAAATTACCTTGCGCGAGGCTATCAAGGAGCGCCTATCGCCATTACCGTTGAAGGGGCGAACATTCTCACGCGTTCAATGATCATTTATGGTCAAGGGGCTATTCGGTGTCATCCATACGTCCTTGCTGAGATGGAAGCCGCCAGCCTTAAAGATGCAAACCAAGCTCTATCCGATTTTGATAACGCCGTCTTTGGCCATATTGGTTTTGCTATAAGTAACGTATTCCGTAGCCTTTGGTTTGGTATTGGCGGCTCAGTTTTCTCAAGTTCACCATACGCTGACCAAACGGCAAAATACTACAAACGCATGAACCGTTATTCAGCGAACTTAGCTTTATTATCCGATATCTCAATGGCCACTCTGGGCGGGTCGTTGAAACGTCGTGAACGCGTTTCTGCGCGTTTGGGTGATTTACTCAGTGAACTCTATTTGTCATCTGCTGTATTAAAACGCTTTGATAATGACGGCCGCCCAGCCGAAGACTTGGCTTTGGTTCAGTGGACCATTGAAGATTCGCTCTACCGCTTAGAGTCATCTTTAAAGGAGCTTTTAAACAACTTCCCCGTGGCAGGTGTGGGGGGGGTGATGAAAGCGCTCATTATGCCGTTTGGAGGCCATGCCAAGCGCCCTTCTGATACCTTAGACCATAAAATTGCTAAGCTCTCCATGATTCCTGGCGAAACGCGCGATCGCTTAGGTGTGATGAGCTTCCTTACGGACTGCGACAATAACCCAGTGGGTGCACTACAAACCGCGCTCAAAGACATACTAGCCGCCGAGCCTATCGTTGCCAAAGTAGCAAAGGCAAAGCAAAAGAAATTGGCATTTATGTGGCTGGATAAGATCGCAGCAGAAGGTTTAGAAATGGGCGTGATTTCAGATACTGAAGCAGAGTTGCTTCGCCGTGCAGAAAAAGGCCGCATGCGAGCAATCAATGTGGATGATTTCGACCCCGATGAACTTGTTGCCGATAAATCGACCATCGTAAAGAACAGTACTCAAAACGCAGCTTAATAACTCCCCCAACCTTATTAAGCTTTCCCCGATACCAGCCGCAAGGCTGGTATTTTTTTGTCCCAAGGTATTTCTCTATATGGCAATACGTCGCTTGCTAGGCATGCCGTGAAGTATTAGCCCTTGCGCCCATCAACGGCTAAATTCTGGCATCAACAACGCCACTTCCACTATTCCACACCCAACATCGCCCCTGAGTCAGGATCACCTATACCGTGTAACGAATGTACTGATGAACTCTGATTGAGCTTTAGCAATCCCTAGGCGTGTATGAGCAAGACAACGGCTGTACTCACCCAGACCAATAAAGACTGTCACACAGACATAAAAAAGGAGCCTTCAGGCTAATGCCAGTCAGTTAAGCTGACTGGCATTTTTCTTATTGGGGTATTTCCGCGCCCTGTGCTTCACGCATCTAGGGTAAATTCTACCTTCGCTTTTCGGCGGTAGAACGTGATGTGACGTTTCATCAAGTAGGTGATTGATTCGCTACGGGATGGTGCCAGCCGCTTCGAGCCAAAAGCCATATATTAAGTGGATAATCGCTGCTGCACTGGTGGTAAAGCTTAATTGATTGGGGTACAAGCCGAGCTCCAAACCGGCTCTTGCCGGTACAGCGACATCGCAATGACGGTCCACACTGCCATATCTCACGGAATTCGGCGTTTTCTAACGGTCGCAACACCACGGGTTTCGAGGCATTGATTGATAAAATCAGGGCAGAGTATATCGGAGAGTTGACCGGGCTCTTCGGTGTTTGGGGCATAGCCATTGGCCATCGCCAGCGCGGTTGTCAGTTGCAGAAGAAAAAGGTCCTAACTGAAGCAGCTAAGACCTTTATAGAGCCTTGGGAAGATCGGTCAACCGATCAGTTTGTCGTTAACTGATCGGCATTAGCCTTCAGGCTCCTTTTTCCACATGGGTTATCGCAACGTTATTGTTGTTCAACAACCAATTTAGGATACTCAATTTCAGCGCTTGCACGCAGGGTATTCACCAACTCTACATAGGCATGCTGAGTGGCTTGCTGTTGCAGGCGTTGCTCAAGAGCACTGTCGGCCACGTCAGCGGTGTCAGTTTTCACCTCATCAAGCGCAATTACGCTAACAAAACCGCGTCCTACTACTTTATCGTAAGTGCTTTGGCCTTCTGCAGGTTTCACCATTGCAAATGCGCGATCACGAACGGCAGGATTCAACGCCACACTATTACGGCTAAAGTCGGCCTCTGTTTGAACCTGAACAGGTGCATCCGCATCAACAATCAATTGCTCACCAGATTTCAGAGTAGCAATCATCTGGTCAGCTTTCACGTTCGCTTCAGCGGTACCTACTTCAGCAGCAACAGCCAGTGCAACATCAGAGCGAACCTCATCAAGTGGTTTGATGTGAGAGGGTTGATGCTCTTTCAAACGTACAACCATTAAGTGACCTTCACCAATCTCAATCGGATCGCTGTTTAGACCATCACGTAACACTTCGTCAGAGAATATGGCCGCCTGAACGCGATCATCCGCAAGCAATGTTGGCGCTGCATTTCGGCTAAATAAGTCACTAGACTGAACCACAAGGCCTGTTTGGCTAGCAAGTTCGTTCAACGAATCTGGAATTTCAAATGCCAAATTCGTCACTTCTTCTTGCAGCTGATAGTACTGCTCCAAACCATCGTTGCGGATCAGATCTTCTTTGATTTCTGTAGCGACTTCTGACAAAGGTTTCGCTACAGAAGGTCGCAGGCCGGTGAGTTTAATGATGTGCAAACCAAATGGAGTCACAACTTCGCCACTCACTGCGCCTTCTTTTTCAAGGGCAAATACTGCAGCGTCGAACTCATCGCCCATTACACCGCGAGCAAACCAGTCTAAATCACCGCCTTTTTGCGATGAAAAAGTATCCGCAGAGTATTCTTCAGCAAGTGCCGCAAAATCAGCTCCTGCTGCCAGCTCCGCTTCAATTTTCTTCGCCGTTGCTTGTCCATCTTCATCATTTGCTAACAAGATATGAGATGCGCGACGTTCCTCGCTGGTACGATACAACTCGATATTTGTGTTGTAGTACGCCTCTACATCCTCATCGGAAATGGAAGATTTTTCCGACAATTTAGCGGCATTCAATTCAATAAATTCAACCGATACCATTTCTGGTTGGTTAAAAGCAAATTGGTTCGCATCATAATAGGCTTGAACTTGCTCTTCGGTTGGAATCACGTCTTTAGACAAAGCTTCAACGTCTACCGTCCAATAACGAATGCTGCGTGATTGCGACAACAAACTTTGCTCTCGGGTCAGTTCACCTGGCAATACAAATTCACTATCGAGCACACCAGTCACCAATTGACGGCGTGACATATCGCTGCGCATGAATTCTCGGAAGCTTGCGGCCGTATAGCCTTGGGCATTAATGATCGCCATGTAGCGGTCATTTGAAAACTGACCATCAACTTGGAACGATGGTATTTCGCGAATCGCCTGACGAACTTGGTCGTCACCTACCGTAAGTTCAGAATCAATTACCAACTGATCTAACAGCACTTCGGTAATGAGACGGTCTAATACGGAAGCGCGAACTTGCTCCATGAATGCAGGATTTGCTGCAACACGATCAAAGTTATCACCAAATTGTTGCTTCAAACGATCACGTTCATTTCTAACCGCACCTTCTAAAGCTTGGTTTGAAATACGCTCGCCATTTACGATGGCTGCGTTTGACTCTGCAGGTTGGCCTAAATAACTACCAACACCTGCCAATGCGAACGACAGAATAACTGCGCCCAAAATCACTTTGGCTACTGTGCCTTGTGATCCTTCACGAATTCTTTCAAGCATGGTTTCTCTCTTGCGGATTTTTGCCTGAATCAAAAGCTTGATTGGAAAAATATATATGGTTTGGCCGACCATCGGCTCAAACTCGGTCCGCATATTAACACATGGGATGTTTCGACCATAGTAAGACCACGTGCGAAACAGACATAAAAAAAGGCCGAATAATTCGACCTTCGTTCATTGCAGTATTAAAACTGCAAATGCAATTTAGTTAACTGCATCTTTCAGAGCTTTACCAGGCTTGAATGCTGGTACTTTAGCAGCTGCGATTTCGATCGTTTCACCCGTCTGTGGGTTGCGACCTGAGCGAGCGGCACGCTCACGAACAGTAAAAGTACCGAAGCCAACTAGAGCTACTTGATCACCATCTTTCAATGACTCAGAAACTGAATCTACAAAAGCGTCCAGAGCACGACCAGCAGAAGCTTTAGAAATATCTGCACTGGCAGCGATTTTGTCGATAAGTTGAGATTTATTCACGTTTACATCCCCTTTGATTTTTATCTCGACCACCGTTAGTTTTATTCCCTAGTCGGTGGCCTGCGCAAGCTTTTATATCAAGCCTAATTTTAAGATTCAAGCTCAAAAAAACGAAAATCGTTCCTTTCTAGGCCGCATAACCACTGGCTTTGAGTCCTAATTGCTAGAATGGACTTAGGCTATCACATGAAAATCATCTTGGAAGGTCTTTATTCTAACTTTTTTCAATTAAATTTGAGAGCAAGGTCAAATTTGCATAAATAGTATGGCCAATAAACAAAAAACGCGGCTAAAAGCCGCATTTTTGAGCACTCTAATATATTGACGTGCTAAACATCTGGCGCATTCTGAAGCGCAAGTTTCAGTACGTCATCAATCCAACGAACATCATGAATTTCTAAGTCTGCTTTAACATTGTCCGGAATTTCTTCCAGATCACGTTTATTTTCATGAGGAATCAATACGCGTTTTATACCACCACGATGCGCAGCCAGCAGCTTTTCTTTCAAACCACCAATCGGTAAAACTTCTCCGCGAAGTGTGATTTCTCCCGTCATTGCCACATCAGCACGCACAGGATTACCGGTAAGCGTAGAAACAAGCGCAGTACACATTGCAATACCAGCACTTGGCCCATCTTTAGGAGTGGCCCCTTCTGGTACATGCACGTGTATGTCACGTTTCTCATGAAAATCATTTGCAATACCAAGCTTTTGGGCCCGCGAACGAACGACGGTCATGGCCGCTTGAATCGACTCTTGCATAACTTCGCCCAACGATCCGGTATAGGTTAGCTTGCCTTTGCCTGGCACGCTCGTGGTTTCAATGGTAAGCAAGTCGCCGCCCACTTCAGTCCACGCGAGGCCCGTCACTTGGCCAATGCTATTTTCATCATCAGCTTTGCCGAAATCGAAGCGTTGTACGCCCATAAATTCTTTCAAGTTATCGGCTGTGACTTGCACTTTCTTCAAACTTTTATCAAGCAGTATCGACTTCACAGCTTTGCGGCAAACGCGCGATATTTCACGTTCGAGATTACGCACCCCGGCTTCGCGTGTGTAGTAGCGAATAATACTAATGATGGCTGAATCTTCAATTTCAATTTCATGCTCTTTCAAGCCATTGCGCTTCACTTGCTTGCTCAACAAATGCTGGCGCGCAATATTGAGCTTTTCATCTTCGGTGTAGCCCGATAAACGAATGACTTCCATCCGATCGAGCAATGGTGCAGGAATGTTCATTGAGTTTGACGTAGCAACGAACATGACATCCGACAGGTCGTAGTCAACTTCCATGTAGTGGTCGTTAAACGCATTGTTTTGCTCAGGGTCGAGCACTTCAAGTAATGCTGACGATGGATCGCCGCGCATGTCAGAGCCCATTTTGTCAATTTCATCGAGCAAGAACAGTGGGTTTTTAACACCAACTTTGCACATTTTTTGAATCAACTTACCCGGCATCGAGCCGATGTAAGTCCGACGATGGCCTCGAATTTCAGCTTCATCACGCACCCCGCCCAGTGCCATTCGCACATACTGACGCCCTGTTGCTTTAGCGATGGATTGCCCTAATGAAGTTTTACCAACTCCCGGAGGTCCAACTAAACATAAAATTGGCCCTTTGAGTTTGTTCACTCGGCTTTGTACCGCTAGATACTCAAGAATGCGTTCTTTCACTTTATCGAGACCGTAGTGGTCTTGATTCAGTATTTTCTCAGCCAGCGCTAAATTCTTCTTAACTTTGCTGCGTTTTTTCCACGGAACATTCAACATCCAATCGATGTAACCTCGGACCACAGTCGCTTCTGCAGACATCGGAGACATCATTTTCAGTTTATTCAATTCAGCTTGTGTTTTATCGCGCGCTTCCTCTGGCATTTGCGCGTCTTCAATACGCTTCACTAAGGCTTCAAATTCGTCAGGCGTATCCTCAAGATCACCCAGTTCCTTTTGAATCGCCTTCATTTGTTCGTTGAGGTAATACTCGCGTTGGCTCTTTTCCATCTGCTTCTTCACACGAGAGCGAATACGCTTCTCCACTTGCAGCAGATCGATTTCAGATTCCATCATCGCCATTAAGAACTCAAGGCGCTCTTTGGCGTCACCGAGTTCTAAAACTTTCTGCTTATCATCAAGCTTTAACGGCATATGAGCCGCCATAGTATCGGCCATGCGTGAGGCTTCTTCGATCCCCTGCAACGACGTTAATACTTCAGGCGGAATCTTTTTGTTGAGCTTTACATAGCCCTCAAATTGATTGATGGTCGAGCGAATCAACACCTCAAGCTCACGCTCGTCTGGCTCTTGCTCGGCCACTTCAGTCACCGATGCACTGAAGAAAGGTTCATTTTGATGAAATGAATCAATGGCTGCACGTCGGCTGCCTTCAACGAGTACTTTGACCGTACCATCTGGCAGTTTGAGTAACTGCAATATAGAGGCAATGGTACCAACGCTATACACATCAGAGCTTTCAGGCTCCTCGGTAGTAGCATCTTTTTGTGCTACTAGAAAAATTTGTTTGTCATGTTCCATTGCAGCTTCAAGGCAACGAATGGATTTTTCTCGACCCACGAATAAAGGAATGACCATGTGTGGGTAAACCACAACATCACGTAGAGGTAAAACTGGGATTTCGAGTAAATCGGAGTGCTCTTGCACCATAGGGCATTCTCCAGAGAATTTGCTTAGCCGTTACAAAGCATATGGGGACAAACTAAGACTTTTAAACACTTAGTCATCTCAAAAGCAAAAAAAAGGGAGCATCAGCTCCCTCTTTGATTACTAATTAATCAGATCTGTTCGAGCTATTCCGAAGCAGCCTGTTTATCATTACTCTCATAAATCAAAATTGGATCAGATTCGCCTTTGATCACAGACTCATCAACCACCACTTTGGTGACGTTATCCATTGAGGGCAACTCATACATTGTATGAAGCAACACATGTTCAACAATCGAACGTAAGCCACGCGCACCGGTTTTACGATCCATTGCTTTATTGGCAATGGCTTGTAACGCATCATCGCGGAACTCAAGCTCTACATCTTCCAATGAGAATAATGCATTGTATTGCTTAGTGAGTGCGTTTTTAGGTTCTTTTAAGATCTGAACCAGCGCGTCGCCGTCCAATTCTGTCAGCGTTGCAACAACAGGCAAACGACCGATGAACTCAGGGATCAGGCCATACTTCACCAAATCTTCTGGTTCAACATCCTCAAAGGTTTTGGACAACGAACGATTTTCGTCTTTGCTTTTAACTTCAGCGCCAAAACCAATGCCGGTATTTTTGTCGGTGCGCATCTCGATAACTTTATCTAAGCCAGCAAATGCACCGCCACAAATGAACAGGATTTTAGAGGTGTCAACTTGCAAAAATTCTTGTTGAGGGTGCTTACGACCACCTTGAGGCGGAACAGAAGCAATGGTGCCTTCAATCAATTTTAGCAATGCTTGTTGTACGCCTTCACCGGAGACGTCACGCGTAATCGATGGATTGTCTGACTTGCGAGAAATCTTGTCGATCTCATCGATATACACAATACCACGCTGCGCTTTTTCTACGTCGTAATCGCATTTCTGCAATAACTTTTGGATGATGTTTTCAACATCTTCGCCCACGTAGCCCGCTTCGGTTAACGTTGTTGCATCAGCCATGGTAAATGGCACATCCAACAAACGTGCAAGTGTTTCTGCCAAGAGGGTCTTACCGCTACCGGTAGGGCCAATCAATAGAATGTTACTTTTACCGAGCTCAACACCATCCACAGTGTCGCCATTACGGAGACGCTTGTAGTGGTTATAAACCGCAACGGCCAATACTTTTTTGGCGTGCTCTTGGCCAATCACATAATCACCGAGGTGGTCACGGATTTCATGAGGTGTCGGCAATGAACTGGCGTCTTTGCGCGGAGCAAGCTCTTTCACTTCCTCGCGGATAATATCATTACACAGCTCTACGCATTCATCACAGATGAATACTGATGGGCCAGCAATGAGTTTTCGAACCTCATGCTGGCTTTTGCCGCAAAAAGAGCAGAATAACAGCTTGTTGTCGCCGTCACTTCCGCCTCTGCGAGAATCAGACATTTAAACCTCGGATACTTTTCTAACGTTCTTTTCTTTAACGTGCTTACAGCTATTTCAGTTGAGTGTACTTTAAATTCAACTAGAATGCAGGCTCGCTAAATCAAGAAACTTACAAACGTTTGGTCAACACTTCGTCTACTAGGCCATAATCCACAGCTTGCTGTGCATTCATAAAGTTGTCGCGATCTGTGTCATTGGCAACAATGTCGTAATCTTGGCCGGTGTGTTCTGATAACAAACGATTCAATTTTTCTTTAATGGAAAGAATCTCTTTCGCATGAATTTCAAAATCTGACGCTTGTCCTTGGAAGCCACCCAATGGCTGGTGAATCATGACACGCGCATTTGGTAAACAATAACGCTTACCTTTTTCTCCACCGGCTAACAAGAAAGCTCCCATGCTAGCCGCTTGGCCCATGCATACGGTACTCACGTTTGGTTTGATAAACTGCATGGTGTCGTAAATTGACATACCCGCAGTCACAGAACCACCCGGTGAATTAATATATAAATAAATATCTTTATCTGGATTTTCTGATTCGAGGAACAACATTTGCGCCACGATCAAGTTGGCCATGTGATCTTCTACTTGCCCCACCAAAAAAATAACACGCTCTTTAAGTAAGCGACTATAAATATCGTACGAGCGCTCGCCTTTGCTGGTTTGCTCTACAACCATAGGAACCAAAGCATTCATAGGGGATTCGATCATGTCAGACATTCAGTACATTCTCCTTGTCCAAAAAAAATGGCTCGTGCGGATTACACACGAGCCATTATAGGCGCTAAGCAGGCAGTTTCGTCAATCGGTTTGACTTACTGCGCAGGTTGCATCACGTCTTTGAAAGATTTTTCTACTTCAGTGACTTTCGCTTTGGCTAATAAAGCATCAATTGCTTGGTCTTCTAAAGCAACATTACGCATTTGCTCCATCAACTGCTCGTTACCTTTGTAGTATTCGATCACTTGATCTGCATCTTCGTAGGCAGAAGCCATGGTTGCGATTTGCGCTTCAACACGCTCATCTTCAACTTTTAATTCGTTTGCTTTGATGAATTCACCTAAAACTAAACCAATTTTCACGCGCTTCTCTGCTTGTTCCTTGAACAACTCAGCGGGCAATTCTGGAGCATTTTTAGCTTGGTCACCAAAACGTTGCATTGCCTGTTGGCGTAACGCATCAATTTCTTGCGTGATCAACGCACTAGGAAGGTCGATTTCGTTTTGAGATACTAAGCCTTCGATCACTTGTTCTTTCACTTGAGTTTTCAAGTTTTGATCAAGTTCACGCTGCATGTTTTTCTTCACTTCTTCGCGCAACTGAGCGATATCACCTGTTTCGACACCGAATTTTTTAACAAATTCTTCAGTGATTTCAGGGAGAATTTGGCCTTGAATTGAGTTCACAGTGATTGCGAATTCTGCTTCTTTGCCTTTCAAGTTTTCAGCGTGGTAGTTGTCTGGGAAGGTTACATTTGCAACAACTTCTTTACCCGCTTCTGCGCCGATGATTGCGTCTTCAAAGCCCGGAATCATTTGACCGCCACCGATTGTGATATCGAATGCGTCAGCTTTGCCGCCTTCGAACTCTTCACCGTCGATTTTACCAACAAAGTTGATGTTGGCTTTGTCGCCGTCTGCCGCTGCACGTGACACGTCTTCCCACTCAGCATTTTGCTTGCGAAGTGTTTCAATCATGTCATCTAAGTCTGCTTCACCAATCGTTACAACTGGTTTTTCAACTTCGATTTTATCAACGCCAGCAACTTCAAATTCTGGGTAAACTTCAACCGTTGCTTTAAATTGTAAATCTGTGCCTGTAGTTGACTCAGTCAACTCAAGGCGTGGTGAGCCCGCTGGATTAATTTTTTCTGCGATGATTGCTTCAACGTAGCTACGTTGTGCAACTTCACCCACAACATCCTGGCGAACGCTAGGACCGTACATTTTGGTGATCACGCTTACTGGCACTTTACCAGGACGGAAGCCAGGCACACGGCGGTTTTTATCGCTAGCCATGCGGCGTAATTGGCTTTGAACAGCGGAATCGACTTTTTCAGCCGGTACGGTGATCGTTAGACAACGTTCTAAACCTTGAGTCGTCTCAACAGAAACTTGCATTCGATAATACCTCAGTCATTCGGCCTTTTTTGGCCGCTTCGGAGACTCAACAACTCTAAATTCGTAGTCGTTCAAAGCCTCACGCTTATGCGTTATGGGTTGAGCAATATATGCTCGGTTAAAAATTGACGCAACATTATAGCGATCACAATTGAGTGAGTCGAGAGCTCAAAGCAGGAAATTCGCTTAATAAATGTGGTCTAGCGCAAATGAATGGCGACCCCAGCAGGATTCGAACCTGCGACCGTCTGCTTAGAAGGCAGATGCTCTATCCAGCTGAGCTATGGGGTCTTAAGCAATTGAACTTTTACAGTCCATTGAATAGGCGGCGATAATAGCGATGAGAAACGGTGCCGTCAAACGCTTTTTCTGTTTGTCTAAGAGACACTATTTCTGCGACAATGGCGCTATATTTTTGTTAAACCAATTGTTGCTCCCTATGTCCGCACAGATCATTGATGGCAAAACTGTTGCCGCCAATTTAAAACAAAGTGTCGCTGAGAAGGTTTCTAAGCGTATCGAAAACGGCCTTCGCGCTCCAGGCCTCGCAGTGATTCTAGTGGGAGCCGATCCGGCTTCTCAAGTCTATGTTGGCAATAAGCGCAAGTCGTGCGAACAAGTGGGGTTTAAATCTCGCTCCTATGATTTGTCTGAAGAAACAAGCGAAGCAGATTTACTCGAGTTGATTGAAACGCTCAATACAGATGACGAAGTAGATGGAATTTTGGTGCAGTTACCATTGCCAGAGCACATCAATTCCGAGCTAGTGTTAGAGAGTATTGCTCCATTTAAAGATGTGGATGGCTTTCATCCATACAACATTGGACGTTTGGCTCAGCGTATTCCAGCGCTAAGACCTTGCACTCCAAAAGGCATCATGACCTTAATTGAGTCCACTGGCCAAAAAACTCACGGCTTAAATGCGGTTGTCGTCGGAGCGTCAAACATTGTGGGTCGCCCAATGATGTTGGAGCTTCTGCTTGCTGGCTGCACCACTACCTGTTGTCATCGCTTCACGAAAGACTTACAAAAACATGTTAGCGAAGCTGATTTAGTCGTTGTGGCGGTAGGCAAACCTGCGTTCATTCCAGGTGAGTGGATTAAAAAAGGTGCAATCGTGATCGATGTGGGCATTAACCGCTTAGAAAACGGCAAGCTTGCAGGAGATGTTGATTTTGAAGTAGCTGCACAGCGTGCAGGCTTTATCACGCCGGTACCTGGTGGCGTTGGCCCAATGACCGTTGCCAGTTTGATCGAAAACACCTTAATCGCTGCGGAAACCTATCACGATAAAAAGTGATTGAACGTGATTTCCCGGCCATAAAAAAAGCGACCTCTCGGTCGCTTTTTTTATGGGATGCTTATTCAACACTCATAATGATTAAGACTTTCGGCGCCAAGTCGTGCCACCCGCGCCATCTTCAAGTTCAATATTGAGCGCCGCTAATGCATCACGAGCTTCATCTGCTGCTGTCCAATCTTTATCAATTCGAGCTTGCGCTCGTTTTTCGATAAGCGCTTCAATCTCAGCCACTTCACCTTCATTCCCTTCGCCTTGCAAGAACGCTTCCGGGTCTTGCTGCAAAATACCCAGCACTTCTCCCAGTTGACGTAAAATAGACGCAAGCTCGGCCGCGTCTGAACTGTGTTGCTCTTTAGCTCGATTAAGCTCACGCACCAGTTCAAACAGCACTGCCATTGCTTCAGGCACATTTAAGTCATCATCCATCGCAGCTCTAAAACGTGTCGCCCACGATGTGCCTTCAATCTCAACATCTACAATTTCTACACCTCGCAAAGATGTATATAAACGTTCTAAACTCTGACGAGCTTGATTCAGATTGTCTTCGCTATAATTCAACTGCGTGCGATATTGGGACCCGATTAAGAAGAAGCGAATCACTTCGCCAGGATACACTTTTAACACGTCTCGAATGGTAAAGAAGTTGCCCAATGACTTAGACATCTTTTCAGAATTAATTTGCACCATTCCGCCATGAATCCAAACTTTGGCGTAGTCTTTACCCGTGGCACAACATGATTGAGCAATTTCATTTTCATGGTGAGGAAAGGTCAAATCAGAGCCGCCACCGTGAATATCAAACTCTTCTCCTAAATGCTCCATCGTCATGGCCGAACATTCAATGTGCCAGCCCGGACGCCCTTGTCCCCATGGAGACTCCCAAAATGGTTCACCCGGTTTTGCCGACTTCCACAACACAAAATCCAACGGATCATCTTTGGACTCATCCACTTCAACGCGAGAGCCAGATTGCAACATTTCAAGGTCTTGCTGGCTTAGGGCTCCGTACCTATCGAATGTAGATACATCGAACAATACGTCGCCATTGTCCACCACGTAGGCGTGACCACGGTCAATTAGGCGTTGAATGAGCTTCAAGATAGCGTCCATAGACGTACTCACTTTGGGCTCAATATCAGGACGAGCAATGCCAAGTGCATCAAAATCTTCGTGCATGGCTGCCACAAAGCGATCGACGACTTGCTCATAGCCTTCACCATTTTCATTCGCTCGCTTGATAATCTTATCTTCCACGTCCGTAATATTTCGAACGTAGTTCACCTGATACCCGCTAAACTTCAAGTAACGCACTAGTATGTCGAATACAACATACGTGCGGCCGTGACCAATGTGACAGAAATCGTAAGTGGTAACGCCACAGACATACATACCAACATGTGGCGGATTAATCGGTGAAAAATCGGATTTTTGTCGCGTTAACGTATTGAAAAGCTGCAGCACTTGGGCTCCTCGGCCTTATTCTTGATAGATTAGCCGGCATTTTAACACTGGCTTTGGCTCAAGCAACAGCTTTACCGCCCCCCAACTTAATTATCAGCTTCGGGCTTTAACTATTTAGGTCGATTGGGGTAATATTCGCGTCCTTGTTTAGATTAAAGAGTATTTTTCTATGGTTGTCCTGCATACAACTTTCGGTGATATCAAACTTAAAATGTTTGAAGACAAAGCACCTATTACCGTCGCGAACTTCTTGTCTTATGTAAAAGACGGATTCTATGACAACACTATTTTCCACCGAGTGATCGATAACTTCATGGTCCAAGGCGGTGGATTCAGCGCAGGCATGGAAGAGAAAGAGTCAAATGAATCAATCCGTAACGAAGCAAACAACGGTTTGAGTAATAAGATTGGCACGGTGGCAATGGCACGCACGCAAGATCCTCACTCAGCATCTGCGCAGTTCTTCATTAACGTTGCAGACAACACTTTCTTGGATTTTAAAAATGAATCTGTCCAAGGCTGGGGTTACTGTGTATTTGCAGAAGTTGTTGAAGGCATGGACGTCATTGAGCGCATTAAAGAAGTACAAACCGGTAACTTCGGTTTTCATCAAGATGTCCCAACTGAAGAAGTATTAGTCACTTCTGCTGAAGTTGTAGAGGTATAAGGCCAATGTCCGGTATTATCTACTTTTTATCGGACATGCACGTCAGTGACCAGCGCCCGGATATTACCAGGGCGCTGGTCAACTTTCTCTCGGGACAAGCTCGTCAAGCCGACGCCGTATATTTACTCGGCGATGTATTTGATTACTGGGTTGGAGATGACTACCTTACAGATGCGGTTAAAATCGTTAAAAATGCACTCAAAGAACTCTCCGATTCAGGCGTTTCATTGTTCTTTATCGGGGGTAATCGAGATTTCTTAGTAGGCAAACGCTTTAGTCGCGAAACCGGCTGTACGCTGCTCGATGAACATTCTGTTGTCGATTTATATGGCACACCAACTCTCATCATGCACGGCGATACACTTTGCACCCTCGATGTGGACTATCAAGCATTTCGTAAAACCAGCCGTTCATGGTGGTGGCAACTGTTCATGTGCAATCTGCCGTTGTTTGTCCGCACAAAAATTGCTGAAAAACTAAAACGTCGAAGCAAATCATCCAAATCGATGAAAAGTGAAATGATCATGGATGTCACGGCGGAAGAAGTTAGTTTGCAAATGCGCCAACATAAGGTGTTGACCTTAATTCATGGCCACACTCACCGTCAGGCTATTCACCAATTTTCTTTAGACGAGTCCCCTGCTACACGCATTGTGTTAGGTGACTGGTTCTCATCAGGCAATGTGCTTGCATGCACTCCCGATGGCACAATGAACTTTATCGAACTCCCTCTTTAAACCTAAACTTTACGTGTCTTTGCCATTTCTTCAGCTCTTTCCATAGTCAATGACTACACTGTGGCACAGTTGTTGAATTGTATTCACAGTATCAAGACTGTGTGGCGGAGGTTGTTATTAATACAAGTAAAGCAGAACAGTGCTTCTTATTAGAAAATGCGTTGTCTGAAGCCTACTTAGAACATGCTCAACATTGGTTCAAGCCAATTACAGCAGAAATTAGCAAGCACCAAAAAGGTGCAAAAAGCCCATTGATCATTGGAGTTAATGGCTCACAAGGCTCAGGGAAATCGACGCTGGCTAGCTATTTATCGATGATCTTTGAATCTGAGTACAATCTTAAATGCGTGGTCATGTCGCTCGACGACTTCTACTTCACGCAAGACAAGCGCAATGAATTAGCGCAACAGGTACACCCACTTTTAGCAACACGCGGCGTGCCAGGCACCCACGACACCCAACTATTGCAACGGGTCATGTCTAATCTAAAATCATCATTGCACACCACCATCCCGCGTTTTAACAAGGCCATTGATAACCCGTTTCCCATCTCAGAATGGACTGACATCACCCCCCCTGTCGATATCATTATCGTTGAAGGCTGGTGCTGGGGAGTTCGCGCCCAAGGAGCGAATGACATCACATGCCCTGCCAACTCTCTCGAAGTACAACAAGATGCCAACGCGGTTTGGCGCAACTATGTCAATGATCAACTCAAAACCGCTTACGAACCGCTGTACGAACTCGTCGATATTTGGCTGATGCTAAAAGCCCCAGCTTTTTCAACGGTCATGCAATGGCGCTTTGAACAAGAACAAAAGCTCGCAGCTAGAGTTCAACAAACAGGAGGCGATTCATCCAAAGTAATGACGCAAGAACAAATATCCGAATTTATTAGCTATTTTCAACGACTTACGGAGCATGGTTTGCAACAGCTCCCAAATCATTGTCATTACGTCTGGGATCTCAGGAGCGATCGCCGCATTCAATCATTGCACCGACCAAAGGAATACTTAATATGATCAAGCACCCTCTTATTTTCACCGATTTAGATGGCACTCTGCTTGACCACTATAGCTATTCATTTGAAGCAGCGAAGACCACCCTGGCTTATTGTTCCGAGCAGAGAATCCCTGTCATTGCCAATACCAGTAAAACCTGTGCCGAGCTGATTCATATTCGCAAAGAAATTAATAACAGCTGTCCATTCATTGTGGAAAATGGAGCGGCTATTTATTTACCCAAAAAGTTATTTCCTACAGCTCCCGAGGGCTGCATTGATGACGGCGCTTTGTGGCAGTTTAGCTTTAGTAAAAACCGTCAGCACTGGGTAGATTTACTGCATCATTTAAAGCCTCGTTTTCAGTCCTTGTATACCTCGTTTTCGAACATCTCGATTGAGGACATTTCTCAATTAACAGGATTAAATTTAAAACAAGCCGAGCGCGCATCTCAGCGCCAATTCGGTGAACCCGTGCTATGGCACGGCAACCGTGAAGACAAAGCCTTATTTGTTGAAGCGATTGAGCAACTCGGCGGACACGTACTTCAAGGCGGACGCTTTCTTCATGTAGGCGGCAGCGCCAACAAAGGTACAGCCATGCAATGGCTGAAAAATATTTACACCCAACAATCACCAGAAATCGCATTTGAAACCATTGCATTAGGAGATAGCGATAATGATATCGACATGCTCGAAAGTGCCGATCATGCCGTCGTTATTGCATCGCCAATTCATGACCCTCTTGCGTTAAAGCGAACCAAAAACACTATTTTCACCCAGTCTTTTGGCCCTATCGGCTGGGCAGAGTCACTTTCTGAATTATTAAATATTCCGGAACAATCGTTACTGGAAAAGGAGAAGTAAAATGGCTGATTTTTATCAAAATGGCGTGATCACCACCCTGCATAATATTGCTGATCGCTCAGTTGAAGATATCGAAGCTGAATTATTCGAGTTCAATAAAACTCGCCCGATGGCGCTCATCTTGCCGTCGCTTTATTCTGAGTTGCAAGGCCCTGCACTCAGCGGAATTATCGATGAGTTGACACACGTCAATTACCTCACAGAGATCGTTATTGGGCTAGACCGCGCCAATCTAGACGAATACAAACACGCCACTGAATTTTTTGGAAAGCTACCACAACACCACCGAATTCTTTGGAACGACGGCCCACGACTTAAAGCGTTAGATGCTGAATTGGCAGAATTAGGCCTCGCACCAAAAGAGCTGGGTAAAGGCCGTAACGTTTGGTATTGCATGGGCTACATTCTAGCCTCCAAACGTTCTGAGTCCGTTGCATTGCATGATTGCGATATTGTCACTTACAAGCGAGATTTACTCGCGCGACTCATTTACCCCGTGGCCAACCCACAATTTAACTACGAATTTTGTAAAGGTTTTTATGCCCGTGTTGCCGATGGCAAACTCAATGGTCGTGTGTCACGTTTACTCGTCACGCCTCTCTTGTTAGCTCTGAAACGGATTGTGGGGCATAGCGAATACCTTGAGTACATGGACAGTTTTAAATATCCGTTAGCCGGAGAATTTTCATTTCGTCGTGATGTGTTAACCGATATTCGTATTCCAAGCGACTGGGGATTAGAAATTGGGGTGCTTTCAGAAATGCATCGCAACTATTCAAACAATCGCCTATGCCAAGTAGATATCGCTCAAATCTACGATCACAAGCATCAAGATCTGTCCATTGAAGATGCCAATGCAGGGCTCAGCAAAATGTCCATCGACATTACCAAAGCGCTTTTCAGAAAGCTGGCCACACAAGGCGAAACATTTTCCACTGAAGTGTTTCGTTCACTCAAAGCCACATACTATCGAATTGCATTAGATTTCATCGAAGCATATCGAAACGACGCGATCATTAATGGTCTGACCGTTGATATCCATAATGAAGAAAAAGCCGTTGAGATGTTTGCCCAAAATATTATGACAGCGGGCCAACACTTCCTTGAATATCCAATGGATACACCTTTCATACCAAGCTGGAACCGAGTCATTAGCGCCATGCCAGACGTGCTTGAGCGCCTACATACCGCGGTGGAAGAAGATCGCAAGGAATTTGCGGCACAGGAGGTCGTATGAACAATGCAAGTGAACACTTGCACCAACGAGTCATTCACCATCTCTCAACCATTTATGATGGAATTGTAGAGCCAGACGACATGGAATCTTTGGCCCAAGCGGCCATTGATACCATGCGGGTCAATGACGTTGAAACGTCCCCCGAAGCATTTATCAATCATTGGGATGAGCAAGATGTCATTCTAATTACCTATGGCGATAGCTTAATTAGTGATGCTAAAAAGCCACTGCAAGAACTTCATGGCTTTATGCAGGAGCACTGTAAGGGCTATATCAACGGCGTGCATGTGCTGCCGTTTTTTCCATACAGTTCCGACGATGGCTTTGCGGTTATTGACTATTCCAGTGTGAATGAATCACTAGGCGATTGGTGCGACATTGAAGCACTCTCTAGCGATTATCGAGTGATGGCTGATTTAGTGATCAACCATTGCTCTTCACGAAGTGCTTGGTTTCAGAACTTTATCAAATGCGATGGCCCTGGCCACGACTTCTTTTATACCGCCAGTCCAGACGATGATTTATCGCAGGTTGTGCGTCCTCGAACCTCTCCTTTATTACGCGAAACCGAAACCCTCAAAGGCACTCAACATGTGTGGTGTACATTTAGTCACGATCAAGTCGATCTCGACTTTCGTAACACCAAAGTATTGCTGACGTTTATTTCGATTATTCGCCAATATCTTGATAGTGGAGTCAATCTATTCCGTTTAGACGCAGTTGCATTCCTTTGGAAAGAAGTCGGTTCAACATCAATTAACCTGCCCAAAACTCATGAAGTCATTCGGCTTTTGCGCTGCCTAATTGAGCACGCTCAACCTGATGCCGTAGTCATTACAGAAACCAATATTCCAAACCAGCAAAATCTAAGCTATTTCGGGAATGCCAACGAAGCCCACTGCATTTATAACTTTTCATTACCACCGCTATTGCTGAATACCCTTGTCACAGGGAACTGCCGTTATCTCAAACAATGGTTGATGAGCATGCCCCCTGCCCGTAACGGCACAGCATACTTTAATTTCATTGCGTCACATGACGGCATCGGGCTGCGCCCAGCTGAAGGGTTACTCAATGATGAAGAAATTAATCAATTGGTCAATACCATGTCTTCATTTGGAGGATGCGTGTCTTGGCGTAACGCGGAAAATGGTCAGCGTAAACCTTACGAAATTAACATTGCGCTATATGACGCACTGCAAGGCACCGTTAATGGCCCCGACCGCTGGGGTGAAGACCGCTTTATGTGTGCTCATGCCATTATGTTTGCGCTAGAGGGTATTCCGGGTCTGTACATTCATAGTTTACTGGCAACAGGTAATGACTATGAGAAACTGGAAAACACACAACATAATCGCTCGATCAATCGCCATCGCTGGCAAATAGAAGACTTAACGTCGCAATTGGCACGCAGCCATACGCAACATGCCAAGGTATTGGCTCGAATGAAGCACTTGCTCGCTTTACGCATCAAGCAAAAAGCGTTTCACCCCAACGCAACGCAATTTACGTTGCAATTAGGTGGGCAATTATTTGGCATATGGCGACAAAGTCTCGATCGCGAACAGAGTGTTTTTTCTGTCAGTAATGTATCGGATCAAGAACAGGTATTGAATTTAGCTGACATTAACTTAATTGATCTTCAGTCTTGGGTGGACCTGATATCCAATTCAACCATCGACGTTAGCGCCGGCACTATGATTCTGGCCCCTTATCAAACAGTTTGGATCACCAACCGCTAACCTGACTTGAAATGTCAGCATTCAAGCCCTGTATTTATCAGGGCTTTTTTCTGCCTTAAACATCACAAAATATCCCCACAAACGTGCACGCACAACTTTAGATCAAACCAGATCGAGATCACATTTAATGCAAATCACCATATTAGTGCACGCAATAACGCCCTGCTTCGATCCGTAAGTTGCATTTTAGGTGCATGAATTGCACATCTGATATTTTAAAAAGCGCACCCCAAACGAACAAAAAAACACAAGTGATTGTTTTTATTGTAATTTTAAAACATGGCACAGACTTAGCTATAGGTTATTCAACAAAGTTCTTGAATGCCTTCAAGTGTGGCATGCCATGAACCTACATATTTTAAAGAGCAAAGGCGCTCTCTAATTCAGTATTCATTGCTGAGATAGAGAGCGCCTTTTTCATTTTAAGAATGACTTATTACTATCTGATGGAGATAACACGTGTCCTTTATTAAAAACACATGGAAAAGCTTATCTAAAGTATCAAAGCAAAAGGCAGTGCTTGCATCTGCAATTGCTTTAGCCGCCTCTACTTTTACTGTAACCAGCACAACAGCTGAGGAACTAGGGTACCCAGAAAAAGAAGAGCTTAAGTTTGGCTTTATTAAACTCACTGATATGGCGCCCATCGCTGTTGCCTATGAAAATGGTTACTTCGAAGATGAAGGCCTTTACGTCACTATTGAAGCTCAAGCCAACTGGAAAGTGCTACTCAACGGCGTAATTGATGGCAGCTTAGACGGTGCTCACATGTTAGCCGGCCAACCGATTGCCGCGACAATGGGTTTTGGTACAAAGGCACACATCATTACGCCGTTCTCAATGGACTTAAACGGTAACGGTATTACAGTTTCCAATGAAATTTGGAAGCAAATGAAGCCAAACATTCCAAAAATGGCTGATGGCCGTCCAGTTCATCCAATTAAAGCTGACGCGCTCAAACCTGTTGTTGACAAGTATATTGCCGACGGCAAGCCATTTAACATGGGAATGGTATTCCCTGTATCAACTCACAACTATGAACTTCGCTACTGGCTAGCTGCTGGCGGTATCCACCCTGGTTACTACGCACCTCACAAAGGTGACTCATCAGGTACTATTGATGCAGAAGCACTGTTATCTGTAACGCCTCCACCGCAAATGCCTGCAACTCTAGAAGCTGGCACAATCTACGGCTACTGCGTAGGTGAACCTTGGAACCAACAGGCTGTATTTAAAGGTATTGGTGTTCCGGTCATTACCGATTACGAAATCTGGAAAAACAACCCTGAAAAAGTATTCGGTATCACCGCTGAATTTGCTGAAAAATACCCAAATACCACAGTTCGTTTAACTCGCGCGCTTATTCGAGCTGCAATGTGGTTGGATGAAAACAACAACGCAAACCGCCCAGAAGCAGTGAAGATCTTGTCACAACCTAACTATGTAGGTGCTGACTACGATGTGATTGCGAACAGCATGACAGGTACCTTTGAGTACGAGAAAGGCGACAAACGTGAAGTACCAGATTTCAATGTATTCTTCCGTTACAACGCGACTTACCCGTTCTACTCAGATGCAATCTGGTACTTGAGCCAAATGCGTCGTTGGGGTCAAATTTCAGAAGACAAATCTGATGACTGGTACATCGACATGGCGAAAAGCGTTTACCGCCCAGACATCTACACAACTGCTGCGAAATCTTTGATTGCTGAAAAATTAGCAGACGCAAAAGACTTCCCGAACTTCGATACAGAAACAGGCTTCAAGCCACCTCAAAAAGAGTTCATTGATGGCGTAGTTTACGACGGTACTAAACCAAACGCTTACATTGATAGCTTCAAAATTGGCCTTAAAACTGGCGACAAACTGTAAAAACCTGATACCTCGGGCGTAAAGCCCGAGGAAATCTGGAGATTAAATAATGACAACTATTACTAATAAGGTGGCCAAAATGACAGCACTTCAATTGAATTCGGCTCAATTCAAGTTGGCATTGAACAAAGTCACCAATATGATCGCTCTTCCATTGGTCGGTATCGCAATATTCTTGATACTTTGGTCAATGGCTGCTGATCGCATTGATACTTCTTTAGGTAAATTCCCTGGACCGTCAAACGTAGCAACACAAATGTCGACCCTTTACGACGAGCATGTTGCAGAACGCGTAAAAGCTGAAGCCTTTTACGAACGCCAAGAAAAACGCAATGCAGCGCGCTTGGAAAAAGACCCAACTTACGAAGCGAAGGTTCGTAACTACACGGGTAAAGAAACTTTCTTCGACCAAATCATTACCAGCTTAATTACCGTGATGAGTGGCTTCCTATTAGCCGCAATCATTGCAATTCCTCTCGGTATTGCGATCGGCTTGAACAAAACATTGAATACGGCCATTAATCCAATCATCCAGATCTTTAAGCCGGTTTCTCCACTCGCATGGCTCCCGTTAGTCACCATGGTTGTTAGTGCGTTATATGTATCGCAAGACCCCATTGTTCCTAAATCATTCGTCAATTCAATGATCACTGTAAGCCTTTGTTGCTTATGGCCAATGGTGATTAATACTTCGGTAGGCGTTGCATCGATAGACAGCGATCTGGTCAATGTAAGCCGAGTATTACGCTTACCCGCTTTAAAGCATGTACAAAAAATTGTGATTCCTGCATCTATTCCAATGATTTTCACAGGTATGCGCTTATCGCTTAGTGTGGCTTGGATGGTACTCATTGCAGCCGAAATGTTGGCGCAAAACCCAGGGCTTGGAAAGTTCGTTTGGGATGAATTCCAAAACGGAAGTTCAGACTCTCTGTCACGTATCATGACCGCTGTTATTGTCATCGGTTTCATCGGCTTCTTACTCGACAGAGCCATGCTTCAACTACAACGTCTCGCATCTTGGGATAAAGCGTCAGCGCAATAAGGAGAACACCATGAGTATTACTCTCGATATCAGTCAAATGGACATGGTCTTTCCAACTCCAAAAGGCCCGTTTACAGCTCTTAAAGGCGTTGATTTACAAATAAAAAAAGGCGAGTTCGTCTCTCTTATCGGTCACTCTGGTTGCGGTAAATCAACTGTATTGAACGTCGTTGCTGGCTTATATCAGGCTACAACAGGCGGTGTCATTTTGAACGGGCGCGAAGTGTCAGAGCCGGGTCCAGAACGAGCCGTCGTGTTTCAAAATCACTCGCTATTGCCTTGGCTAACGGCTTATCAAAATGTAGAGCTGGCAGTAAAACAAGTATTTGGACGCAGCAAATCAAAAGCGGAAACCAAAGAGTGGATTGAGCACAACCTAAAACTCGTTCATATGGATCATGCCATGCACAAACGTCCAGATGAGATTTCTGGTGGTATGAAGCAACGTGTTGGTATTGCGCGAGCTTTAGCCATGCAGCCAGAAGTATTGTTGATGGATGAACCTTTTGGCGCGCTCGATGCCCTTACCCGCGCTCATATGCAAGATTCTCTGATGGAGATTCAAGCCGAACTCAACAATACCGTCATCATGATTACGCATGATGTAGACGAAGCCGTACTCCTGTCTGATCGTATCGTGATGATGACGAATGGTCCGGCGGCAACCATTGGCGAGATTTTGGATGTTAACTTGGAACGCCCACGTGACCGCCTATCTCTTGCTGAAGATAAAGAATACAATCACTTGCGCTCTGCCGTATTAAGATTCTTATACGAAAAGCAACGCAAGGTAGAGCCTATTGCACCTTCTAGCAATACTAAAAAAACGAATAAAAAAGCCTCCGAAGTGGCTTAAACAGTTCCGTTAGGATTTAAATCAATAAGGATAAAATGATGAACAAACTCGCACTTTCCGTTTCACTCGCGCTTGCAGCAGCGGCGACTCCTGCACTTGCAAACGACTTCACAACTGCACTGAAATCAGGCAAAGCTACCGTAGATGCTAACTTACGTTACGAGAATGTTTCTGACGATACTGCTGCTAAAGACGCTGACGCACTGACGTTGCGTACTCGTATTACCTATACCACGGGCGAATTCGAAGGTTTCTCTGCCGTTGTTGGTATGGAAGATGTTCGCGTCGTGGCCGGTATCGACGACTACAACGCAGCAGGTCTGAACGGTAAACCTGAATACTCTGTGATTGCCGATCCAGAAACAACAGAATTGGATCAAGGTTACCTTGCATACAAAAACGGCATGTTCGGCGGTAAAATTGGTCGCCAAGTCATTGCGTTGGATGGTCAGCGTTTTGTAGGTCATGTTGGCTGGCGTCAAGATCGTCAAACGTTTGATGCAGTAAGCATCGACGTGACTCCAGCAAAAGATGTTGCTGTAAAGTACGCCTATATTGACAAGCGCAACCGTATTTTCGCTGAAGACAAAGACATCAAATCAAACGATCACTTGTTGAACGCATCGTATAAAACGTCTTACGGTACATTAAGCGGTTACGGCTACTTACTTGAAGAAGACACTGATACAGAAAAAAGCTACGACACTTGGGGCGCGAGCTTCAAAGGCGGTACTGATTTAGATAGCGTAAAAGTCCTATACGCTCTAGAGTTTGCTAGCCAAAGCTATGAAGAAGAAGGCAAAGAAGATTACGATGCCGACTACTACTTAGTAGAAGGTGGTGTTGTCTACAGCGGTATTACCTTCAAACTCGGTTATGAAGTATTGGGCTCTGACGATGGTAAAGGTGCATTCCAAACTCCACTGGCAACATTGCATAAGTTCCAAGGTTGGGCAGACATGTTCTTGAGCACACCAGCTGAAGGTGTAGAAGACTTGTACTTCTCTGCTGGAGGTAAATTGTTTGGTGGTAAGTGGGCTGCTGTTTATCACGATTTCACTGCCAATGAGTCTTCAGATACATTGGATGATCTCGGTACCGAGCTTGATTTATTGTACGCATACAAATTTAACGATGTCTTCAGTGGTGGCGTGAAGTACGCGGCATACTCTGCTGACGACTACAAAGCAGACACTGATAAAGCTTGGGTTTGGGTTGGCGCTAAATTCTAATCACTCTTGCTATCGATATAAAAAGGGAGCCTCGGCTCCCTTTTTATCGACATAATCCAGTTTAATCACGTTTTTTACGGCTGTTTTTCCATCGTGTCCACGACAACATAATTCCGGTATACACCAGCAAACATGCAAGTAACGATGCGATACCCGCCAGAGTTTGTCCAACAAGCCCATAAATCTCGCCCGTGTGCAAAAATCGAATGTAGCTGCGTACTTTTCGGTAATCAGACAACTGCTCAAATGACTGTGTTTCTAACACGTTTGCATTGGATGTATTCAGAGCAACCGAGAAGCGCTTTTGAGGTTCTCCGCCATTGCCATAGTCAACTTGATAAACACTAACTCCCTCATTTCGGTTCGACAACGAAAACTGAATCGTCTGCCACTGAGGAAAGGCTTGTTTCACTGCATCAAGTTGCTGGGCCAGTGGTAAAGCTGTGTCAACGTTCAACTCTTGCAGTACCAACTGACTCGGGAATAAAGGCGACTCAGATGTAGCAAAGTTCTTTAACGCTTCGCCCGGCCATTTAAATGAAAAAAACAAAGCAGTGAAAACCACAACAAACAAAATAGGTGCCATATATAGGCCAAATACATTATGCCATTGGTAGTTTCTGGCTTTGCTATTTGCATAGCGTCCATTCAAGGTTAGTTTCTGCTTAAACGCACGGGCTTTAAAGCGTTGTGGAAACCAAAGGTAAATTCCACTGATAACCAGTACTAAAAAGAAAGCATTGGAGATGCCATTCACCCAACTCCCCGTTTCACTGAAGCTTCCGTCGAACGTTAACCACCGGTGAAAGGCTCTGAGCTTTTTAAAGAATGTGACTGTTCCCTCTCCCAAAGAATCTAGTTTTTCTCCTGTGTAGGGATTGAGGTAAGCCACTGTGCGGCGGCCATCCTTTAACACCACTGGAGCGGATTGCTCATGACTGATCTGAATTTGAGGCGTTTTTTTGAAATGGTAGTTTTCGATAAAATCAACAACTTCATCCATCTCCAAAGGCTGGCTTTGTGTAGAAGGAGCAACCGGATAGTCAGCCCGTTGAGCGGCTTGAATCATCTGACGCTCGTAGGTAAGTGCTACGCCGCTGATAGACATTAGAAAGATAAAAAGAGCGGCACTACAACCTAAAACCAGGTGTGCCCAAAATAGAGTTTTTTTGATGCTCATGTACATACCAAAAAAACCAGCACTGTGTGCTGGTTTAACTAACTTCCCTGAATTTAAAGTAAGGCAATAATCTAATTGCCTTGAGTCAGGCTAGAACGATGTTTTGATCTCGAATCGAGCCATACGTTCATCACCAATAGTGACATTATTCACGCCACCGCCGGCAAGGTAATTGGTATCAAACAAGTTTTCGATATTAAATCGATAATTTACGTCCACACCACCTATTTCATGTTGATAAGTCGCACCCAAATCAAATCGCGTGTACCCGTCTTTTTTCACCGTGTTATTGCTATCGGCATAGCGCTCACCTTGGTAAAAAGCTCCTAAGTTCAGTGCTAAGTTTTCTGTGTATTCATATCGAGACCAGACCGATGCAGACCATTCAGGAGCATCAATTGGCGTTTTACCCTGATAGTTTTCATCTTTTTCATACTCGGCATCAAGGTACATGGTAGATGCCATCAAGAACAACTTGTCGGTCACGGCACCTTGAGCTGACAACTCAAAACCTTGGTGTTTTTGCACACCCGACTGAGTTGTAATGGTGTCGAAATCAGAATCATCATCAAGGCGTTCGGAAATTAAAGCACCTGTTTTTTCAATATCAAACAAGGCCGTTTCCACAAGTAGTCGATCTGACACTTGCCATTTGGCACCAATTTCAATTTGCTCAGATGTGACCGCATCCAGATCCATACCGTGGTTTGCATCTGTCTCATCGTTCAATGTTTCACTTGAAGCAGGTTCGAAACTTTCTGAATAGTTCACATACACGGTGGCATTTTCAATCGGGTGATACAACACACCAAATTTAGGAACGAAGGATTCGCTATCTGCTCCCTCACTATTTTGACGATCAAAACGACCGCCAAAAGCAACTTGCCAATTTTCATTGAGCGTCACCAGATCTTGAAAGTAAAAACCGTAGTAGTCATATTCGCTGGTATAGAGGCTATCATCGTCCTTGTAGCTAATGTCGGGTCGAGTGGGTTCAGTGCCACCTGGCACATAGTCCACAGAAGGAGCTGTAACTCTGAGCTGTCCGTAGTAATAATCTAGGCTGTTCATCCCGACCAATACTTGATGTTCGGTTGACGCAATCGAAAATTGCCCCACCAAATCAACGTAGGCGGTTTTGAACTTCCAATCGTCGAATCGGTCATACGGATTCGATGTATAGCTGTCACCTTCAACATAGTCCGAAGGTTTTCTAGGCGAAGACTCGAAACGTTGGCGTTCAAATGTTTGCTCGTTGTAACCAACTTTCATCATCCAGTCTTGGTTGAAAAAATAGCTGATTTTGGTACCGATGTTTTCAACATCAATGTCTGTGAAAGCCCATGAGAAATCATAGATAGTGTCATCACTACCGATTACATTGCCGTTATTATCAAGCCAAGCGCCTGTATCTAAGCCGGTTTTATCGCTGGTTCGGTCATAGTAAACATTGATCGATAAATCATCACTCACTGAATAGTCTAATACGATCGACCCCAAGAAACGGTCACGCTCTCGTGATTCACCATTCTGGTATTCCCGATCGTATTCCACGTCTTGCTTCACCAACACACCTCGATATGTCAGGTCTTCTACAATTTCACCACCTGCATCGAGCATAAAGCGAGAAGAGCCGTTCTGATCGGTATCGGCACTGATATCGAACAATCGAGTGGAAGTAGGTTGCTTCGTCACCATGTTAATCACACCACCAGGGGCGGATTGTCCATATAAAATACTTGAAGGGCCTTTAATGACTTCAACACTCGACAACGTTTCGATCGGTTGTTGGTAGTGTGACCAGTGTTGATGACCATCTCTGAGGTAGCCTGTGGATGAGCTGAGCTCGAATCCACGTGAACTAAAAACTTCACGATTACGCTGTTTAGAGCCTGGTGACAAACTTGCATCATTGGAGAGAACTTCGCCCAGAGTGGTCGCTAATTGCTCATCAATCACGATTTCAGGAATAACAGTCACTGCTTGAGCAGTGTCTAACAGAGACGTATTCATGCGCATCGCGCCCGACGCATCATCTACTTTATAGTCGTTAAAGTAGCTTCCCTTCACTTCAATTACATCAATATTAGATTCTTCTGCCATTACGACATGGCCATACGACGCCAATGCTATGGATACAGCTGTAGATAAAACGTTGATTCTCATGTGATTCCCATTAAAGACTTCTTAACTTTAAAACGAGCGAGATTGTACACAAATAAAATACAAATGCAAACTATTATCATTTACATACTCGTTACACTAAGTTGAACTCTAAAATTTTATTCACATTTAATTTCAACAACTTAATTAATTTTCAAGCGAAATTAGTTAACTCTCGAAATTAACATTAACTTTAAATCTATACTTTTTGTTAACAATTAAGGGGGGCTAGGGATGTCATCGTGATGCTCAGTTTTGCAAAAACACCAGAATAAACGGTAGAGCAAGAGCACCATTGAAAGGCTTTGCGTTGCCACCTTGCCTTGCCAAAGACAAAGTGGCCTGAATGAGATTTAAGTATTGTTCGGAGTGCCACTGTGAAATCTGAACTCAGTATCCGGGGCTAAAATTAACTCAGCTTCAACCTCGCCTATAATGTCGACTCGATCGGCAATTGATACATCACCTGCAACTTGTTGTGCAAGATGCAAATAGTCTTCAAAATGTCGCGCCTCTGAGCGCAATAAGGACACATAGAACTTGCCTAAATCATCATCAATATATGGCACGAGCGCGGCAAATCGTTCACACGACCGAGCTTCGATGTATGCGCCGCAAATTAGTTTGTCGGTCAAGGCTTGAGGTTCATAAGTTCGCACTTTTTTCATCAAACCCTTTGCATAGCGCCCTGCGCCTAATGGTTGGTAAGGAATATGACGCTGGTTCATGATGTCGAGAACTTGTTGAAAGTGATGAAGCTCTTCTTTAATGAGCAACACCATTTTCTGAATAAGGTCAGAACCGAACTCTACGCCTTCTTTTACCTGTAATTTTTTACCCAGCCCACTATGCTCACTGCCCGGCATTGCTCCTTGGCGATAAACGAAATCTTCATAGGGCTTGAGCCATTGCAGCAATTCGGCACTACTACTGGTGTCGACGGCATATTTTCGGATCAACCACATTGCGGTTTGCGCTGCTTTTAGCTCGCAGTTGCAGTGATCAATGAGTAAGTCGGGGAGCATTTGCTTTGACGAAGCAACATCAAGCCACGCCTGCGGGGTTTCACATTTAAGAAATGATAAAATTGGGGCAAGTAAATCAGAGGTGGTCAATTTTCAATACAACTAAATACCAGTGTTGGGTGACTCAAATTCTACCATCTATCAGCTTAGGCGTTAAGGCTTAGCCGTCATTCCACATCATGCTCAGACAGAAGCATCATAGTCTCGAAGTAGAACAAGTCGTTCCCCACACATGCGTATGTTAACCGTAAGTTAACATCGTGCACTTTTCCTGATGAACAGGAAATCGACATACAACCAACCGCATAAATCATGAATAATCTTCGCTGATTAGCAAGTTATCGATTGAAAACGCCTAAAAATCCATATAAAAAACAATCGAAACGATAATATAGTGTGAATGTCGTCAACATTTTGTTATCACCTGAGCAACATGAGTCACAAATAGATGCATGAACGTGTCTTTTTTTTCACTACAGTCATTAAAGTATTCATTAATTCAGGTAAGCTGAGCCTTGTTCAAAAATCTAAAGTATTTGATGTGAGTTTAGACTCACTCCAATAGTGGTAACTTTATGGGTGCGAAGACAATCCGGTCTGTAGCAGTGTATACACCGATGGCACATGGTTTTTACTATGGTCAGCTTTGTCAGCACCTCAATCATCTCGCGTTTGAACTCAATCTAGAAATTCACATGATCTGCACTGGCAATTTAGGCCGCTATGATTCTGAGCTATCGCTCAATAATGTGGATGCCGTTATCTCGATCAAAAATGCCATTGGCAAGTCATTAATCAACACCATAGTCAACAAACAAATTCCACTCATATCTATTGGGCACCAATACTCAGAGCATCAGATTGATTGTGTGATTTCCGATAACAGAGATGGCCTTGCTCAGATTTTTGCCTATTTATTTGAACGAGGATATCAACAAATAACCTTTGCTGGTGATCTGGACTGCCAAGAGATTAACGAGCGCTATCATGCATTTATGGAATGCCAGCAAGCCTATCAAATAGTCCCATTGGCAAATGATCTGATCAATTTAAAGGGTCAGTCATATAGTGCAGGTAACCAAGCGGCCGATCATCTAGTGAACTTTGAAGATGCTCCTCAAGCGGTGATCTGCGGAAACGATTTAATTGCATCCGGTCTAATCGATCGCTTAGCACATCATAGTTGGCGAGTTCCAGAAGATGTTTGTGTGGTTAGCTTTGAAGCCCAGCAAAGCGATCATTCGAACCGTGTCAGCGTTTCTCATGATCCATTTCTACTTGCAGAGTTTGCCATTGAACAATTGATGCGACGCGCTGAACACCCTGAACAGGGGCAGCAAACAATCCTTGTTGAAAACAAACTGCTGAACTCAGCTGCAAATGACGACCCCGCATTTACCTCCAAAGGCACCAAGGCGCTCAATTTATTAGAGCTATCGAATGCCTTTGTCAGTTCAGATGAGAACTTACACTCTGGATTAGAAGAGTTACTGAGTTTAAAGAAACAGATCGGTCACTTTACCGAATGGGCTTGTCTAGCAAACTGGCAACGCAATAACAATCAACGACCGTATATTAAAATAATTGAGATGCATGGCGATGGCTCCAAGTTAGACACAGAAGTGTTAGGCGCTAAAGCATTTTGTCGTGCAGAAGACTTTCCTTTAAACCATTGGCTTGATAAGTATGTGGTAAACACTGCTCAGATCTTGTCTTTTCCTATCATCGTGAATAATGAAGCTTGGGGCTTTATCTGTGTTGCGGGTAGCTTACACTCCCCCGAACAGTTAGCCTTGTATCAACAATTTGTGGGGTTGGTCAGTCAGCTAGCTCAGCGCCACGAGCGCGATGTATTGGAAACCTTGGCGATTCAACAAGGTAAGCAGTCCGACCGGTTACAACGACGTTTACAAGCGGCCGCGCAAAAGTCGACTGGAGGGCTGTGGGAATGGGACCTAGCAACAGACCAAACCACTTGGAATGACCGCGCCCTTGAGATGCTTGGATTCACGTCACCTGAAAGCCAAAGTTCAGTGCGCAATATGGGCTTGTTTGATCGCATGAACACGCTTGATCGCGCGGTTGTGCAAAAGCGCATTGCCTCTCATATCAAGCATGGCATGCCGCTATCAGTTAATTTCAGAATGCTGTGCAATGACAAAACCACACGCTGGTTTGCTGCGACAGGCGAGGTTATATCCGGCTTTGATGGCCGCCCCAAACGCGTGATTGGCAGTATTCAGGACGTCACTGAAAAGCGCCGCTCTGATCAACGTTTCAAAATGATGGCCAGCTACGATGCCCTAACAGGTTTACCAAACCGTTCCATGGTAAGCGATCAGCTTGCGCAGCAAATTCGACGTTCTCCCCAACAGCCATTGGCCGTCATTCAAATTGGCTTAGACCGATTCAAACACCTGAACAACCAACACGGGCATGAAGCAGGCGACAAACTACTGCGCCACGTCACAACCATTTTAAAGAACTCGCTGCGTGATCATGATTTTTATGCTCGTTTTAGTGGCGATGAATTTGTGTGCTTATGTCCTGTTGATAATCAGCGCCAGGCCATCGTCACTGCCAATCGGCTTTTGAACAAAATCGAGCAGCCATTGCATGATGCCCTCGACATTGATTTCTTTGTCACCGCAAGCATTGGCATTGCGTTATATCCCGATCATGCAGACACACCCGCAGACTTGCTAAGACGTGCGGATATGGCCATGCACCAATCAAAAGCCAATGGTAAAAATCAAACTTCATTATACAAAGCCAGTATTCAGGCTGACCGCAACACACGAGCACGCATTGACAATGAATTAAGAAAGGCGATTATCAGCAATGAGTTATCGCTGGTTTATCAACCACAGATTTGCCCTGTCACCAATAAATTAACGGGCGTCGAAGCCCTTATCCGGTGGCATTCAAAAGAACTTGGCGAGATTTCTCCAGCAGAATTCATTCCGCTGGCCGAAGAAAATGGACAAATTGTAGAGCTCGGATACTGGGTTCTCAAAGAAGCCTGTAGCACTCTAAAAAAATGGCAAAAAACATTCTCAACCCACATTAACATGTCGGTGAATGTGAGTGCCGCGCAGCTTGCCAATCCCATGTTCTTAAAAACAGTGCACCAAATTCTGCAAGTGTCTGCTATCAACCCCAAATACATCACCATGGAGATCACAGAGTCCACAGCTATTGCTGACATGGACAATGTGCGTTCCATACTAGAACAGTTAAGCCAACATGGTATTCAAATTTCACTCGATGATTTTGGGACCGGCTTTTCATCCATTTCCTTACTGCGTCAATTGCCACTCACAAGTCTTAAAATTGACCGCAGCTTCTTCAATGAATTAAAACGCGATAGCCAAGATTGGCTGATTATCAAAGCCATTCAAGAACTCGGCTCTGCGATGGGACATAAAGTCGTCGCAGAGGGCGTTGAAACGCTCGCACAGTTAGACCTCGTTAGAGAGCTTGAATGTGATGTTGTTCAAGGATATGTATATAGCCAACCTCTGGCTCAAACAGCCCTAGAAGCCTCATATTTTCTGCCTCAAGACTCCAAAATTCGGAGTTTTGGGTAAAAAACACTGCTTGACGAATTTTACAGTCTCGTCAACAGTGATTGCATAACAATTGAACAATGTATGTGGAACGTCGGAGAGTATTGACTCTACTGCAACACAGGGAATTGAAGGCTATCCTATTTCACCTTCAAAGTCGGGATCCCAAAAAAACCACCTACTTCGTCTAATTGCTATTCAGTTTTTCTAACCGTTGAACTGCAATGTTCGGTTTGTCGTACAAAAAGAGCGGCGTTAAATAGAAAGGAAGTGGCTTATGATTTTGAATCATCTTTGGGGACTTTACGCACATCCACGTGAAGAATGGCATACCATCGATCGCGAACATGAAGGCGCAAGTTACAGCATCATGCACATTATGCTGATTGCACTAATCCCGTCTGTTTGTTCATACTTTTCGACTGTTTATATCGGTTGGCGTATTGGCGCTGGCGATCCGATTTACCTGTCTCCTAATAGTGCGCTGGTTATGGGCATTGCCATGTACGTTGCAGTGCTTTGTGGCGTAGGTGCGTTGGCTTATTTAGCTAAGTGGATGGCACAAACATTCGGTTCGAACCCCACATACACCCAATGCTTGGAACTGGCTTCATATACGGCAACGCCTTTACTGATGGTTGGTTTTGCTACTTTGTATCCTGTAGTGTGGTTCATTATGCTGGTAGGGCTTGTAGGGTTGTCTTATTCTGTTTATTTACTGTATTCAGGCATTCCAATTTTAATGCATATCCCCGAAGAGCGCGGTTTTATCTATGCCAGCTCCGTAGTGACGTGTGGCTTAGTTCTACTTGTCTCAACCATGGTTGCAACAGTGATTTTATGGAACCTAGGATTGGGACCAGAGTTTGTGCACTAGCACAAAGACGAAATTTCAATACAAAAAAGGCAGCTGTAAAAGCTGCCTTTTCAATATCACCACACATAATTACGGGTGACCTTCATTATGCATTTCAAGGTTCGATGCTAGTTCAGCCGCTTTATCTGCTTGCGCATCATCATTTCGCAAGTTGTTCAAGCGGTCGAGATAATCTTCATCAATATCTTGAGTAATGTAACAGCCGTTGAATACTGATGTTTCAAAGCCATTGAGCTCTGGGTTACCTTCCTTCACCGCCGCAATTAAATCGGGGAGCTCTTGGAAGATCAAACCGTCGGCTTCAATAGCCTCACAGATTTGGTCTACATCACGTCCATGAGCAATCAACTCATGTGCAGATGGCATATCGATACCATAAACGTTCGGGAAGCGAATCTCAGGTGCTGCTGACGCAAAGTACACCTTTTTAGCACCACTCACGCGAGCCATTTCAATGATCTGCTGAGACGTGGTTCCACGTACGATAGAATCGTCAACCAGAAGTACATTCTTGCCTTTGAACTCGGCGCTAATTGCGTTGAGCTTTTGACGCACAGACTTCTTACGTGTTTTTTGGCCCGGCATAATGAAAGTCCGGCCAATATAGCGATTTTTAACAAAGCCTTGACGATACGGCAGATCTAGTTCCGCCGCAATTTCAAGTGCGATATCACAGGAAGTTTCAGGAATTGGAATCACTACATCAATGTCTTTGTCAGCCCAATCTCGTTTGATTTTTTCGCCCAGCAATTTACCCATACGCACGCGCGATTGGTAAACCGACACTTTGTCGATGAATGAATCAGGACGGGCAAAATAAACAAATTCAAAGATGCATGGGTTATGAGCAACTTTATCAATACATTGGTGCGAGTGCAGTTCACCTGACTCAGTGATGTAAATGGCTTCTCCGGGCTCAACATCGCGCAGCAAAGAGAATCCACAAACGTCTAAAGCAACGCTCTCAGAGGACACCATATATTCTGTTTTACCACTTTCACCTGTCCGTGTACCAAGAACTAATGGACGGATGCCGTTCGGATCTCGAAACGCCACAAGGCCGTGACCAATGATCATGGATACCGCAGCATAGCCCCCACGAATTTGTCGCATGGTCGCTGTAATGGCTTTGAAAACGTCGTCAGTACTAATGTTCCATTGGCGCGACACACACAACTCATGTGCAAAGACGTTCAATAGAACTTCTGAATCTGATGTGGTGTTAATGTGACGGCGAGCTGTTTGATAGAGCATTTTTTTCAGCTCTTCAGCATTGGTCAAATTACCGTTATGCGCCAGCGATACTCCAAACGGGGAGTTCACATAAAAAGGCTGAGCTTCCGCAGAGCTTGAGCTGCCTGCTGTTGGGTAGCGAACATGGCCAATACCCACATGCCCTTGTAAACGATGCATGTGCACATTGCCAAATACATCGCGCGTTAGGCCGTTTGCTTTCCGTAAGCGAAAACGTCCTTGCTCATCAATGGTCATAATACCCGCGGCATCCTGGCCACGATGCTGTAATACAGTCAGCGCATCATAGATGGTTTGATTTACGGGCGAATTCGCCACGATACCAATAATCCCACACATATACAGGGTTACCCTCAGCCGGAGCTAACCATCGTCTCTTGAAGTAAGGAAGATGATTGCTCTAAATAATCAAAAAACCAACGAACAACGATTTTAAATTCAGGTATCAAGACAGATGCTTGCCACCAATCGGTACTAGAGGATGCGGTAAATGCATCCATAAAGAACAGTAAAGCACACACAATAAGTACACCACGCAAACCGCCAAACACAAGTCCTAACACTCGGTCTGTGCCCGACAAGCCGGTTTTATCGACCAATTTGCCAAGCAGATGATTAATCATTGCGCCTAAAAATAACGTACAGACAAACAACAATGCGATGGATACGCCATCTCGGACCATTTCGTCTTCAATGGCCACAATGTGTATCGACAGATCTTGATAAAACTGGCTGGCGACAAGAAATGCAACAAACCAAGTCACTAACGAAATTGCTTCTCGAGTAAAGCCCCTAACGAGACTCACTAACGAAGAAATTCCGATAATTCCTAAAATCGCGTAGTCAATCCAAACCATGTGAGTACCAGTCCTGTGATTGCGGCGCGGATTCTAACAAATTCCCTAGCCACTTGCCTATGCCCATTTACTGGCTTTTCGGATTGTAAGGAAAAACTTTACCGTTTAATCCGGTCAACGCTTTCAGTTCCGGGCGCATGGATTTAAGTTTTTCGGTGTCTAAATCAGGGCCCACATATACCCAAGTCGGCTCACCTTGAATAGGTTTTTTGGGCTTACTAAATGCGGGGTAACCCGCATCTCTCAACTTTTCAACTAATGCGTTCACGTTCTTTGCATTACGAAACACACCCAACTGAATCACATGAGCGCTGTCGCTAAAAGGCTCAAGTTTTTTGTCCGTTGGATTGATATCGCCTACTTGCGTTACTTCAGTATCGTTAGCAGAAACGGTTGCTGACGGCTCTGTGGATTCAAGCGGCTGAAGATCAATAGAGTCAGAGCCAGAAGCGATGACAGGAAGTCGTTGAGGCTCTTCTAACGCTTCAAATTCGCGTGGTTCGAGCGCAGGTTGTAACGGTATAGCAGCAAACTCCTGCTTTCGCTTTATCTTCTCTCCATCAAGCACATCAGGCAGAATAATGGCTGCAAGTGCCACTAACACCAAAGCACCCACTAATCGATGTTTCAATATTGGATTCACGAAGCTCAAGACCTTTGCAACGACTCCAATGCCGCCGCTACTGTATAAAACGAACCAAAGACCACAACCATATCATCTTCGGCTGCGGTTTCAAGCGCATGACGCAGCGCAGTCTCTACGTTGAGACAAATGTTAGGCGATTGTTCCGATAAACTTTCAGCTAGCATTGATGCTTGCGCGCCTCGGGGCACATCAAGGTTCGCCACGTACCAACAATCGATAATTTGTTTAAGAGGATTGAGGGAGTTGACACTGTCCTTGTCGCTGAGCATTGCCACCACACCAATCACACGCTGTGATTTATTGGTTCTAATTTGCTCTGCTAACAAACGCGTGGCTTGAGGGTTATGAGCAACGTCCAGCACCACTAAAGGAGCATTTTGCACAACCTGCCATCGTCCCGGTAGATTTGCCGCTGCGACACCCTTAGCTATCGCATCTTCGGCGACATCGATCTGCAATGCATCAAGTGTCGCAAGAGCAGTGCCTAAGTTTGTCAGAGGAAGTGCTGGCACTGGCAATGAATGCCATTGCTGATTGCGTCCTCGATACGCCCAAAGCCCATCTTCAGCTTTGTGCAAGGCAAAATCACGACCTAACTGCCATGCCTGGGCATCAATATCGAGCGCATGCTGCAATACCGTCGGCGGCAAGTCTACACTACCTAATATGGCTGGTTTTCCAGTGCGGAACACACCTGCTTTCTCTTGCCCAATAATATTAATATCACTGCCAAGAAATGTTTCATGATCGTAATCCACCGACGTGACAACTGATACGTCTGGCGATATTACATTGGTCGCATCAAGCCTGCCACCAAGGCCAACCTCAACAATCGCTACATCTAATTGAGCACGCTTTAGCATCAATAGCGCGGCTAAAGTTCCAAATTCAAAGTAGCTTAAACTCGTTTCTCCACGCGCTTCTTCAACAGCGCAAAAGGCTTCACAAAATGCTTCAGCATCTTGCATCTGACCGTTGACTCTCACGCGCTCGCGATAATCACAAATGTGTGGAGAGGAATAAACGCCCACTCGATAGCCCGCTTGAAGCAAACAATTTTCGATAAAGCAGCAAGTCGACCCCTTGCCATTGGTTCCAGCCACCAATATGACTTTCGATGGCGCAAGCGAGCGTAATGACAAAGCATCGGCAACGCTGCCTACTCGCTCAAGACCGAGTTCAATTTCAGTGGGGTGAATTGATTCGAGATATGCCAGCCACTCATCAAGTGAGCGACCGGCAGATAAAGGAGAGGTCATTATTCAGGAACGACAGAGGTTTCAGTTGTCGGTAAGTTACACATTTTGGCCAATAAACGAGCCAAGGTGTCACGCATTTCGCGACGGTCAACGATCATATCAACCGCGCCGTGCTCAACTAGAAACTCACTCCGCTGAAAACCTTCTGGTAGCTTTTCACGAACGGTTTGTTCGATCACGCGAGGTCCAGCAAAGCCAATCAGAGCTTTAGGCTCTGCAACATTGATATCACCCAACATTGCCAAGCTCGCCGATACGCCCCCCATAGTAGGGTCGGTCAATACTGAAATAAACGGTAAGCCTTTTTTCGACATCTTTGCCAATGCCGCAGAGGTTTTAGCCATTTGCATTAAGCTAAACAGAGCTTCTTGCATCCTCGCACCACCACTCGCTGAAAAACAAATCAACGGTAAGTTGTGCTCCAAGCAATACTCGGCGGCTTTCACAAAACGTGCACCGACCACCGAGGCCATAGAACCGCCCATAAAGGAGAATTCAAACGAAGCAGCCACAACAGGCACTTCCTTAATTGAACCTTTAAGAACGATCAAAGCATCGGTTTCACCCGTTGCTTTTTGGGCACTCGCTAAACGTTCTTTATAACGCTTAGAGTCTTTAAATTTGAGCACATCCTTAGGCTCAAGGTCTGCGCCAATTTCTTCGCGCTCGCCTTCATCTAACAACGCTTCTAAACGCTTGCGCGCTGTGATCCGCATGTGATGATTGCACTTAGGACATACTTCTAAATTGCGTTCTAATTCTGCACGGTACAACACCTGCTCACAAGAAGAACACTTACTCCAGATACCCTCTGGGATGTTGCGACGCGATGAAGCATCGACTTTATTCTTTGGAAGAATCTTTTCAATCCAGCTCATGATTCTCGATCCAGCTGATTTATGGGCGAATTTGCCACCTGACTAATCCGCGACATTAAACCACAATGCACACGAATATACACACCTTTAACTGGTCTTACCCGATGTCATCAGGCAAAAATAGCGGCCCCATAGGGGCTGATGGCAAACCAAATTTTTCAGGGTAGTCGACTGAGACCAAATATAGACCATGTGGCTTCGATGTGGCGGCAGCAATTGTTCGATCTTTTGCCTCCAATACATCTTTAAGCCATTCAGCGGACTTTTCCCCCTCTCCAACTAATAATAGCGAACCTACGATATTTCTCACCATATGATGCACAAACGCATTCGCTTTCACATCAACTACCACAAATCCACCAAAGCGCCTGACTTTTAAATGATGAATATTTCGATTGGGTGATTTCGATTGGCACTGAGTCGCTCGAAAACTGGTGAAATCATGTTCGCCGAGCAAACATGTTGCCGCTTGCTCCATTGCTTGCGCATCCAACGGGTGATGATGATGCGTCACGCCAAAACGTAATATGCCAGGACGTAGCGGCTGATTCTGAATAATATAGCGATAACGCCGAGCGGTAGCGGAAAAGCGAGCATGAAAATCATCGTTTACTGGGTGAGCCCATCTGACCGCAATATCGTCGGGCAGAATGGTATTCACACCTAGGGTCCACGCACGTAAGCCACGGTCTTTTTCGCAATCGAAATGAACCACTTGGCCAGTCCCGTGAACTCCCGTATCAGTGCGTCCTGCACAGGTCACTAATAGGGGTTCGTTGGCAATTTTTGATAACGCCCGCTCGAGCTGAGCTTGCACACTGTCTACATCATTTTGACGCTGCCAGCCACAATACTCAGTTCCTTGATATTCAATTCCTAACGCGATGCGCATCAATACAACCTTAAAACGGAAAAGCCCGCATTATAGCGGGCTTATCGGGCAAATCCATCAACTTAAGTGAATCGTGTGAGAAGTTCCAGTTAAGTTAATCGCGTGAGCAGTTCTGACGCTTCTGTCTTTTGCACATCGGAGCCATCTTTCACAATTTCCTGTAATAACTGGGTTGCAACTTCGTTGTCACCAATTTCAATGTAAGCGCGCGCCAAATCAAGCTTGGCTGAAACACTGTCTTCCTCATCCAGATCTTCTAACCCTTCAAGCTCTCCGGGCAACATAGTGTCTTCGTCCGACACAACACCCGCTCCATCAGCTTCAGCAAGCAGTTGGTCAATATCTAAGTATTCATCGGCCACTTCTTCCGCATTTGTAGGGGCTTCTACATTAGCCTTGTCTAGAGCTTGGGTTTTCGCTTCAAGATCGGCAAGCTGAGCGGCCAACTCCTGCGCCGAAACGGTTTCGCTTTCATCAATGTCGAGTTCGACAGCTTCGGACACCTCTTCCAGTTCTGATGCAACCGGCTGTTCGTCAGCATTCTCAGCAAGCAACTCATCTGCAATGTTGTCCAAATCAAACTCAGCTTCCAGTTCTTCCGCTGTCATTGGAGTTTCAGAGGTCTCTGCTTCTAGCTCCTCAGTCACCAAGTTCAACTCATCGTCAATCGGCAGCTCTGCGACTTCAGGTTCTGTTTGCACTTGAGGCTCGGTCAAAAGACTCGATATATCAATTGCACCATTGGTTAATTCTTCTTCAGACAAGCCTGCAGATTTGTTTTCTTCAAGCAGGCTGTCAATATCAACCGCCTCGAGATCAGAGTTCGTATCCAACTCAGTTGTCGCTTCAGGCTGTTCTAGCTCTTCAGCCACCCGCGTTTCGTTATCGAGTTCTTCAACCTCAATATCGTCGCCGATATCGTCCAAGTCAGCCATCAATGTGTCGATTTCGTCATCATCCATGATGTCGGCTTCTGGGGTAGCTGCCTCGGCCAAATCGATGCTGCCATCGTTAATTTGGTCGAGTATTGCATCTGCTTCGTCTAAGTTCTCAGTGGGTGTTTGTGCGGTCGATTGTACAGCCGCTTCAACCTCTTCTACCGGGTTTTCAGCATCAATCAATTGGTCGATTTCATCTGCAAAATCCGCCATAACCTCGTCAAGAACGGCATCTTCTGACTCAAGCTCTACTTCTGGTTCATCAAGACGAATATCATCGTTTGAAGACAGGTCAAGTTCGCCCTCTTGTTCCAGCTCAGCCAAAATATCGTCAGGGTCGATATTTACCTCAACATCAGACTCAGCTTCGACTACCGGCGTGGGCTCCTCAGCTGCAGATTCTGTGATTTCTGGAGCGGGTTGCTCTTGTCCGATGGCATCAAATGCTTCTTCTAAATCAATCTCGCCTTCATCGGCTTGAGATGACTCCTCTTCTCCGAGTTCATCCATCGCTGCTAAAGCGTCTAAAGCATCTTGCGTCAGTTCACCACCAGCAGCTTCAAGATCTAAGTCAAGCTCTTGAATATCTTGCACTATTGCATCTGGTGTTGGTTCTGTTGCAAGTAAATCAATAGATTCATCAAGCGTATCTTGTTCGGTGGCAACAAGCTCATCATCTAAGTTGACCGAGTCTAATTCATCTAAAGCTAAATCAACATTGTTGTCTTCTGTGCCGTCATCATCGAGTCCAAGATCAAGCAACACATCTTCTTCAGGCGGTGGTTCTGGTGTTTCAATTTCTTCAGCAACAGGCTCTGCGACTTCTGGCACTGCTTCGGCAACGCTTTCTTCAATCACTTCTGGAGCGTCCTTTGCCTTACTGCTGCGGAACATGAGCCAACCAATCAAACCGAAGACAACGAACAGACCTCCAGAGAGAAGCCACAACCAAAGACTGGATGCACCTTTGGGCTGCTCAATTAAGGTATCAACTTGTGTTTGTGTTGTTTGCGCTTGCTGAGCCATTTCTTGCAGCGCTTGTTCGGCCTGAACTTTTTCTTCAGTTAGCTGCTCTTCCAGATCTGAAATAACAGAGGACAAGCTCTCAATACGATCGGTGAGGGCTTTATTTTGATTGACTAAGGTTTCGATGCTTCCAATCGAATCAGCTAAATCATCTTTGAGCTGACGCATTTGTATTTCTTGAATACGGCGTGTGCGATCAATTTCTGCTTTTTCATCAGCAGAAAGTTCTGGTGCAGTAGGTGCAACTTGAGCCGTGTCGGTTTTAGACGTCGTTCCACTGGTTGGTTTAGCTTGTGACTGGGTCGCTGCTGATTTTGTGCTGGCGATGACCTCAGGTTCGGGCTGTTTTGTCGCCGGCTTTGTATTTGATTTTGGCTTGAGAGCGGCAAGAGATTGCTGGTCGGCTTTTAATTTGGCAACGGCTTGCCGATCGGAATATTGTCGTGCTTCCGCTGCAGATGGCACAACCATGATGCTTCCACGACTCAATAAATGAATATTTTCGCTCTCAAATGCGTGCTTATTCTTATCATAAAGGGCAATCATCATCTGATAAACAGACACGCTATTGTTTGGCCGCGTAGCACTCGCTATACGCCATAAAGTATCGGCACTGTTCACAGGTCCGTAGCGTTTCATCGCGCTAGATGTTATCTGATTCTGCGCGGGACGGCCTTCTGGGCCAACAATGTCAACATATCCAGACTCTTGCTGCGCAACAGCTAAACCAGCAATCATTGCTGTACACAACACAACCACAATTCGGACTTTGCGCCCAATACTGTCGAGTCGGCTACATGATATTCGAGACATTTCCCCTTCCTTTATCAACTGCGCCAAAATGCTGGCACATTTGCTTATAACTGAAACAATCAAGCAAACTGCGTTCCAACGCTGATCTCAGCACGGTATATACTACCGCATACTCTAAACAATGTTAGTTCGCTGGCAAACAAAAAAGCCAGCGAATGGCTGGCTTTTTATCGAATTGCTTGCAAAAAACAACAATGATTACAAATAGTCGCGAATAAGTACTTCCGCGATCTGTACGCTATTGAGCGCCGCGCCTTTGCGCACATTATCGGCAACGACCCATAAATTCACACCTGTTGGGTGGCTAATATCGTTGCGAATGCGTCCAACATAAACTAAATCTGAACCACTGCCCTCTTCTACAGGGGTTGGGTATTCAGAATCATTTTCAAATACTTCAATGCCTTCTGACTCTCGAAGCAAGGCTTTCACACCCTCCGCATCGATCGGGTCGCGAGTTTCGATGTGTATGGCTTCAGCGTGGCCGTACATAACCGGTACTCGCACAGCGGTTGGATTCACAAGTACGCTTTCATCGCCCAGTATTTTCTGTGTTTCCCACACCATTTTCATTTCTTCTTTGGTGTACCCATTGTCTTGAAATACATCAATTTGAGGAATCACATTAAATGCAATCGGTTTGGGGTAAACAGAAGGCTCCGCTGGGCGACCTGTGAGCATGTCACCTACTTGTTTGGCCAGCTCTTCAATGGCTTCTTTACCGGTTCCCGATACCGATTGGTAGGTCGATACGTTAATGCGAGTAATACCAGCGGCTCGATGAATAGGATTCAGCGCAACCATCATCTGAATGGTGGAGCAGTTCGGGTTGGCAATAATATTTCGGTTTCTAAAATTGGCGAGGTCGTGCGCATTCACTTCAGGCACAACCAGTGGAATATCAGGTTCGTAGCGAAATTCAGAGGTATTGTCGATCACCACGACGCCTTCATCTGCTGCGATTGGCGCATACTTGGCAGAAACAGAGCCGCCTGCTGAAAAGAAACCAATTTGTACTTGGCTCCAATCAAACTCTTCGGCGTCAATCACATCTAATGTGCGATTTCCAAACGTGACCGTACCGCCTGCACTTCTGGCACTGGCTAAGGGAAAAACGCGATCCACTGGAAAATCACGTTCTGCAAGAATATCCAACATGGTTTGACCGACAACACCGGTCGCGCCTAAAACGGCAACATTATATTTGGCTGACATGTAGTTTTCACTCCGTACTATTGGGTTACTTGAAATCCAATACCTGACAATAAGTCTTTGGCGTTGGAGGAAATTGGATGGGCAAAGTTCACTTGAGTGCTCATCAGTTCGCGGCGAAGCGGGTAGTTTTTACGCATATGGTCAAAATATCCTGCATTTCCGGCATTCGCTCGCATGCGCGCGTCATCATTGCGCACATCATACACGGCTTGAATCAGTTGTTTGAGTAACTCTTGTGATGGCTCAGCGGCAATACTCATGGCACTGAGATCGGGCAAGGGTAACAATTGATTAATATCTGACAAAGCTAACTGGTTCTTCTCAGCCCAGCAGTCATACACCATACTTGTCCCTAATGCTTTGCCCTCTTGCGAGTATCCTGCAATATGGGGCGTCGCAATATCAACCAGCGCCAGCAGCTCTTCATCGGGGTTCGGTTCATTTTCCCAAACATCAAGCACGACGGTGAGCTCCGGTTTGCTCATCAAAAATGCTTTAAGCGCGAGGTTGTCTATCACCTCACCTCGACAGGCATTAATAAGAATGGCTCTCGGCTTCATCAATTGAAGCTCTGCTGTTCCGATCATATGTTCAGTGGCAAATTTGCCCTGACGGGTGTAAGGCACATGAAAAGTAATAACATCACTTTGTGTGAGCAGCGTGTGTAGTGATTCCGATTGAAATTCCGGCTCTTGCTCTGCTCGCAATGGATCGCAGCATAAAACAGTCATGCCAAGCGCTTGCAAGCGCGGCAGCAAACGTCGGCCAATATTGCCAATTCCAACGATTCCGGCAGTTAAACCTGAGATTTGTAACTGGTTGCGTTCCGCAAACAAAACAAGACAACTGAGTACGTAATCGCATACTGCATTCGCATTGCAGCCAGGGGCATTGGTAAATGTAATACCGCGCTCTTTGAGCAAAGATTGATCAACATGATCGGTGCCTATCGTTGCACTTCCGACGAAGCTCAACCTGTTTGCTTTGGCAAGCAGCGATTCATTGACTTTGGTAACAGAGCGAACCAATAGAGCATCCACATCAACCAACATTTCGGGCGTGATGTCGCGGCCTGACACTTGGATAACCTCCGCATGAGCTGAAAATAACTCGTTGACGTAAGGCATGTTTTCATCAGCAATGATGCGCATCTGCAATCCCCATTTGAGTGTCCATTTGTAAGCGAGCGAATGTATGCTTTTTTAGCCTAGGTGTCCACCATGGCGATATGAACAATCACCAGCCTTTAAACCAAAAAACCGGCCAATCGGCCGGTTTTCATCAACGACCAATCGGTGTTACGAATACTTCTTCATCACCAATGTTGCGTTGGTACCACCGAACCCAAAGCTGTTCGACATAACCTGTGTCAGCTCTGCATCGGTTGTTTTTGTAATGACGTTGAGGCCTTCGGCTGCTTCGTCCAACTCATCCACGTTAATCGATGGCGCAACAAAGCCATGTTCAACCATCAACAGCGAGTAGATGGCTTCGTGAACGCCAGCAGCTCCAAGCGCATGACCTGACATCGCTTTAGTGGCACTGATCATCGGCGAGTTACCGCCAAACACTTCTTGAATCGCTGCCAACTCTTTGACGTCGCCCACAGGCGTCGATGTGCCGTGTGTATTGAGGTAATCAATTGGACCTTCAACAGTTGCTAATGCTTGCTTCATACAGCGCACGGCACCCTCGCCTGAAGGCGCTACCATGTCGTATCCATCAGAAGTTGCACCATAACCGACGATCTCTGCGTAAATTTTAGCGCCACGAGCTAAGGCATGCTCTAACTCTTCAACCACGACCATGCCGCCGCCACCTGAGATAACAAAACCATCGCGGTTCGCATCATATGTGCGCGACGCTAATTCAGGCGTTTCATTATACTTGGTTGATAAAGCGCCCATTGCATCAAATTGCATCGCCAACGACCAATGCACTTCTTCACCACCACCAGCGAATACCACATCTTGCTTGCCGAGCTGAATAAGCTCAAGCGCGTGACCAATACAGTGAGCAGATGTGGCACATGCGGAACTCATTGAGTAGTTCACACCACGAATTTTAAACGGAGTGGCTAAACACGCTGATGTGGTGCTACCCATGGTGCGGGGCACCATGTATGGACCGATACGCTTCACGCCTTTCTCGCGTAAAATATCTGCCGCTGCAACTTGGTTATCAGAGCTTGCACCACCGGAACCGGCAACTAAACCAGTACGGTCATTCGACACTTGATCATCACCCAAACCGGCATCAGCAATCGCTTCGTTCATGGCGATGTAGGCATAAGCAGCAGCATCTCCCATGAAGCGCAGTGCGCGGCGATCAACATGTTCTTTGGTATTAATGTTGATTCCGCCCCATACTTGGCTTCGCAAACCCATTTCTTTAAATGATTCTGAAGCACAAATACCTGACTTACCTGCACGCAATGAGGCTAATACTTCCTCGGCATTGTTACCTAGGCTGGAAACAATACCCAGACCAGTGATCACAGCTCTTTTCATGAATAAACCCTGTTGAATAATAGAATTCTGGCTTGTAGACCGAGGGATTGTAATGCGAAGTTATTCCCTAAGTGGTCTGCTTAGATATCGATAAAGTTACACGTGTACGCTAATTTTGAGGTTATAGTAGCCCGACTTTTACGCCCTGACCAATACGATATGAATACAAACATCAAAATTACTCATGCAAACCTGCATTTCAACGCCGATGGAACACCAGTTGCGGATGATTTTGACGATGTATATTTTTCTAACGACGATGGTCTAGCAGAAACACAATATGTGTTTTTGGCCGGTAATCAGCTATTAAAAAGGTGGCGAGCGCACACTTGTTCCGTTTTTACTGTGGCTGAAACCGGATTTGGCAGCGGTATGAACTTTCTTGCGCTTCGACAAGCATTTGATGACTTTTTAGTCACTCAGTCCAACCGCAACGCTTGCCGCCTCCACTTTATAACATTTGAAAAGTACCCCATGACGCTCGACGCGCTTGAGCAATCGCATCAGCAATTCCCTTCTCTGTGCAACTATGCGCAAGCATTGAGAGCGCAATATCCTGAGCACCCTATACCGGGCTGTCACCGCCTCGAATTTGATCAGGGCCGCATTACATTAGATTTATGGTTTGGCGATGCCAACGACATTCTGCCTGAGTTGTCGACAGCCAACCATGGCATTGTCGATGCGTGGTTTCTTGATGGTTTTGCACCCAGTAAGAATCCCGACATGTGGAGCAGTACACTCTTCAAGCATATGTTCCGTTTAGCAAAACCTTATGCCACGGTAGCCACTTTTACCGCAGCAGGCTTTGTTCGCAGAGGGTTGGCCGAAGCAGGTTTTGAGGTCTCCAAAATATCGGGTTATGGCAACAAAAGAGACATGACCGTTGCCACCAAACCCAATAAAACTATCACACAGACAGGAACGGCTCCTTGCGAGCAAAAAGTAGCCGTCATTGGTGGTGGATTATCGGGCTGCTTGACCGCTTGGGAGCTATCCAACCGAGGTTATTCCGTCACTTTAATCTGCAAAGATTCGTCACTAGCACAACAGGCAAGTGGCAACCGACAAGGCGCACTTTATCCATTATTAAGCCCTGCTGAAGAGCATGTTTCACAATTTTTTTTACACGCTTACCGTTTTAGTCGCATGCGCTTGGCACAACTAACATCATTAACCGCATCAATTGCGCACCAATGGTGTGGTGTATTACATTTGAGCTGCAATGATGACCTCATTCGCAAACATAAAAGCATCGCAAATTTTCACTTTCCAGAGTCAGTCGTACATAGTGTAGATGCCGCTCAAGCATCTGACCTGGCGGGAATAGAGCTCGAATATCCAGGTATTTTCTATCCCAATGGAGGCTGGTTTTGCCCCGGCGACATTTGTCGCTTCATCGCAGCCGAACTCCATGCAAAAGGTCAACCAGTAAAGCTGGATATGAACGTTGATGAGATTGAGAAAGTCGGACATGTGTGGGCATTAACAACATCGGCAGAAGTACTGGAGTTCGACACCGTGGTGATTGCATCAGGTGCCGATAGTGCCAAGTTCGATGTGACTCAGCACATTCCGCTCAATGCAGTCAGAGGACAGGTCAGCCATGTTCCAGAAACCTCCAATACTAGCCCATTGAAAACAGTGTTATGCCATACCGGATATGTCACTCCCGCTCATGATGGCGAGCACTGTATTGGCGCTACATTTGTAAGAAGAACAACTCATACCGAACTGTCAGAAGAGGAGCATCAAACGAACCTTCAGCGTCTGTCCGATCGGTTGCAAAGCTCAGTGCTTGCCAATGAGTGGGAACACTCGCCAATGGCTGGCAAAGTTGGGTTTAGAGCCTCAGTACGTGACCACATGCCATTGGTTGGTTCCGTACCCGACTGGGATTCTTTAGCACTTAGAACAACGCATGGTGACATGAAAAATCTACCCCATGCTCAAGGCTTGTATATAATTTCAGGACTAGGCGCGCGTGGTATTTGTTCAGCCCCCATCGCGGCCAATATTATCGCTAACTATATCGATGGCACGGCTCAACCGGTTGAGCAATCTATTTTAGATGTCATCGATCCAAGCCGCTTTGGTTGGCGCCGGCTTAGAAAAGGTCGCACACCATTTGGACCCGAATAATCATTTTTTCGACTACTCCGGACTGGCGATATGGTACATCGCATAGTCGCGATAGCCTGTAATGACTCGAATATAGCCCGCCAGTTCCTGATCGAGAACGGTATCCCCTGTATCGGCAATCAAGGGGCGCCCATTAAGTGCTTGTAGTTTTGATTTTGAAGCCACCAAAACAATGTTCTCTCGGCCTATTTGCCGAATAACCGATGGGCTCAATTGCTGATTACCTCGCCCAAAAATATGCCCTTGGCCACCAATTAAAGTAATGACGAGTTTTACAGCTGTTTGAGCATCGCGCACATAATCCAACAATGTCTGAGCAGTGACATCTGAATCAATCAACTGACCTTGATGGACCACATCAACGCCCAATAACGTATTGTCGAGCCCTAAGTGCTCCATCACAGCTTCTACCGTCGACCCCGACCCCATGACCGCCCATTCATCACCAATGACATCCTCAACTTCTGCGGCAATATCAGCAAGCACTAACTCATCACTTTCACGCCCGCCTGATTTGACGCTTTGTAAATAACGTAAATCATCTGGAATCGTCATTTCACCATAACGTTTGGCCCGCACAACTCCTTGTCGAAAGGCATCTTCATCAATGTCCATGACGTTCGCTTCAGTCAACGATAGAAGTTGTCCCTGCGCCATGCTTGCAATCATCCTACCCGCAGCCGTTGGGGTTACTGCATACACTCCACTATGAATTTTACATCCAGCAGGAATGCCAAGTACGGGAAATTTATTTTCTACAATTTCACACACATCGCGTGCTGTGCCATCTCCGCCTGCAAACAGCAAAATATCAGGTTTGAGCGCTAAGATAGTTCGCGCAAATTCTTGGGTATCGTGCGCTGAACTGGGTGACTCAGGCGTGAAGATAACATCCGTGCTTAAACCCGCGGCACGCGCACAGTCTTCTCCCATATCTCCTGCTGCTGTGATGACATGAATTTGCTCGCTGTAAGCCGAAAATTTAGCGAAAGCCACAGCGGCTCTTTGCTGGGCCAGGGGCTCTGCACCGCGTGCCAATGCTTCGGTGACTGTATTGCCACCATCACTGCCTTTGAGCGCTACAGAGCCTCCAATTCCTGCGAACGGATTGATCACAAATGCAACCGTCAACTTGTCATTCATTTAAGAATCTCTCCAGTCGAAATCGGTAAGCCTCAAGGCAGGCAATTGATAATGCTGCTGGAGTACACCAATGAATTGATGAGCTCTCGCTGGAAAACCAACGGCTAAATAACGACATACTTGCGCGTGTACCTTGGTTTGAAAGTCAATTCGGTTGGGTTCAACACCATTGAGGTTGTCAGTGCTGACTTTAAAGCACCGACCTGCTGCAACCGTCAACGCCCATTCAATGGCTTGCGGTTTAATTTCGACCTTCTCGAACTCAGCTTGCTGCTCCGCACTGCGACCATCCGGGCAATACCAGTAGCCATAATCTTCTAACTTGCGGCGATCTTCCCCCGCCAAGCACCAATGCGCAATTTCATGCAAAGCACTGGCAAAGTAGCCATGAGCAAACACGATTTGAGCCGGTTTTTCAGCACAAGCAGGGTAATAGATAGGCTCGACTTGGCCGCGGACTAAAACGGTATTGAGTGGCTTAAACGTTTGATTAAACAATGCAATCAGTTGCTCTGTTTGTGGGTACTCGGCGTCGCTCAAAACCTTCTCCTCAGCGTTAACAGCGCTATTTTATAGATAGAGTCAAAGAAGATCAGCTTTTTACACAGCTAAAACTGGAAATGCCGTTATACAGGGTGCATCGCTAGCCTGACAGGCTCCGCCCTAGAAAATAGGCCCCCCCCTATTCCAAGTACAGCCAATCCTTTACTATCAGTACTATAAATTTGGCCAAATAGAGAAAGTGCAAATGAACCCAATTGTGACATTTTTAGGCTTAGGAGTGATGGGTTATCCCATGGCTGGCCATTTGAGCAGAAAGTTCACTACTCAAGTCTACAATCGGACATTTCCCAAAGCTGAACAGTGGGCCAAGCATTATCAAGGGATTGCCTTTCAATCTGCAATTGACGCTGTTCAACATGCCGATATTGTTTGTTTATGTATTGGTCGAGACGAGGACGTGATCGAATTACTCGAGCAACAAGGGGTGATGCGGGCCATGAAGCCCGGTGCAATCATTATTGATCATACAACCACATCCGCTGAACTGGCCGAGCGCATGTCGACACTGGCGGCATCTTATCAACTGAGTTTCTTGGATGCTCCGGTTTCAGGAGGCCAAGCTGGCGCTGAGAATGGCGCACTCACAACCATGGTCGGAGGCGACGAACACGCTTATCTATCAGCCTTATCGGTGATGGAAGTGTACTCGAAATCAGTCAAGCATATGGGCAAGTCTGGCGCAGGGCAAAGAACAAAAATGGTGAATCAAATCTGTATTGCTGGATTGATTCAGGGCTTATCGGAAGGAATGCAATTTGCGCAACAAGCAGGACTTGATGGAGCTGCAGTGCTAGAAGTAATCAGCAAAGGAGCGGCACAAAGTTGGCAAATGGAAAATCGCGGGCAAACCATGCTCAACAGCGAATATGATTTCGGTTTTGCTGTGGATTGGATGCGCAAAGATTTAGGCTATGCACTGGTAGAAGCCAGCCGCAACGGCTCGTTATTACCTGTCACTGCATTGGTTGATCAATTTTACGCTGAAGTACAATCAATGGGAGGCGGCCGCTGGGATACCTCATCGCTCATGGCTCGCCTCAGCCGCTAAATAATTTCGATGCGTCAAGGTATCCGCTCGTCAAGCGGATTGCTTTGACGGTTTGGCCAAGGTGAATTGAAACAATACAACAGCAGCCAATGCCAAAGTAGCGCAAGCCACGTAAGACACGGTTGCCCCTTCCCCTTGTGCCCACAACGGTGCAACTAATGCCGCCCCTACCACACTGCCAGCACCAAACCCCATACCACTATATAGCGCTTGAGCTTTGCTTTGGTGTTGGGCATCGACATTTGAATGCAACCAACGCATAGAACACGCATGTACCATTCCAAAACTAGCAGCATGCAGCAACAACGAGGTCAGCAATAGCGGCCAGACATCTGAAAAATAGGCCATGAGCAGCCAGCGCACAACGGTAAGCACCAATGCAAGTCGCAATATTCCCAGTAACGACCATCGCGCAAAGCAATAGCCTATTCCCCAAAATAAAGCCACTTCAGCCACAACACCTAAGGCTGACAAACACCCCGCCATAAATGAGCTATAACCAAGGTCATTCATATGCAAAATGAAGAAAGTGTAATAAGCACCATGACTGCTTTGGATTAAGAAAGCGCATCCGACCAGCCCAATCAGCGGCCAAGACAAAAATCGAGAACCTCCCGCATCCTGGCTTACAGATTTTTGGGGTGCTTCAGGTTGCTTAATTAACAGCAGAATGGCAAATAAAAGCAGTGAAAGTAACGCACCAATAGCAACAAAGGCTTGTGCGCCATAATCAGCAATGGCAACGCCTGCGAAGGTCGCAATTACAATAAAACCAATGCTACCAGCACTTCTTACCTTGGCGTAAAGCCCCTCTTTCGACGCTAAGCGTCGCAGTGAAATCACCTCAATTTGCGGCAAGATCGCGGTCCAAAAGAAGTTAAATGCAGCAAGTGCGATCAGTCGTTGCGTGCGCGACTCAATCCAGAACAGCAATAGTAAGCAGAGCAGAGCTAAGAAAATACCAATCCGCGCAATCAGTACGTGCTGCCCAGTGCGGTCGGCTAAGGCAGACCACAAGCTCGGCGCGATAATTCGCATGATTGACACTAACGCAAGAGCAATTCCGATGCTTTCAGAATCATAACCAAGCCGGTCGAGGTAAACACTTAGATAGGGAACAACCAGCCCTACGATTGCAAAAAACGCAAAATAAGCGCCGCTCAACGACATAATATCGCTGCGGCGCGCTGGGCTAATCACATAAGACTCGCTATTTTATAGAACCTGGTATAGGTGAAATTGGACCGGATACGCCCGCATTTTGGCCACGATGACGCAATAGTTGATCCATTAAGGTAATGGCCATCATCGCTTCTGCAATAGGCACCGCTCTAATTCCCACACATGGATCGTGACGACCTTTAGTGATCACTTCCGCAGTATCACCGGAATTAGTAATAGTTTGACCTGGTACAGTAATGCTAGATGTAGGTTTCATCGCAATGCGCGCCACAATATCTTGGCCGGTGGATATTCCACCCAAAACACCGCCAGCGTGATTACTAGCAAAGCCTTGGGGTGTAAGCGTATCTCGGTGTTCGCTGCCTTTTTGTGTGACGGTATCAAAACCATCCCCAAACGCGACACCTTTAACAGCGTTAATACTCATCAATGAATGTGCCAACTCGGCATCGAGGCGATCGAATACGGGTTCACCGAGCCCTACAGGAACACTTTTAGCCACCACGGTCACTTCAGCACCAACCGAATCGCCTTCTTTTTTCAAATCACGCATGTATTGGTCAAGCGCTTCTAGCTTGTTCACATCAGGACAGAAAAAAGCATTGTTTTCAATTTCGTTAAAATCGATAGTTTCTGCTCGGATAGGCCCAAGCTGCGACAAATAACCCCGAATTTCTACCCCATGCACTTGCTTGAGGTATTTTTTAGCGACGGCACCGGCGGCCACGCGCATTGCCGTTTCACGAGCAGATGAACGTCCACCACCGCGATAGTCACGGAATCCATATTTCTGGTCATACACATAATCGGCATGGCCTGGACGATATAAATCTTTAATGTTGGAATAATCATTGGAGCGCTGATCGCCATTCATAATAATCATGCCAATGGAGGTACCTGTGGTTTTCCCCTCAAAGATGCCCGACATAATTTTCACTTCGTCGGCTTCTCTGCGCTGAGTTGTATAGCGCGAAGTTCCCGGTTTACGACGGTCGAGGTCAATTTGTAGATCTTCTTCAGTAATTTCCAAACCCGGAGGGCAACCGTCAACGATACAGCCCAATGCTGTACCATGGCTTTCGCCAAAAGTGGTCACGCTGAACAGCTTACCAATCGTATTTCCTGACATATTGATTCTACGTCCGCTTTTATTAATGAAAGTTTTCGGATGATTTATTCAGCAATCACCGATTCATACAAGGCCATTCCCATTCGCCTTGTATATTGCTAATTTGTGTGATTATCCAAACACAGCTCTGTGGGTCAACAAACTATTGCGATCAATCACAAAAATGCCATCACCACCATTTTGGAATTCAATCCAAATAAACGGTACATCTGGAAAGGCATGTTGCATATGAACTTGAGAATTACCCACTTCACACACTAAAAGCCCATTTTCAGCTAAGTGATCGGGCGCTTCTCTGAGCATGCGTCGAACCAAATCTAGACCATCGTGTCCTGCAGCCAACGCTAGCTCAGGTTCATGCTGATATTCTTCCGGTAAATCAGCCATGTCTTCGGCATCAACATACGGAGGATTGCTCACAATCAAATCATATGTGGTGCCGGATAAAGCATCAAAGCAGTCTGATTCCATGGGAAACACGCGTTCATTGAGGCCATATTCACTAATGTTGATCTCAGCCACTGCCAGCGCATCGGCTGAAATATCAACGGCATCAACTTCTGCAGCGGGAAATGCATGAGCCAAAGCAATCGCGATACAACCACTGCCCGTGCATAAATCAAGAATACGCTCAGGGACATGTTTTAACCAAGGCTGAAACTCGTGCTCAATCATTTCTGCTACCGGCGAGCGAGGGATCAGCACACGTTCATCAACATAAAACGGTAAGCCTGCAAACCACGCTTTATTGGTGAGATATGGCAACGGCAAACGCCTTTCAATTCGGAGAAGAATCAAATCAACAACGGCTTGGCGCTCGGTGCGGGTTAATCTGGCAGTAAGAATTTCATGCCCTACATCACCGGGTAAATGTAACGCATGAGTGACCAGCGCCACCGCTTCATCCCAAGCATTGTCAGTACCGTGACCTAGATAAATTGCGGCCCCGTTAAATTGACTGGTCGCCCAACGGAGTAAATCTTGAATTGTACTCAATTCAGCCACGGCTTCTTCAATAATATTTTTATCCATCAAGTATTACCTTGGTAACTCAAGACTTGGCAGGTAAAATCAAACACATTATTACGATTTTTAAAACCACAATGAGCGATCAACCTGAAGACCAAGAACTAGAATTTCGACAGCTTATGGCCGATGTAAAACAATTGCGGCAGGATACCATAACGCCCCCAGTACAGCGTAAAAAAATCCGTTCCGACAAAATTGTTGCACAGCAGAAAACAGCACAGCGAGAGGCTGATTTCTTTTTCTCTGATACTTTCGAAGCTCATTTTGACGACGACGAAACCGTTCGATGGTTATCGCAATCAGCACCCGCTGATGCGGTAAAAAAACTCAAGCGCGGGCAACTCGAACCTGAGTTGTTACTTGATCTGCACGGCATGACTCAAGCACAAGCAAAAATTGAATTAGCAGCGCTATTAGTTGAAGCGCAGCGTCAAAACATTGATTGCATCACCGTTATGACGGGCTTGGGCACAGGCGTGTTGAGAAAAAGGTTGCCCCATTGGTTGGTTCAGCATCCTGCAGTATTAGCATTCACGCAAGCGACAAAGGCTTGGGGCGGCCGCAGCGCACTACTGATTATGTTGGAAACGTCTGATCCTATATTTTAACGACATTCGTTGGGTGCTTTAATCCACTTCAAAGCCCCCATTTGAGTTTCTATGTCTAATTCTAGACAAGCAACACCCGACGTCCAAAAGATTGGGGATTGCTTTGCAGAGTCCAACGCCTCTACCAAAAAAGAAACCAGCGGCATATGGCTCAGTACCAACACGGACGACACTGCTTTTGCATTTGCAAGCTCCCATAAATAACCCGCAGCCTGCTCAGCGTGAGCAGCAGGGATAAGGTATTCGTGAGTTTCCTCTACGGCGTGACCAAAGTGCCAACTGGTCTTAACGGCCTCCAGCGACTGCTGAGCTCTGACGTAAGGACTTGATAGGACATAATCAATCTTCGGTTGAAGCGCGGATAACCATCGCCCCACCAAAGCGCACTCTGAGGATCCCAGCGGGGTCAACTGACGTTCTTTATCTCGCCCAGCCAAGCTTTCTGCTTCGCCATGACGCATGATGTATACCAGCATTGAATCTGCCTAGCCTAAAAGAAACTATATTTTTGTTGGCGCATTGTACCCTTCCAGCCCACTAACTCAAGAGAACATTCATTACAAGTCACAAGCATAGTTTCAAACGCTAACAAATAAAATTTTTGACTGTTATCCCAACATGGTTTTGAATTCAATGTCTACTATTACGTATCAAACTAAATTAATTGAGAAAATCGAGTGAGAAAGAGTCCACAGGACCACCGCGATTACAGAACCTTGAAATTAGAGAACGGACTGCGCGTTTTATTGATTAGCGACCCACAATCTGAACAAGGTGCTGCAGCTATGGCGGTCAATGTTGGACAATTTGACGACCCGACTGAACGACCCGGCATGGCCCACTTTCTCGAACATATGCTTTTTTTGGGTACCGAGAATTTTCCAAAAGCAGGTGAATACGCCGCATATATCCAACGCAATGGCGGTAATCACAATGCTTGGACCGGCACTGAACACACTTGTTTTTTCTTTGATGTACAAGCCCCAGCCTTTGGCGAAGGGTTGCAACGCTTTAGTCAATTCTTTGTTTGCCCACTGTTCAATCACGATTGCATCGACAAGGAGCGCAATGCGATCGAGTCAGAATTTCAAATGAAGGTGAATGATGACACGCGGCGTATTTATCAAGCACATAAAGAAACCGTCAACCCTGAACACCCGTTTAGCCGATTCTCGGTCGGAAATTTACAAACGTTAAATGATTCAGAAAATACGCTTCGAGATGAAGTGATGTCCTTTTATCAACAGCAGTACGATGCAAAACGAATGACATTGTGCGTGCTAGCCCCCATGGATTTGGATGATTTGCAAGAAGGTATCGAGTTTTTGTTTAGCTCTATTAAAACAGGCACTAATATTGAGCGGCTAACATTACCTGAGCTTTATTTACCCGAACATTTACAGATCAATATTGACGTTAAACCGCTCAAATCAATGCGACGAGCCATGATCTCGTTTCCGCTTCCTCCTCAAGCCCAAAACTACCTTACGAAACCCGTGGCCCTAATGAGTCACTTATTGGGCTACGAAGGCCAACGGTCATTATTTGCTGGACTTAAGGACCAAGGACTCATTAACACTCTCACTGCCGGTGGAGGCATTAAGGGAAGCAACTATCATGATTTTAACGTGTCTTTAAATTTCACAGAGCTCGGCTGGAAGCATCAAAATAAAGTCATCGAAGCATTATTCGGATATCAAAAGTTGATTCGACAACAAGGCATAGAGGAATGGCGATATTTAGAAAAACAACGGTTGTACCAGCAAGCATTTGAATTTTCGCAACCTTCCTCTGCACTTGATACTGTGAGTCATCTTGTGATGAACATGCAGAAATATGCAGCGGAGGATTATATTTTTGGCGATTACGCGATGACTGAGTTCAATGGCGATCAAATTATTGATTTAAGCCAACGACTCACCCCCGATTCCATGCGAGTCACCCGAGTTCATCAAGACGTTAAAACCGATCAAGTCTCCTCTTGGTATAACACCCCTTACCGAGTGTCTCAGATTGATTCGTCGAACCTCAATCAATGGAACACACTTCAAATTAGCGACCAAAGCTGGCAATTGCCGCCAGCCAATCCATTTATCCAAGAGACACTCAAGGCCAGAGAGCTCGATAGAAGCCAACCTAAACCTAGGCTTTTAGTAAAACGCCCAGGGTTGAAAATGTGGCATGGCCAAAGTAAAAGTTTCCATCAACCAAAGGGGCATTTATACATCGCATCAGACAGCCCTTTGGTGGACGCTCAACCTGAACACCGGGCATGGACAAAGCTCTATGTTGATATGCTTTACGATGAACTGAGCGAAATAACTTATCAGGCTGAAACTGCGGGTATTGGTTATGAGCTATTCTCTCATTCAACCGGCGTATCGCTGCATTTAGGAGGTTTTACCGGACGCCAGTCTTTTTTACTTGAACTTATTTTCGAGCAATTTCGTAATCCCAAATTGAGTAAATCTCGCTTCATCGAAATTCAATCGCAATTGCTGAGAAATATTAAAAATCAAGCGAATACAGGCCCACTCAACCGGCTGTTTGCAACACTGTCTAACTTAGTCCAACCCGCCAGCCTCACCCCTGAAAAAATGGCATACCATATAGAGAACACCAGTCATGATGACATTTTGGAGTTTTCCAGTACATGGCGAAAAACCATTGCTTTGGAGGTGTTGGCCTACGGAGATTATACGGAGTGGGAGGCGCGATCTTTGGCTGATCAGATGTCGAGCCAAGTGTTTCGCGAAGGTGTTCCCTACAACACTCCGGCAAAACAAATCGCTTCCATTGCAGGATTTGGGCAGCTCAATCATCGAATCGACAATCAACATCAAGATTCAGCGCTAGTAATTTACTATCAAAGCCAACATGCAACACCATACCGTACCGCCTTGTACGCACTAACCAATCAATTAATGAGTGCAACGTTCTTCAATGAACTCCGAACGCGCCAACAATTTGGGTACAGTGTGGGTACCGGTTATATGCCACTTGCGTCCTATCCTGGACTGTTGTTCTACGTACAATCGAACGTGGCTGGGCCAACTGCAATCATCGACGCTATCGATGACTTTATCCAACAGTTCCCTTTGGTGCTGCTTGAATTAAATGAAGAATCTTGGCAACAAACCAAGCAATCTTTGATGGCACAAATTATGGACAAAGATCGCTCATTGCAGGAAAAGAGCAAACGGTTCTGGGTCAGTATTGGCAATGGCGATTTAAAGTTTGATCAACGAGAACGGATTATCGAAGAGCTCAAACAAATTTCACGCGCAGACGTGTTGAAGTTTATCGTCACCCAACTACGGCCTAAAAACGCTGATCGCGTTGTGCTCTCAGCGCTTGGTTCAAGCCATAATCATATTGAAGAAGACGACTTACTTGACGATATTGGAAGCATCGAGTCATTTCAGGAAAGAGCGACCCGACTCAGTCGACAAGTAATTTAGAGCTGTAACTCTTACTAATCCTTTGACATCCAGAGTCCCATTCCGTATAAAAATGAATTAACGAATTATTCTTACCATTCCTTTACATAAGGCGGTAGTCGGCGTGGAAGTTATCAGCCGTGTGCACAATTAAATCAGCTTTGCGATGAACTCTAAACGCTGCTTGGATGCACTATTAAAATTTTGTCTAACCGTTACTGCCATCCTGGCAGTGATGATGGCCTCCCCTGCATCGTCTAGCGGCGTAACTCAACTTCAACAACTCAAAATCAACGAAACGCGCAAGCAAACGGACGTGTTTTCTATAGTAGAAGATGTGAACGGCTTTATCTGGCTTGGCACTCTTGAAGGCCTCTATCGGTTTGATGGTTCTAATTATCACGGCTACAACTACGCTTCGACTGATCCGAATAGCTTAAGCAACAATTTGGCTCGAGTCGTATTCAGCTCAAGTAAAGGCGACTTGTGGGTCGGCACTCAAAATGGACTAAACCGATACTTACCGGAAATAGATGGGTTCAAGAGGTACTTATTTGAAGGAAATCATTCGGATCTAAATGGTGAAACGATTTGGGGAATCTTTGAATCATCAGAACACCGTTTGCTCGTCAGTACTAACCAAAACATGTACGAGTTAGATAATGCGACCGATACGTTCACTCCTATCCTGGAAGTAAACTCGAAAGCTGTCGAGATTAAATCGATAATTTTTCAATCAGAACGTAGTATTTTAGCAGCTACATATGCCAACGGCTTACTTGAACTCAATATTCAAAATGGTACGATCGAAGCTCATCAACAAAACGATATCTTCACAAACAAAGAAACCTTGCTGCACGATATTACTCCCATATCGAGCGACCAATATTGGATTTCTACCAGCGATGGGGTGTTTATACTGGATCGCCAAACGATGCGTATCTCTAAGCATCATTCTCAAGTTTTGTCTCACATACCAACGCGAAGTATTCTAAAAGCTGCCAATTCATCAATATGGGTGGGTACTGAACAAGGGTTATTGTTAAGCCAGGACAGCTTTACATTTAAACTAGTTCGAGATGGTAATGCAGATACAAACGACTACATTTATAACTTGTTCGGTGATGGCTACGGCAATATATGGGCTGGTGGCAGATCTTTATTTGGCCTCCATAGAATCACCGCAGACCCATTTCAGTACTATGAAATAGCTTTAGATGATAACCCCGCAAACTTATCAAACATTTTAGCCATCGAAAAATCATCTTCAGGAATTTGGATTTTAACTGATAAAGGCGAACTCGCTCTGTGGGATCTGCTATCACAACAAGCAAAAATAATTGCTATTCTTCCGAGCGGTAACGTAACACACATTGATTCTCGACTTAGATTAGACCCAAAGCAAAGCTTATTATGGGTAAGCTCCGATGCGGGTTTAATGAGTTTGAATGTGAATACGAGCGAGCTCGAATACCATCAGATTATGATTGGGGACACCCTACTATCAGGAACATTCGATTTTGAAATTGATAGTTCCGGCTATATTTGGATAGCGAGTAAAAGCCATGGTTTACTGCGATATGATCTAACAAATAACACCACAATTCAGTTCTCTATTCCAGATGGTTCAAGTGCACTTAATACATTAACTCTCGAAGCTGACGGCACCATTTGGCTTGGTACCGAAAAAGGAGTTATATCGTTCAATATAGAAAACCAAAAATTCCAAGAAATAGAGTTGGCCGACTCTATTTGGGTTTCGTCAATCGCAACTGATGAATCTGGGATCTGGTTAGGAACACTTCTTGATGGCATCTTTTTTCTCAACAAAGAGTCCGGCACCACACGCCAATACAGCATAAAGGACGGTTTAACCGACAATGGGATATGCCATATAGTGCCCGTTGATGGTAACGGAGTATGGATGGCAACTAATTTTGGAATTAGTTTCATCGATAGGTTTACCGGCCGAGTGTCTAGCTATAACAACCGTAATAGCGTACAAAACATTGAGTTTAATCAGCATGCTGGCACTATATCTGATAGCGGAAGTATCTATTTAGGTGGAACATCTGGCTTTACCAAATTTCATCCGAAAGCTGTGGTCCCGGTGGAATATCAAGGGCAAGTGCAACTCGAGAACTTAATGGTATTCAATGAAGTCATACTGCCTCATGGCGAACACAATCGACTTTCAGCTCAAATCAGCTCTTTAAAACCAGTTCACTTGCTGGCTAATGATTCCCCAGTCACGATTGAGTTTTCGTACCCGTCACCGGCATACGCCAATACAATTTCATATCAATATCGATTAATCGATCAAGATCAGGCTTGGTTGAATACGGATTCAAGCCACCCCAGAGCGACATATACCAATCTCTCACCTGGAGATTTTGTATTTGAAGTCAAAGCAGTAAGTCAAGATGGCTTATGGGAAAGTGATCCGACACAAGTATCAATCACCGTCGGCCCGCCGCTTTGGCGCACACCTGCCGCCTACGTTTTATATGCCGGTTTCTTAATTGTGTTGTTCATGGGTTACCTTCGAATCAATCAAAAGCGCAATGAACAGCAAAAGAAAGTCGCCGAAAGCGAAGAACGATTGAAGTTATCTTTGTGGGGAAGCGGAGACGAACTTTGGGATTGGCATATCTCCACCGGAAAAATCTATCGCTCCAATATATGGGGGCTTTTAGAGTTCCCCAATGACGGACGACGAAATCCACATAACGGAGAGCAAAGCAACATACATCCAAGGGACCTAGAGCGTGTTCAAAATGCTTTATCTCGGCACTTTGACAATGAAACCACCTATTACGAAGCAACGTATCGTGTTCGAAACAAAAGCTCAGAATGGATTTGGATTTTAGACCGCGGCAAGATTGTCGAACGCGACGAAAATAATACGCCGACACGAATGACCGGTACTATCAAAGATATCAGCAAACTTAAAGAAGCAGAGCAACGCCTCACGCTGTTTGCTCGCTCATTTGCAAATATTTCAGATGGCGTATTCATTCTCAATCGTCGCTTTAGAGTCGTTGAAGTGAATGAAGCTTTCGCACTTATTACTGGCTTTAACAAAAACCAAGTTGTAAATCACTCTCTGCGGTTTAGAAATTACCCGCCCACATTCACTGAACAAGTGAAAATGAGGCTGTCAAAGCAAGGACGTTGGGTCGGTGAACTCGAAGATATTCGTCAAGATGGAAAATCGTTTTACCTAGAACTTGCTATCGATCCTATCTCAAGTGAAGAAGGCGATGTCACCCATTACGTAGGCGTATTCTCTGATATTACTCGAAGAAAACAAACCGAAAACGAACTCCATCGCCTAAGTGTTGAAGACACTCTCACGAAGCTGCCAAACCGCTCGTGGTTCCAAGCTGAACACGAAAAACTGGTCAGCAAAAATACACGTCATGCGTTGATGGTGTTTGACCTTGATAACTTCAAAAAAGTAAATGACTCACTCGGCCATGCAGCAGGCGATGAGCTATTAAAGCAGGTTGCGGTTCGACTCAATCATTGCACTCGTCGGCAAGACACTCTATTTAGACTCGGTGGTGATGAGTATGCCGTATTGATGGAAGACACCACCGATATTAATACCATCACCAAAACCGTTAAAAATCTACAAACAGCACTAGAACGTCCTTTTGCAATTGCAGCCCGCGAACTCGTAGTGACTTGCTCTATTGGTGTTGTTTTATATCCTCTTGACGGCGAAAGTTCCGAAGAACTGCTTCGTAATGCTGATACAGCCATGTATCACGCAAAGAGCCAAGGTAGTAATGGCTACGTGTTCTTCTCGTCGCAAATGAACCAGAGCGCAATGCATCAGCTGCATATCGAATCGCTATTGCGCCAAGCCATTCGAGACGACAATTTTACACTCCATTTCCAACCGAAGTTTACTGCAAGCACCAACGAGCTCGATGGTACCGAAGCGCTCATTCGTCTCCATCATCCAGAGCACGGCCCCATCTCTCCTGGAGAGTTTATTCCACTAGCAGAAGACAATGGCTTAATTATTGAGATTGGAGATATTGTCCTGCGAAAAGCATGTTTTGCTGCTGAAAAATGGCGCAAAGAAGGTTTGATGAAGGGACGTATTGCGGTCAACGTGTCTGCACGACAGTTCGCATCTCCTGACTTAACTCAGCGCATTGAGAGGACTCTTGAAGTCACAGGTCTGCCTGCACATTGTCTTGAGCTGGAGTTAACCGAAGGAGCACTGGTTGAAGATCCCGAAGGAGCAATCAAAGTGATGCAGTCCATTCGCAAAATTGGCGTGCATATTTCGTTGGATGACTTTGGAACGGGTTACTCATCGCTCGCATACTTGCAGCGCTTTCCGATCGATACTCTGAAAATCGATCAAACATTTATTCGCGACTTAACCTCAACAGACAGCGGCCGTAATATGGTCTCGTCCATTATTGCCCTCGCCCACAACCTAAACCTTACGGTCGTCGCAGAAGGTGTAGAGACAGAAGCGGAGCGCAAAGTGCTCACAGAGCTTGAATGTGAAACCTTACAGGGCTTTCTCATGAGTCGCCCCCTGAACGAGACAGATTTCGCTGCATTTTTACATATCCAAAGCAATCAACGTCTAAACCGCCCTGCGATGTCTGAAAACATACACGACTAGTCCTTCACTCTCCCTTTAAACACAAATCATTCTCACTGCGTCAATAACTCGTCAGCAATCAACTGGCTGTTTAAATTCGCGTCAAAAAACCTCAAAAAACAAAATAAAATCAAACAAAAACAAAACCTTAAAACCAATGGCACTTCCTTTGCTCATTAACTTTGCGTTTCATAATCAAACCAAAAACACAAAGGAAATTTACCATGTTAACTAGCTTATTACTTTCAATGTCTCTCGCTGCTGCACAAGCCCCTGTAATTGAAACTACACAAAATGCTGAGCAAGAGCGTATCCAAATTCGTATCTCCCCTGAGCAAGAACAAGAGCGTATCCAAATTCGTATCTCCCCTGAGCAAGAACAAGAGCGCATCCAGATTCGTATCTCCCCTGAATTAGCTCAATTGAATACGGCATCAGACGATCGAATTCAAATTCGTATCTCCCCTGAGCAAGAACAAGAGCGCATCCAGATTCGTATCTCCCCTGAATTAGCTCAACTGAATACGGCATCAGACGATCGAATTCAAATTCGTATTAGCCCAGAACAAGAGCAAAAGCGAATTCAAATCCGAATCTAACAGGAGTTTTCTATATGTTCGATTCAATTATGCGTTTACTCACAGGTAAAGCAAAAACATATAAAGTGGAATTACCCGAAGGTTTAGAGCAACTTGAAGTGATTCAAGCCAATCGCTGGTGGGGATAAAAAAACGGGCAGGAGATCATCTCTTCTGCCCGTTTTCATAAAGCTTTGTGCTCAGTCACTCAGAACAATACCAATTGTGCATCACGCCCAATGTGACGTTGCCAGTGCATCCGACGATGAGTCCGCATCAATATCAAACCCAACGGTCCAATCATCAACACGATCAGTGGCCATGTTTTGGCATTCATTTGGTTTAATTGAGCCGAATAAAAAGCCCAGATAGCCAACACTACATTGATTAAAACAAGCAACGACAACACAAATGCAACTCCAGTGTGAACAGACAACCATTATAAGCTGTCACTTATAAAACACTACCTAGATCACACTTTTATCGGCCTAGTAAAAAGACTCGTTGTTTTTAGCCATTGATTTCAACAAGTCACATGGCGTAAAACGTTCACCAAATTGCTGCTCAAACTCAGTCAGTCGTTCAACAACTTTATCTGCGCCCAAACGGTCCATATAGCGGAATGGCCCTCCTAAGAACGGAGGAAAACCAATGCCAAAAATAGCGCCAATATCTCCATCACGCGCAGATGCGAGTATCCCCTCTTCTAAACAGCGAGCAGCTTCATTCAACATTTGCATCACACACAACTCAACAATGCGATTTGCAGGTAAGTGCCCTGCTGGGGTCACACCTAACGTTGCATACACCGTGTCATCAACTTTTTTCGGGCCTTTTTTCTTAGCACCGTACTGGTAGAAACCACGACTGTTTTTCTTACCTTTACGATCATCGGCAATGAGCTTGTCAAAAGCTGCAGGAGCCGTAAAACGAGCGCCAAGCTTCGACTCAAGTATTGGAGAAATCTTTGCTCCTACATCAATACCAACTTCATCAAGAAGCGTCATTGGCCCCACAGGGAACCCGAATTTAACCAATATTTTATCAAGTTTTTCAACAGGCTCGCCACTTAACAGTAATTGCGCTGCTTCGTTCATGTACAACGCAAGAATACGATTTACATAGAAGCCTGCGCCGTCTTTTACAACAATTGGCGTTTTGCCTTGCTTACGCGCAAAAGCTACAGTCGTGGCAATAGTTTCATCCGATGTGCCCGGGTGCGCAATCACTTCGGCTAACGGCATTTTATCCACGGGTGAGAAGTAGTGAAGGCCAATGACATTCTCAGGACGAGAAGCAGCCTCAGCAATATCTGAAATAGGTAAAGATGAAGTGTTTGATGCAAAGATCGTGTGCTCGGCACAATGCGCTTCCACTTCCTTGACCATCTGATGTTTTAGCTGAATGTCCTCAAATACGGCTTCCACAACAATATCAACATCTTTGACACCAGAATAATCGAGCGTGCCGCTTAATAAGCTCATGTTCTGATCACGCTCAGATGCAGTCATGATTCTTCGCTTCACTTTTTTCTGAAGTAAATCATAAGAATACTTCAATGCATGACCGATACCGACTTCACTAATATCTTTAATACGCGCAGGTATGCCAGCCTTAATTGCTGTCACATTGGCAATGCCCCCGCCCATCAGCCCGCCACCTAACACCATCGCCTTATTGACTTGCGCAGGTTCAACCCCTTCTACACCAAATTCTTTCTTCATTTCTGTGGTTGCAAAGAAGATCTGTCGCAACTCAACAGATTCTGGCGACATGACTAGCTCAGAAAACAACTTTGCCTCCTTTGCTAACCCTGCTTGCATGCCGTTATTGAGACCAAACTCCACCACTTCAACAATACGCTCGGGCGCAGGGTAGTTACCCTTAGTTTTGCTCAAGAGCTTTTTGCGCGCTTGGTCAAATAAAACTTTTTGTCCCAGTGCATTAGTTTCGAGCAACTTGCCCATCAAATCGCGCTTAACAGTACGAACTGCAGGCTTGGCTTTGCAAGCCAGCACCTTCGCTTCGCGCAATAAAATACTCGCAGGCACTACATCGTCAACTAATCCTGCTTTCAACGCCTGTTTTGCACGCAGCTGTTTACCAGTGAGCATCATATCAAGTGCTTTGGTTGCCCCCACAAGTCGAGGCAAACGCTGTGTACCGCCGCCGCCAGGCAAAAGCCCCAGTTGTACTTCAGGTAAACCCAAGCGCGTTTTCTCATTGTTGGAAATGATGCGGTGATGACACGCCATTGCGAGCTCGAGTCCTCCACCTAAGCAAGTGCCATCAATCGCGGCCACGACCGGCACGTGAAAATTCTCTATTTCAGAAAACACTTCATGCCCTGACAAGGCCAAAGCTTCAGCCTCTGCTGCGGTCTCGCAGGCATCGAGCATGCTGATATCAGCTCCAGCAACAAAGCTATCTTTTTTGCCACTGATAATCACCACACCCACGATGTCCGAAGTCGCTTTAATGTCTGTCAAAACGCCTTTAATTTGTGAAGCGAATTCAGCTTTTAATGTATTCACTGACTCGCCAATCACATCCATGGTGACAATGGCAACGCCGTCACTAAACGTTAATGAGAACGCGCTATTCTGTGTGCTCATGAGTCCACCTCTACAATCATCGCCGCGCCTAACCCACCGGCTGCACATGCTGTTGTCAGTCCTAATCCTCCGCCTCTTCGGCGCAGTTCATTGAGGGTTTGTGTAATCATTCGAGCACCTGTCGCTGCAAATGGGTGGCCATAAGCAATGGAACCACCATTAACATTAAATTTGTCCATATCAATGTCACCAATGGCTTGGTTTAGGCCCAATTTCTCGTTGGCAAATGCCTTAGAACCAAACATTTTCACGTTCGCCAACGTTTGGGCAGCAAAGGCTTCATGCATATCGATCAGCGTTAAATCATTCAATGTTAAACCTGCTCTTGCTAGAGCTAATGGCGTGGCATAACTTGGCCCCATTAGCATGTCTTCCCAAACATCAATCGCTGAAAAGCCGTATGAACGAATATAGCCCAAAGGCTCATACCCTAGGGCCTTTGCCTTAGATTCAGACATCAATACAACAGCGGCTGCACCATCGGTCAATGGTGTACTGTTGGCGGCAGTGACAGAGCCATGTTTGCGGTCAAAAGCTGGGCGAAGTCGCGCATATGATTCGAGTTTAGAGTCACCCCGAACCACATTATCTTGTTCAATAAAGCTTTTAAAAGGAGGCGTATGAACCGTCATTACTTCCGGCTTAAGCAGGCCATCTTGCCAAGCTTTGGCTGCTCGTGTGTGCGAGCGATGCGCAAGTGCATCTTGATCTTCTCGGAGGATGCCATGTGATTTGGCCATTTGTTCGGCAGTTTGTCCCATGCTGAGGCCAGTGGAATATTCGGCAACAGCTGGTGGTACAGGCATCAGATGTTTAAGTCGCAAGCGCTTAATAATGTTTAAACGTTGTCCTAGCGTTCGCGCTTTATTCAGTTCGACTAACGCGGTGGCAAGCGTTTTAGAAACACCAATCGGCAACACCGATGAGGAATCTGCACCACCGGCCACACCCACATCAGAATGTCCTGCCATAATACTTTCCGACACGTTAGCGATGGCCTGAAAACTGGTAGCACAAGCGCGAGACACACTATATGCATCGGTCGCGACGTTCATCCCCGTGCCCAATACAATTTCACGCGCAATATTGGGTGCTTCTGGCATTTGTACAACTTGACCAAAGACCAGCAGATCAACCTCTTTAGGCGACAGCTCTAAACGCGTCAATAGTTCTTGGACTACAACTTTCCCCATGTCTACTGCGGGGATTTTATGAAACGCTGTTGCTTGTTTGGCAAATGGGGTTCGAAGCCCTGAAACAACGGCAATTCGGTCACCGCTCAGGGTCGTCAAGGGAATAGCATTCGCAGACATGGGTGCTCCTGTAGAGTTCTATCGATAAGCCTCTTTTATTAGAGGTCTGACCTGTAACAACAACTGAGTGTATCAGGTTCAGATTATTTTAAAACACCTGTTTTGATTTGAACCAAGTTCAAAGCTTCTTAGTTCATTAATTCACGGCTCTGGACGAATAAGTTTAGACAAGGTAAAACTAGGTGCGATTTAAAAGTGCGTGAGTGTTTCCCCACGCCAAGCGTGTGCTAGGTGACAAAAAGTATAGATTTTGAACAAATCAGGAGACTTCGATATGACAAATCTTTCGTATTTGCATAACGTGACATATTTTGAAACTTTACAGTCCCTCATTGGTATAAAAATTAGTGTAATGTTGCTCACAAACACGGAGTACGCAACAGGATTATGAAACAAGCATTCGAAGCCTTAGCTGAGTACATGGGCACTCAAATTATTGGTCAGCCCGAATTAGTCGAGAACATGATTATCGCCCTTCTTGCTGAAGGTCACATTCTTGTTGAGGGCCCTCCTGGGCTGGCAAAAACCAGAGCAGTTAAAGCTCTCTCAGAAGGTATTGAGGGAGACTTCCAGCGTGTTCAATTTACACCTGATCTACTCCCTGCCGATTTAACAGGGTCAGAAATTTATCGTCCTGAAGATGGCACATTCAAATTTCAGCCTGGCCCGCTGTTTCATCCGCTGATCCTGGCCGATGAAATTAACCGAGCACCAGCAAAAGTTCAGTCAGCATTGCTCGAAGCCATGGCTGAACAACAGATCACTGTCGGTGGAAAAACCTATCCTCTGCCCGAATTGTTTATGGTGATGGCCACGCAAAACCCCATTGAACAAGAAGGCACTTATCCGCTTCCAGAAGCGCAGCTCGACCGTTTTTTAATGCACCTTTCTTTGGATTACCCCAAAGCTGATGTTGAGCAAGAAATTTTGCGCCTTAACCGAGCAGAAGCACAACACAGCGCCCCGGTAAGAATCACGCCTATGCCGCTTGCCACACTATTTGAAGCCCGTCAGCAAACATTATCGCTACACATGGCAGATATAGTAGAGCGTTATTTGGTCGAGCTTGTTGTTGCCACACGGGAACCGGCCAAGTACAGCGCTGAATTGGCGCAATGGCTGTCTTATGGTGTGTCGCCTCGCGCAACAATCGCTTTGGAGCGTTGTGCTCGAGCACATGCATGGCTACAAGGCCAAGATTTTGTCTCACCCGATAATGTTCAAGCCGTGTTCGCGAACGTCATGCGCCATCGATTGCTGCTGAGTTATCAAGCTGAAGCCAGCGGTATCAACGCAGAACAAGTGGTTGAATATATTTTAGACAAGGTACCTGCACCCTAATGAAATGGTGGTCTTCAGAAAATCAGTCTGAGGCTCAAGCGCAGCTTACTCTTGGCGATGGCATTCATATCACCATGAACGATTTGCTCGCATGCCAGCCGCTTGCAGGCTTGCTGTCGCTGCGCCCCGATCCACGTTTAGTGGGGCGCCGCCACGGACAATACTTGTCTCGAATGAAGGGACGAGGCATGGAATTTAGCGAAGTCAGAGCCTATCAACAAGGCGATGACATTCGAGCTATTGACTGGCGTATTACCGCAAGAACGGGCAAAGCCCATACCAAACTGTATGAAGAGGAGCGCGAACGCCCAGTCTTTATCTTGTTAGATTTATCGGCTTCAATGCGTTTTGGTTCAAGCCTCTATTTAAAATCTACTCAAGCATGTTATCTGGCCGCGGCCTTGGCTTGGTCGTCTTTTAAAGGGGGCGACCGCGTTGGCATGGTATGCCTTACCGATCACCAATTTAGCGAAGTTCCTGCTCGCGCCAGACGTCAGGGATTGACACACGTGTTAGAAACCATTGAAGACAGTCATCAGCACCATTTGGCCGAGCAGGGTCAGTCCCCATCAAACCGCTTAGGCCAAGCACTTGAACATTTAAGGCGTCATGCCCATACCGGTGCAATGATTGCTGTGATTAGCGACTTTCAAAGTTTAGATGCAGAATCCGAGCAAGCCCTAGCGATGCTCAAACGTCACAATCAAATTATGACGTTCAATATATTTGATCCGCTTGAACAGCATCTCGCAGAAAAATTTAAAGGCGACCTTTGCGTTAGCGATGGTGTTGAAAGTGGTTTGTTAAACTTATCAAACAACTCAGTTAGAGATGACTATCAACAACGCGTAATGCGTCAACAGCAATACTGCCGACAAGTTCTTTCGCAAGTGACACGCCACCAATACAAATTAAGCGCAGCCATATCGCTCGAACAACAGTTGCAAGGAGCTTTATTATGAGCTTCTACAACCTCTTTTTGACCGTTGCAACGCAGCAGCAATTACCGATCGCCGACATTCATTTACCCCGGCTGTCGGGTTGGTTTCCACTCGCCCCGGGTTGGTGGGCGGTGTTGGCTGTTTTAGTCAGCTGCATAGCGGTTGTCGTAACACGCTATATCAAGCAAAAGAAACACCGTGAATATGCTCAGCAAGCAAGCCAAGAAATACGTTCTTGGCCTCGTTCCAAAGTGAATCCAGAATCTATCAATGAAGTGCTGAAAGTGGTGGCTTTACGCTACAGTCAAGCACCTCATGTTGCTTCTCTTAGCGGTCAAGCTTGGCAACAATGGTTATCCGCACATACTGACACACAAGCTAAAGCTCACGTTCTACCAATGATTGAGCAATTAAAATCCTATCAATATTCAGGTAAAAGCATGACACCAGAACATGCTGAAGCCCTCCAAAAAGGCGCCTCAAGCTGGGTTGCGCAAAGCTGGAAAATCACCAAGAAAGAGGCCAAATCATGACGTTTGCGTGGCCTTGGCTGTTCATATTACTGCCACTACCTTGGGTTGTTCGACGCTTTTTACCGGCTCAGCCCGCACAATTGGCAAAGTTATATTTACCCACAGCAACGCAATTAGCGGGGCAAATGAGAGATGTAACACCTCAACGATCGCAGCTTGCTCTAATTTGGGTGATCTGGATACTTCTGATTGCCGCGATGGCCCGCCCTCAATGGGAAGGCGAACCTATTGGTCGTCCTCTGGAGGGAAGAGACTTGATGGTGGCCGTCGATTTATCACAATCAATGTCGATTAAAGACATGAATCTCAATGGTCAAACAGTGGATCGTCTGACCATCGTAAAACAGGTACTCAGTGACTTTATTGAGCGCCGACAAGGCGACCGCATTGGCCTTGTGCTGTTTGCCGATACCGCCTATTTACAAGCCCCTCTCACATTCGATCGAAAAACTGTCTCTACGTTTTTAGATGAAGCAGTGCTTGGTTTAGTCGGCAGAATGACCGCCATTGGCGACGCTATCGGTGTTTCAGTTAAGCACATGTTGAACCAAAAATCGGACCACAAAGTGCTGGTGTTACTCACCGATGGTGACAATACCTCTGGCAAATTCAGTCCAGAGCGTGCGACTCAGATCGCCAAAGAATATGACGTCACCATCTATACCGTGGGTGTGGGTGCTGAAGTGATGGTGAAGCGCTCTTTGTTGGGTAGTCAAACCATTAATCCTTCGAGTGACCTCAATGAACGCGGCCTTACAGCAATTGCAGAAGCCACAGGAGGCCGTTACTTTCGAGCCAAAGATGCCCAAAGCTTGGCAGAAGTTTACAGTGCCATTGATGCTTTGGAACCCGTGGCAAGTGACTCCACTTTCTTCCGTCCCATGCATGATATATTTTTCTACCCGTTAGCCGCAGCACTTGGTCTATCGGTGCTGCTCTTCATCGTACGCTTATTACAAAACGGAGAATTTAGAAAAACCAAAACGGGAGGCTCTAACGCATGATTGATTTCGTTTGGATTCGCCCAGATTGGCTATGGGCACTTGTACCTTGGGTCATTTTGACATTGGGGTTTGTCATTTATAAACCCAAGAAAACCTCATGGCACTCGTTGATTTCGCCACACTTGCAGTCACGCATGGTGCAAAAACCCGAGAAACATCAAAACCCCACACCTCTATTCATAAGCGCTTTGCTCATTGCAATTATTGCGTTATCGGGGCCAAGTTTTAGAACATTGCCTAGTCCTCTATTTAGTTCTGAGCAAGCCCGCGTGTTGGTGCTTGATATGAGCCTTTCGATGTGGTCAACCGACGTATCGCCGAACAGGCTCAGTCGTTTACGCTTTAAAGCCATCGACTTCGTAAAAGAAACGAAAGGGGGTGAAACAGGCCTGATCGCATATGCCGGTGATGCCTTCGTCGTCAGCCCAATGACGGGTGACGGAAAAACGCTGAATAACTTTATTGGTTCGCTTTCACCCGACATTATGCCGTCATATGGCTCTCGCCCTGATATCGCGATGGAAAAAGCCATCGAGCTTTTAACACAAGCGGGCCACCAGCGCGGCAGTATTATTTTAATCACTGATGGTATTTCAGAAAAACGAGCGGAAGCGGTCAGTACCCTACTGCAATCAACGGATTACACGTTGAATATCATGCAAGTGGGCACCGAAATTGGCGCGCCGATCAAGCTACCTAATGGCGAATTGTTGAAAAACAACGCAGGCGGCATAGCTGTACCCACTGCGAATCACAATATAAGTAAGCGTTTAGCGCGTGAGACCGGAGGTATTGCAGTCACCATGCGCAGTAGTAATCGTGATATTGAGTTACTGGCAAAAGCTAGCTCTAAGGCTGCTCTGAGCGATGCCGAACGTCAGCAACAAATAGCCCAAGTGCGTGAGGACTTTGGCCCCTATCTAATGCTTTTACTAGCTCCATTCATGCTACTTTTATTCCGCAAGGGCGCAATTATCACGTTTGTGCTAGTGCTGTTCTGGCAGCCTCCACATGCGCATGCATTTGAGTGGCAAGATTTGTGGAAAAACAAATCACAACAAGCAGATGATGCATTTCAAAATAAGGATTTTGGCCGAGCTGCCGAGCTGTATCAAAACCCAATGCAAAAAGGAGCAGCGCTATATCGCAGTGGTGATTTCGAAGCGGCGGCAAAACAATTTCAAACTGATGGCAGTGCTGACGGACATTACAATCTCGGCAACGCGCTTGCTCAACAACAACAATTTGATGATGCCATCGCCGCCTATGAGAAAGCTTTGGAGCTTGAACCCGGAATGGAAGATGCCTTGCACAATATCGAGGTGTTGAAACAACTCCAAGATCAGCAAGATCAGCAAGATCAGCAAGATCAGCAAGATCAGCAAGATCAGCAAGATCAGCAAGATCAGCAAGATCAGCAAGATCAGCAAGATCAGCAAGATCAGCAAGACAATAGTGAACAAGAACAGTCGCAAGACAACTCTGAATCGGAACAATCTGATAGCAATTCATCAGATTCTGAAAACAGTTCCGACGACACTTCTGAATCAAATAATCAGGATGATCCACAAGAATCTGACGCCAACAAAACTAACGACGATTCAGACCAACCACAAAACTCAAATGAACAGCCATCAGAGCAAGATGAATCGGATGAGCCACAAAATCAGAATAGCGACTCAGAGGAGTCCCCTGAATCAGACTCCTCTGAGCCAGAAGAGTCAGCGCAAGACAACAGTGAAGACTCCCAACAAAGTCAGTTGCAACCTGATCTTGCCGAACAATCTCCACCAGATTCCCAACAAGGCAGTGGCTCTCCAGAACAACACCCAGCCCAAGCGGAGCCTGAACAACAAGGCCCTATTGTGGGACGACCCACTGACGACGAATCACCCGACGCAGAAGAAATAGAGGACGTGCGGCTCAATACATTGCCAGACGATCCGGCTGTGCTGCTCAGAAACAAAATGCAATTAGAATATCGTAAACGCCAGGCCGATGGACGCCTGATGACCGATGATGAGGTTTGGTAAATGCATCGTTTATTTATATGGATTATTGTACTGGTCGCATTTCCGGCTAAAGCCCTCACCAGCATTGAGGCCACAATTGATAAAAACCCAGTGCTCACGAATGAATCATTTGTACTGCAAATTGTAGCCGACGACGACATTCCAAGAGATGCCATCGACACGAGTATTTTGTTGAAAAATTTCGTGGTTGGTCAAACACACGTGAATCGTTCTACCAAGAGCGTAAATTTCAAAACTTCACGCTCCACAACTTGGACAACCGTGCTCATTGCTCGCACGCCTGGAACCTATACCATTCCGGCTTTTCGCTACGACGGAGTTGCTTCTCGCCCAATCAGCCTGACGGTTGCAAAAGAAACTCAAGGTGCCGCCAATCAACGCGATATCTATATAGAAAACAAAATGTCGACCGAGCGCGCTTACCCAGGACAAGTCGCTGTGCTGGATACCAAGTTGTACCTATCGGTGCAACTGGAGCGAGGACGCTTGTCCGATCCGGAAGGCGATGGCCTGGACTTTTCTCAAATGGGAGAAGACACGGACAATATTGAAATTGTAAATGGTAAACGCTATCGCGTGATTAGCCGCAAATATGCAGTATCAGCTGAAGAAAGTGGCATGTATTCATTGCGCCCGCCCATGTTTGCCGGAACGGTCGTAACGGCCCAGGCTCGTAGCTTCTTTGACAATGCCAGAACACGACCAGTGCAAGTGGTATCAGATGACAAACAGCTCTTTATCATGCCGATTCCTGATGAGGCAGAACAACCGTTCATTCCTGCTGAATATATCACTATCGAAGAGCAATCTGACGACCAATCAAGTATTTATGTGGGCGAACCTGTCAGTCGGAAAATTGTCATTACTGCGAATGGTATTTCAGAAGATAGGCTTCCCGTCTCAGGTGTTCAGTACCCTACCAATGTGAATGTTTATCCTGATAAGACTGAGACCAGCACCACATATCGTGGCAATAGCGTCATTACGCAACGAGTTGAAACATCTGCATTTATTGCGACAGAACCCGGTACTTTAAGTTTGCCCCCAGTGACCTTGAAGTATTGGGATACGCGATACCATCAAATGGCGGAAGTGACACTTCCAGCTCGCTCAATAGAAGTACTTCCAGCTCAAGCTGCCACAGGAGAACCAGAGGTCGCACTGCCAGATTTTGAGGCAACGCCTACTCGCGCTCCGGTATGGCTTTACTCGGCGCTCACTGCCGTTTCAGTACTTTGGTTCGTAACGCTATTGGCTTGGTGGCTTCATGTGCGTTATCTCAAGCAGATATTGCCTAGTCACATAAAAGTCCCACCGAAGAAGCCAAAAGCCCCGCAAAATGAAAGTTGGAAAGACTTAGTTCAGGCACTCGAACAACCACAAATGGGCGATCTGAGTCAGCCTATGCGCCGTTGGCTTAAGGAAACTTATCAAGTGTCGACTTTGAGTCATTTGTTGGTGCAACACCCCGAATCATCACAACATATCAAAGCCGTCGAAGTGCTTTACAATAAAGTGAAGTCCACACGCTACGGCCATGATTCATCCGACGCGTCATGCAAAGAATTGAAGCAGGCCCTTGAATTCATGCGAGATGAACTAACGTCTCAAGGCAAAGCAAAGTCCGAAACATTTGAATTGTATCGTTGAGGACATTCCGAGACGCCAACGTCATCAACGTTGGCACTATAGAATAGCCAAAATTCAGGCAAAAAAAGGGGCATACTAGGTATGCCCAAAAAGTGCTGGAGAGGCTGTGAGAATCGTTATCGCTGTCCGAGCTGAAAAATAAGTGCTTCAGCTTGACACGAAAAAGTGAACTCCACTGATAATTGAACACCGTCTTGTACGGGATCAATTTGATGAGTCATTTCAAAGGGTTCAGAAGAAGCTTTTACGGCGCTTTTATGCCAAACTTCAAGCAGTGCTTTCGCTTCTGTTTCATTTGCACACAATGCCGTTTGACTTGCTTTTGTGTCGCTGTTGTCCAAAATTGAACCAACATCTACGCAGCAACAAGCTTGAGATTCATGAACTTTTTCTGAAAGATTTTGACTCATTGGGTCACCGGATTCCTTAACTTAATTTGAATAATACGCCTGACTGAAAACAGAATATTGAACTGGATCAAGTTCTAGTCGAACTGTGAACTTCGTCAAACGCAAGGAAATTGTAATTCGTGCGAAATAAAAATGAATCCATCCCGGTCTTATCGGATATGAATACAAAACAAAATCGCTATGAAGCCCTTGTTAAAGCGTTTCATAAAGACATGTACAGATACGCCTACTGGCTTTGTCAGGATAGTACAGTGTCGAAAGACTTGGTTCAGGAAACTTTTTTGCGAGCTTGGAAATCCCTCGACTCCTTGAAAGATTCCAAAGCTGCAAAGTCTTGGCTCATCACTATTTTACGGCGTGAAAACGCGCGTCGCTTTGAACGTAAGCAGTTTGATTTGGTCGACATGGACGATGTAACGCTATCAGATACCGCCACTTTAAGCGCAGAAGCTGAAATGGAACAGCAGTTGATACGTCGACAAATGCAAATGCTTGCACCGGAATATCGAGAACCACTGATGATGCAAATTATCGGCGGCTATACTGGCGAAGAAATAGCAGCAGAACTTGGCCTGAACAAAAACACGGTAATGACGCGGCTCTTCAGAGCCAGAAATCAGTTAAAAGAAGCACTGGAAGGCCAAATCTCAAATAGGAGGCACAGCAATGGATGATTTAGAGTTCCGTAAACGGCTGATTGCCGATCCGTATGACAACGATGCGGCAATGAAGGAAGCCATACAAACCAGTCGTGAGCGCCAATCTCAAGTGGCTGAAATGAAAGCGTTTGATGATAAAATAGCTGCAGCACTCGCAGTGGATGTGCCAGAGGGCCTAGCCGATGAGCTATTGTTCAAGCAACGCTTCGACCAGCATAAAGAGCAGCATCAAACTCGGAAATGGATATTTGCGATGGCGGCAAGTATCACTTTGGTGGTCACAGCAACGTTTGCGCTTTGGCCTCAACCCCATTCAGAACTTGCTAATTACGCGTTGGCGCATGTGTATCATGAGCCAGCAGTTTTGAGCGACGTAAATGAACATGCCACATTATCGCAAGTCAATGCCAAACTTGCGGGTTATGGCGCACACCTAACCGAAGCGGTTGCACCGGTGTACTATGCAAACCACTGTGATTTTAAGGGAAAGCGCAGCTTGCATCTGGTAATGGGCGTGAATGATGAGCGCGTGACGGTGTTTGTTGTACCCAACGTGAATGACTTTAAAGAAGTGTCCAAGCACTTTTCCGACGGTCAGTTCAAAGGTCAAGTATTCGTGCACGGCACCACAGGGTTGGTTGTCATTGGAAAATCTGAACAACACATTCAAAAACTTGAACAAACCCTCGAAGAGAATATTAATTGGGGCCCTATCTAACCCTACCTTCTAGGCGGTTTTGAACATGTCAACGTGTTCAATGCCGCCATCATCATATGACTCTCCCCGTACTTTAAACCCAAGCCCCGAATAAAATTCGGTTAAATGAATTTGCGCAGATAACGTGATGTCTGAATTGGGAAAATCCTTGCTACTGAACTGAATGAGGGTCTTCATCATTTGTTGCGCGACACCTTGCTTGCGATAATTTTTGGCCACCACTAAGCGGCCCAACTTCACCACATCACCAGGACGTTCCGGAGGCACCAAGCGGGCATAACCGATGAGTGCTTGTTGATCAAATAGCATAAGGTGCCAAGCGTTCTCGTCATACCCATCAAGATCGCGATAGAGGCTATTTTGTTCAATCATGAATATATCTTGGCGGAGCCTTAAGCAAGCCATAAGTTGATGTGTTGAAAGCTGACAAAATTTAACAAAATGTTGCAAAAACACCGCTATTCCACCCTATAAATTCGATATTTTGCAAAGTATTCGAGAATTACCCAATGTCATCTTGCAAAACATTATTAGAACAATACACTGCGAGTGCTGGTTATTATTTATTACAACAACAATACAATTAAAACACTATGAAAATTTTATCGACACCTTGTGCAATCGCTGTAGGTTGTGCATTTTCTATACTATCGCCCCAAGTTATCGCTGCTGGATTTCAAATTCACGAGCACAGTGCCAATGGTTTAGGCCGAGCATTTGCAGGTGAAGCTGCCACCGTTGAAAACGCCTCAATCTTGGCCCGTAACCCTGCGGCAATGAGCCGCTTTGGCACAATATCTATGAGCGGCCAACTGACGTATATAAATCCGTCAGTTGATCTCAAAGGAACCACCACCAATCACTTGGCTGAAGGCTACAATACCCTAGCACCTATAGCTTCTGGGCTTTCAGGTCAGCAACTACCATCGGTCGACTCGCAGCGCCCCGCAAATGCAGAAGATTTTGCGCCAAGCGCAGTTGTTCCCAGTTTCGCCGTCATTGTGCCAATCAACGAGCGCTGGCATGTGGGTTTAGCCACATTTTCAAATTTTGGCTTAAGCACCGAATTCTCGGAAGGTTTCAATGCCACAGAATACGGCCAAAAAACCGAGCTCATCACGATTAATATTAACCCCAATATCTCATATCAGGTCAACCAAGAGCTATCTATCGGTTTAGGCGTGAATGCCGTATACGCAGATGGCAGCATTCGCTCAAGTACGCCACTTTACTTTAATGATGACAACGCCGCATACGGCGCTTATAACAGCATTGCAAATGGGCTAAATCCCCAGTTACCTGATGGTGCTCAGTTACCTAATCTTCCACAGATTCCCGGCGGCGCTAAAATTGGTGATGTTTCCGGAGACGGATGGGACTGGGGTTGGAATATCGGCCTATTGTGGGCTCCAACGCCAGATACAGATATTGGACTGACCTATCGTTCAGAGGTGAATGTAGACTTGGAAGGCGACTTCAATTCAGATCTGCTTCAGATGTCGAATGTTCCAGGCAGTTTAGGCCTAGATTTACCCGCTCTGGCAGAATTCGCAGTGAATCATCGAATGGACGACCAGTGGTCAGTGCAAGCTAGCCTCAACTATACAGGGTGGGGAACATTCGAAGAACTCACCGTTGATTTCGATGAGACGACACCCATCGGTGATGACATATTATTGAAGGAAGAAAACTTTGAGCACTCTTGGCGCGCTTCATTAGGGCTCACCTATATCATGGATGAGCATTGGACCATCCGAGGCGGATACGCCTATGACGATAGCCCCGTCAAAGATGAATATCGTACGATTTCAATTCCAGACACCTCACGCCAATGGTTTACTGCAGGCTTCACCTATGAGTTGGATAAGTCATCGAGTATTGACGTTGGCGCTGCATTTATTCATGGTCGTAAAGAATCTGTTCATGAAGAGTTTCTCGTTGATGGAAGCCCCATTACAACACTCGATGCAACATTGGATAAAGTAAACGCATATTTGTTTTCTGCGCAATATAACTACGCTTTCTAACATTCGATATAATCTCTTCAAAAGCCTGCAATATTTTGCAGGCTTTTTTGCATCTCTTCCTTTATATTTTATTCATCAATCTAATTCAAACTATTGGAATTATTTCAGCTCCGGTATACAATCTAAAGGAAATTAAAATTCAAAATTTTTATTGCTCTCTTAATTACTAGTAGGAACACTTATGAGTGACATTGCTGACATTTTAGGTAATACCCGCCGTTTACGTGCGGCTTTGCGTGGCGAATCTTCTGAACGTCTTGTTGAGTTCAAGGAAAAACTTGAAGCTTTAATTGTTGAAGTTGAAGAACAAGAAGCCGAAGAACTTGAACAACAAAAAGAACGCCTCGAGCAAATTGAAAAAATTAAAGCCCTCATGGCTGAAAGCGATATCACAGAAGAAGATTTGTTGGGCGATGCAGCTGCTCCGATAAAAGCAAAACGCGCTCCTCGCCCACCGAAATACAAGTTTTGGCTTGAAGATGGCTCTGAAGCAACTTGGACTGGCCAAGGTCGCACACCTAAGGCCTTACAAGCACAACTTGATTCAGGAAAAGCACTAGAAGAGTTCTTAATTTAATTAAGGCGATTTAATGGCTAACAAAAAAGCTCACTACGGTGAGCTTTTTTGTATCTGAATAGACATTTAAATCTGAATCAAATACCGAATCCATTCGTCATTAGAATTTTGATAATCAATGCTCGAACGAATATCAATCCAAGTGTCGGGGCCATCTTCATAAAATGCAATTTCAATCCATTGGCCATCATCACTTGAAATTTTTGCAGCGTAACTCAATCTTCCTTTTAACCCCGCTTGCTTTAATGAAGCCGATTTCGGTTCAACAGCTGAAAGTAAAGCAAACAAATCATCAGGCATTATGGGCGCAGAAATAACACTTGATGTTGACTCGAGCCATTGCCCTTTTACGTTTTTAAATACCCATTGATGTTGAGCTGCATCTTCAATGCTCACGGTAAAACGAGAAAAATCTGACAATTTTATTTGGATAGGTTTTAACCACTGTTGAATATCAGGCAAAACGAATTGACTCGGAAACACAAGATCATCAATTAAATAATTGTAGTCTTCCTTTTCCACTCGAACCCATTGCTCCCAGTTCCCTTCGCTATTTTTGATAGGCTTAGCGACCCACACTTGTCGATGGTAATTGCTCGCTCCAATCAAGGTTAGACGCAACCATGCAGGAGACTCTTGATCCCATTCATTCGTCGCTACGCTAGGCAACTCAGCCGCGTAAGGCATGCTATCTAAAATACGTCGTTGCGACAGTCGCTGAATCACTTCTGCCATCGCTGTCATATTGGCGGGATAGCCACTTTGGCCATTCACCAGCCAACGATTGTCACTGCGTTGAATATCCACCCAAGGTTGATGCTCTAACGAGTCAACTCTAAAGCGTTTTAGATAAGGGCTTTGGACCATCAACATCGGCAACAAAATCCCCTCGCGTGATTCAGCACTCTTTCGCGATTGCCCCCAAAGGGTCAACCCCACGCCAATGACTAAAGCCAAGACAAGGGAGCCTACGAGTACTTTTCGATTTGATTCAAACACGCTATTCCTTAATTAAAACACTGCTAAATGGTTGCGCTATACAGCTAACCCAAGCAGAATAATCGCTCTTTGCAACTGTACGGAAGCTGAATGTGAATAAGATATTGTTACTCGCATGCGCGACAACGCTGGTGGGATGCGCCAACAACTACGATGTGAGCACCAACCTCGATAAAGAAAATTTTACCGAGTACTTCAAGCCAAGCCAAGTCCAAGTGTTCGAAAGTGACCAGATCCCATCTGGCTACAAAAATATCGGCAGTATCGAAGGCATGAGTTGCCAACAAGCCGAAAACGATGTGCCGGCGGCCACAGCAGATGCAAGAACCCAAGCGCGCATTGCTGCTGCAAATCTCAAAGCCAATGGTATCGTGATTGACGTGTGTGAAACAGAATACAACACAGAATCACCACAATGCCTAACGCTTGTCACCTGTTATGCCCGCGCTTTGGCGGTTCCGAGTCAATCTCAGCCATGATTACTATCGGCTACGTTCGTTCCCCATATCTCGAAAAGTTTGCAGTACCTCGCCAACCTGGGTTGGCCAAAGCAGCAATCGGTCATTGTGATTTAGTGGGAGAATGTGGCCATCCCGAAGCTGTTCGAGGGTTGGGTGAATTTAGCCACATCTGGGTGATCTTTGAATTTCATCAAACCAAACAACAAGGCTGGAAACCGCTCGTTCGCCCTCCCCGATTAGGTGGAAATCGAAAAGTCGGAGTGTTTGCCTCTCGGAGTACTTATCGGCCAAACTCCATTGGAATGTCTCTGGTGAAAATAATTGCCATTGACCATCTCTTCGTCGATGGAAAGCCAGTGAATCGTATATCGGTGGAAGGTTTAGATCTGGTGGACGGCACGCCTATTCTCGACATAAAACCCTACCTTGCTTACGCAGAATCCGTTCCTGATGCCAAAGGAGGCTACGCAGACAGTCCTCCACCTGCAACCAAGCGCATTGTTTTTGGGCAATCAGCTCGCGACCAATTAGCGCCCAATACAATTCTATTGATTGAACAAGTGTTGCAACAAGATCCCCGGCCAGCGTATCAACGCGATCAAATCGGTGATCGCATTTATGGCGTAAAACTAGATGGATGGAATATAAGGTTTCGATTTGCGACGGTGGACGAAATAGAAGTTGTTGATGTATTGGCACTTTGACTAAAAACTTTGACTAAAAGCTTTGGTGCAAAAAGGCCTCGACATTGTAGCTAACGTCGAGGCAAGCGTCACTCAGTGGAGGCAGGTCAATAAGCATAAAAAAGGACACATCTTATGCTTACCTGAGTGATAGGGTTCGAGCAGCACAACATTGCTGCTCTATCTATTTTAAGGCGATTCATAGTGTTCAGAGAGTGATATACCTACATCAGCCGTACCGCCAATTTTGGCTTGATGATCCAAACCAACGAACTTGGTACCATTTTGCCAAAGCGCAGGCTTCAACAGGCTGTACTTTTCTTCGTCCCATGTCAGCCAATCGTCTTTCAATAAACCACCGGTATCGCCGGAATTGGGGTTAATGGCCCAGAATGTATGATGCAACTGCAAATCAACAATCTCATCTCTTAGCGCTTCCATCCATTGCTGGTTAATGCTGCCATCCATAAATCCGCCCCACTCACCGATTAATAGTGGAGAAATGTTGTTGTTATGGATATAGAGCCAATTAGGATTCCAAACATCTTCACGAAGACTGTCTCGCGTAAATTCAGTTTGGAACCAAGGCT